>NZ_JBYSZG010000008.1:31299-162863 GCF_058786935.1 Rugamonas sp. FW305-51
CCCCCCCCCCCCCCCCCCCCCCGCCGCTCACCTGTGAGCACACCGAATACCAAGGAAGCAACATGAAAAGCTATCAAGTCTTATCCGCGCTGCTGCTCTATCCCGAGCAGGAACTGTGCGACGCGCTGCCGGAACTGCGGCAGGAGCTGGCCGGCCGGCCCGACTGGCAGGCCGGCCTGGAAGGGCTGTTCACGCACCTGGCCAGCACTCCGCTGATCGACCTGCAGCAGCAGTACGTGGCCACGTTCGACCGCAATCCTTCGCACTCGCTGCACCTGTTCGAGCATATCCACGGCGAATCGCGCGACCGCGGCCAAGCCATGGTCGACCTGCTGGGCGAGTACAGCAAGCATGGGCTGGAAATGGTCGGCAACGACCTGCCGGACTATGTGCCGCTGTTCCTCGAGTTCCTGTCGCAGCAGGAGCGCGAGGAGGGCCTGCGCCTGCTGGGCGACGCGGTCCACGTGCTGGCCTACCTGGGGCGCAAGCTCAAGGCCAACGCCAGCCCGTACGCCGCGCTGTTCGATCTGCTGGAAGCGGACAGCCCGGTGCCGGCCGAGGAACTGAGCGAGCCGCCCGTGCGCGACATGGACGAAGCGCTGGAAACCTTCGGCCCCGGTGCCGACGGCGTCGAGCCGCTGCTCAAGAACACGCTGGCCGGCGGCCCGCAACCGATTAACTTTTACCCCAAGGCTGCGGCCGCCGCGCCGCAGCGTGCCTGAAGGAGACTGCCGTGAACTATTTACACCAATTCCTGTTCGGGATTTATCCCTACATCGCCCTGGCCGTTTTCCTGCTCGGTAGCCTGGTGCGCTTCGACCGCGAACAATACACCTGGAAGTCCGAATCGAGCCAGACCCTGCACGGGGGCGCGCTGCGCCTGGGCAGCCCGCTGTTCCACGTGGGCGTGCTGGGCCTGTTCTTCGGCCACGCGGCCGGCCTGCTGACCCCGGTGGCCGTGTGGGACGCGCTGGGCGTGGAGCACGGCACCAAGCAGCTGATCGCGATGACGGCTGGCGGCATCATGGGCGCGTGCGCCATGGTCGGCCTGTTGCTGTTGCTGGCACGCCGCTTCTCCAACGACCGCGTGCGCGCCGTCACCACCTTCAAGGACAAGATCGTGCTGCTGTGGATCCTGGTCACGCTGACGCTGGGCCTGATCTCGATCGGCGCCTCGGCTTCGCACATGGACGGCCACATGATGGTGCTGCTCATGACCTGGGCCCAGCACGTGGTGACCTTCCGCGGCGACGCGGCCGGCTTCATCGAAACGGCGCCGCTGATCTTCAAGCTGCACCTGTTCATGGGCATGTCGCTGTTCGTGATCTTCCCGTTCACCCGGCTGGTGCACGTGTGGAGCGGTTTCGGCGCGGTCGGCTATCTGGGCCGCGCCTTCCAGCTGGTTCGTACCCGCTGATCTGACAGGAGACATCATGGGTATCGCCGTCAACGGAATCGAGGTCAGCGACCTCGCCATCGAGCAGGAACTGCCGCACCACAAGGACGCAGCCAATCCCCTCAAGCAGGCCGTGCACGAAGTGGTGCTGCGCCAGGTGCTGCTGCAGGAAGCGGACCGGCTGGGCATCGCCGGCGACACGGACGACGCCCGCGTGGAAGCGCTGTTCGAGCGCGCAGTGCGGGTGCCGGAAGTGGACGAGGCGGCGTGCCGCCGCTACTACCAGAGCCAGATCGCGCGTTTCTCGAGCGGTGCGCTGGTCGAGGCGCGCCACATCCTGTTCCAGGTCACGCCGACCGTGCAGCTGGACCTGGTGCGCCAGACGGCCGAGCTGATCCTGGCCGAGCTGCAAGCCCATCCCGAGCGTTTCGAGGAACTGGCGCGCCAGTACTCGAACTGCCCGTCGGGTGCCGTGGGCGGCAGCCTGGGCCAGCTGGCCCGGGGCCAGTGCGTGGCCGAATTCGAACAGCTGCTGTTCCGGCTGGCGCCGGGCGAGCTGGCCGGGCGCTTGCTCGAAACGCGCTTCGGCCTGCACATCGTGCAAGCGATGCGCCGCATCGAAGGCGAAGCCTTGCCGTTCGAGGCCGTGCAGGCCCAGATCGCCGACGAGCTGCAACGCCAGTCGTGGCAGCGCGCGCTGCACCAGTACCTGCACATCCTGGTGGGGCAGGCCGAGATCGAAGGGGTGGAGCTGGAAGGGGCCGATTCGCCGCTGGTGCAATAAGCCGGCTGGCCAGATTCAACAGGGGAGACGCTGCGGCGTCCGCGTACGCGCGGACGCCGTTGTCGTTTTCGAACTGGCTTGGGAGAGGCGGCGCGGCGGCATGCCGCGCCATGGGCCATCAGGCCAGGTCGGCTGCGCCTAGCTGGCTGGTGTTCACGCCGACCAGGGTGGCCAGGTGGAGCAGTTCGCCGGCGTCCACCAGCAGGTTGCCGTTGTGGTCGGCCGCGGCCGTCGCGCCCGCGGCCGCCGGGCCGAACAGCCAGGCCTGGGTATTGCCGCCGGCGTCCTGGCCGATGAAGGTCGCATGTTCGGCCAGCGTGCCGGCCGCCGTGTAGGCGCGGTTGATGGCGGCCGCGGCGGCGGCGGCAGAGCCGTCGCCCATGCTGCCGACCTGGATCACGTAGCCGTGGGCCGCGTCGAAATTGAGGCTGGCCCCCGCCACATGACTGGCGCTGCCGTTCAGCAGGGTGGGCTGGCCTGCCGCCGCGCCATAGGACAGGTGCAAGGTGGCGCCCGCGCCCGGCAGGAAATTGGTGATCACCGTATCGCTGCCGCCCAGCAGGTCGACCCGGTCGGCGCCGGCCGTGTGCACCGTGTTGCCGGCGCCGTCGGTGGTGATCGTGGCGTGGCCGGTGCTGAACACCTGGTTGCCGTCGCTGTGGACCTGGAGCTTGACGATGGCGCCGGACAGGGTGACGCTTTGGGCCGCCATGCCCCGTGCCAGGGTCAGGGTGGCTGCGCTCAGTGTCTCGCCGCCCACCGTGACGCCGGCGCCGATGGTGGCCGGGTCGATCAAGCCCGTATTGACGTTGCCGTTGGCCAGGCCCTGGGTCAGCACGGTGCGGGCGGCCAGCAGCATGGCGCCATCCGCGTAACCGCCCTTGCCGGTGTCGATCAGCCAGCCATCCTGGTGGCCCGGCATGGCGTGGGTGTTGGCTTCATCCTCATGGCTCAGGGCGAAGGCCACCAGCATATTGGCCCGGCTGCCGCCGTTGGCCAGTGCGTTCAGCCAGTAACCGAGGCCGCCGCTGTCCGGGGCGCGGTGCAGGACGTTCTGGTACAGGGCCGTCACGAAGGCCTGGTCGCCGCTGCCGCCGTGGTCGGGCGCGCTGGCGGCGGCAAACCGGGTCTTGAATTCGCCGGAGGCGGCAAAGGCGCCGGCGATGTCGGACAGCGTGGCGCCGCTGGCCAGCGCCGTTTCCCAGTATTCCAGGCCGGCCAGGTCGGGCAGGCGGCCCAGCGCGGCCACGTACAGTTCGGCCACGGCGGCGTCGTGGCCGTCGGCGATGAAATACATGTCCGGGTAATTGCCATCGGTCCCCGTGCGGGCGCCGTCGAACACGATGTAGCGGGCGCCGGTGATGGTGACGGCCTTGCCGAAGTCGGCATCGCCGGCCGCCACGTTCCTGATCTCGAGCTGGCCCGTGCCGTCGAGGCGCACGGCGTAATGGTCGCGCGCCTGGTCCAGCACCACGGCGTGGTAGCCCTGGCCCAGCGTGGCGCTCTGGAAACCGATCACGGCGTTGGTGCCGGCCGGGATGGCGGCGCCGGCGACGAGCGGCAGATCGCGCGCCTGCTCTGCGCGGGTGGCATCTTGCTGGACCACGAAACGGGCGACGCTGGCGTTCACGCCGGCCACCGCAAGCCGGTAGGGCGTGGCGATGGCATGCAGTACGCCGGCGTCGGCCACCAGTTGGGCTGCCGTCAGCGCCAGTGCCGGCGCCTGGGCGTCGGTCAGCTGTACGCCCGACAGCTTGCCCTGGGCGGCCAATGCCTGCAGGCCGTCCAGATGGGCAAGCACGCTGGCGGCGCTGCCGCTGACCGTGGCCGCGGCCAGATGGCTGCCCAGGGTGGCGCCGAGCTGGCCCACGTCCGTCGGCGCCACGTCCGTCACCGTCACGCTGTAGTTGCCGGACAGGGTGGCCAGCACGCCGCGGTCTTGGGCGTACTGGGCGGCGGTGATGGTTTGCCGTTGCGGGACGCTGTCGTTGACCTCGATGGCGCTGGCCCGTCCTGCGCGCAGCAGCGCCTGCAGGCCGTCGAGCTGCTCGAAGATGGCGGCCGCGCTGTCCGATACGGCGCCGATGGCGGCGAACTGGCCGTTGGCGTAATTTTGCAGCGTGTGGGCCACGTCGGCCCCGCCCACATGGATCAGCACTTGCTGGTCGCCGCCCCAGCCGTGGCCATGGTAGGCGTCCAGCAGCAGCTGGACCGTGCCGGCGCTGGACGGCGCCCGGTAGCTGACCAGTTTCATGTCGGCGGCGCTGAACTCGTATTGTCCCGGTTCGGCGCCGGTCCACAGGTTGTGCGCGCCATTGAGTTCGATGCTGCCGCCCTCGCCGGGCCGCAGCAGTACCGAATAGATGGTCTGGTCGAAGCTGGCGCCATCGAGCTGGAACAGGCTGGCAAGGGCGACGCTGCCGCCGGGAGCGACGGTGGTGTTGGCCTTGGGCAGCAGCAGGGTATCGCCGGAGAAGGCGTCGAAGGTCCAGGCGACGTCGGTGGCCGCGCTCCACTGCTGACCCAGCTGGGCCTGGATGGAGAGGGTGGCGTCACCGGACATCATCGTGCCCCCGAACCGCAGCTTGGCCAGGTCGGCGGCAGCGATCACGACGTCGCCGGCGGCACGCTGTTGGGCCGTGGCCAGGTCGGTGGCCCCGTTCAGGTGCAAGCTGCCGTCGCCGCTGACGTGGAACAGGTAGTGGCTCACCGGCAGCGCGTCGGGATTAACGACGGAGAACAGGGGCGCGACGGCCACCTGCGCAAACAGGCCCAGATGGAAACTGGTGGCGGCCGGCTGGATCACTGGTATGCCGCCAGCGTTCGCGACGGCCACCGCACCGCCTTCGAACCACATGTCCAGCATCGATACTTCGAACTGGGCCTTCCAGTCCTGGCGGGCGCTACTGTTGCCCCAGGGGTTGCGGACGATGAAGTTGCCGGTGGCGTCATCGTAGCCCAGGATCGCGAACGCGTGCGAACCGACCAGCAAGGTTTGCCCTGCGCTGTCGTAGGTGGTGCGGCCATTGCTCGCCGTCTCCAGCACCACGTCGCGGTGCTCGGCCAGGGCGCGCACCAGCGCAGCCTTCTGGTTGGTCCAGTTGAGGGCCTCGGTGGAATAGTAGGTGACGTTGCCGTCGGTCATGGCAGGCAGGACTATGCCGGTCGTGTTGCCGTCGATGTTGGCGTAGCTGTTGACCTTGGGATGGCCGACCATGCCCGTCTCGCTCAATTGTGCGTACGCCTTTTCGATCAGCGGGGCCCACAGCGCCTTTTCCTGCAGGGCGCCATTGTGCGCGTAGACCAGCGCGCCATTGGCGTTGACGGGCAACTGGCCGTTCACCGTGACCCATACTTCGTTGCCATTCAGGTAGAAACGCACGCCGTAGCTGCCATTGCCGTTATCGACGATCATCGAGCGCAGCAGGTCGGGGTGGTTGCTGACCATCGCTATCATGCTGGCGCACACCACACAATCGCCCACCGCGCCCTGTGCCACGTCGACGATGGCGGCCGCGCCGCTGCTGCCGTACAACGGCCCCGTGGTCGTCGCGTAGTGGGGTTGGGCCGGGTCGGGCTTGCCGTCCGTCAGCGCCGTCGGGTCGGGCAGGTCCTTGCCCAGGAACCATTTTGCCGTCAGTGCGTTGAGCTGGGCCGCTGTGCTGCCAGCCTGCAGGTTGCCGAGCGGCGTCGCCGTGCTGGCGCCGCCATGCCAGCTGACGTTGGCCGGGTTGCCCAGCACCGCCTGCAGGAAGATGTCGGCCACGTAGCTCGATGTCTTCAAGCCGTTGTTCAAGTGGGCCGCCACCGTGCGCAAGCCTTGCAGTTCCGCGGCGGTGAGCGTGCCGTCCCGGGTGACGTCGGCCAGCAGTTGCAGCGCTTCGGTATAGCTGAGCGCACCGTCGGCCGCCAGGCCGGTTAAATCGGCGCGCAGTGCGGCGTCGGGCACGGTGGGTATCCAGGTAGTGGGGGCGGACGAGGTCAAACGGGGCTCCTAGGTCGAATGGCATGGACGCGATGGCGGGCGCGCCGGGTGCAGCCGTTGCGCCGGGCAGGGCGCATGGGCGCGACGATGTTACTTTAATAGAATAATATTCTATTAGGCAACTAATTGCAATGGAGAAATAACACTTGTTGGCGTTACATGGCGGACTAGTGCTTATGGACTAGACGGCCTAAGTCGTCATGGCCATCGGCAAACGGCGGGCGGACCGCTACAATTTCCCTATTGAATATGAACTGGAGGCTGCGATGTTAAGCGACCGCTTTGGCCGGTCCATCGACTACCTGCGCGTTTCCGTGACGGACCGTTGCGACCTGCGCTGCACGTACTGCATGCCCAAGGATTTCAAGGATTTCGAGGACCCGCCTGACTGGCTCAGTTTCGACGAGCTGGAACGGGTGGTGGCCGCGTTCGCGCGGCTGGGCACGCGGCGGGTGCGCCTGACGGGCGGCGAACCGCTGATGCGCCGCCATCTGCCGCAACTGGCGAGCCGCCTGTCGGCGTTGCCGGGGCTGCAAGACTTGTCGCTGTCGACCAACGCCACCCAGCTGGCGCGCCACGCGGGCGCCCTCAAGATGGCCGGCATCAGCCGCATCAACGTCAGCCTCGATTCGCTGGACCGCGACTGCATGGCCCGCATCACGGGGCGCGACAGCCTGCCGCAGATCCTGGCCGGGCTGGAAGCGGCCAAGGCGGTGGGTTTCGACCCCATCAAGATCAACATGGTGGCCATGCGCGGCGTGAACGACCAGGAGATCGACGCCATGGTGGAGTTCTGCATCCGCCACGCCTTCGTGCTGCGCCTGATCGAGGTGATGCCCATGGGCGCGACGGGCAAGGATGCCTCCTATCTGGGGCTGGACGCGGTGCAGCGCCATTTGCAGGACAAGTTCGGCCTGGTGCCGCAGGCGCTGGAGCTGGGCGGCGGCCCGGCCCGCTACCTGGCCACGCCGGACGGGCGCAGCAGCATCGGCTTCATCACGCCCATGTCGCAGCATTTCTGCGCCACCTGCAACCGGGTGCGGCTGGCCGTCGATGGCACGCTCTACCTGTGCCTGGGGCAGGAGGAAAAATTCGAGCTGCGGCCCCTGCTGCGGGGCGGGGCCAGCGATGCGGAACTGGAGCAGGCGATCCGCGCCGCCATCGAGCTCAAGCCGCAGCAGCACGATTTCGGCCGCCAGCCGGAAAAGATTATCCGCTTCATGTCGCAAACGGGCGGCTGAACGGGGCGGACAAGGCGGCGGCCGGGCGCGCCGCGTGTATACTGGGCAGTGCCCGGTGAGCGCCGGGGCGGCCATGCCGCAATGAGAGGAGACAGGATGGAACAAGTAGTGGACCAGGGCCGGACCCGGGCGCAACGCGCACCGGGCGCTAGCCCGTGGGCGCGCGGAGGGCGGGCATGATGGGCGCGCCTAACCTGTTTGCGGCCTGGCAGAAGCTGTCGACCAAGATCGTGGGCGTGCTGCTCAGTTTCCTGGTGGTGGCCTTGATGGTGATCGGCTCCACGCTGTTCCTGTCGTGGCAGCTCGAGGGCAGCGCCGCCGCCATCAACGTCACGGGCAGCCTGCGCATGAACAGCTACCGGCTCAGTTTCGTCATGGGCGAACTGGCCGACGCCGGCGCCCGCAGCGCCGCCCGCGACGAGGCGCGCTACCAGCTGGCCGCCATCGAACAGACCCTGCAGCAGCTGCGCCAGGGCGACCCCCAGCGGCCCCTGTTCCTGCCGCCGTCGGCCACCATCCGCAACGCTTTCACCACCGTCAACGAGCGCTGGCACGACACACTGCAACCGGCCGCGCTGGCCCTGCTGCAGCGCGACGACGCCGGCCTGGCCGACACGCGCGCCTTCCATACCCAGGCCGAGCGCTTCGTGATCCAGGTCAACGGCCTGGTGCAGCTGATCGAGCAGGACAGCGAGCAGCGCACCTTCTGGCTGCGGGCCTCGCAGCTGTTGCTGCTGGCGCTGGCCATGGTGGGCACGGTGTCCATCATTTACCTGATGTTCAACCTGATCGTCAATCCCGTCACCAGCCTGCAGGAGGGCATGGAGCGCATGCGCGAGCAGGATTTCGAAGTGCGGCTGCCGGTCGACACGCAGGACGAATTCGGCCAGCTGGCCCAGGGCTTCAACCTGATGGCCGACAAGCTGCAAAGCCTGTACGGCAACCTGGAACAGCTGGTCCAGACCAAGACGGCGGCGCTGGAAGACCAGAACCGGGAACTGGCGCTGCTGTACGACAGCGCCGCCTTCCTGCAGCAGCCGCAGCCGGCCGAATCGCTGTGCGACGGCTTCATGAAGCGCATCAGCGCCTACTTCCATGCGGACGGCGGCTCCGTGCGCGTGCTCGACCCCATCCGCGGCAACCTGCACATGCTGGTCCACCACGGCATCTCCGACCAGCTGGTCAAGACCGAGCACTGCCTGAAGGTGGGCGACTGCCTGTGCGGCGAAGCGGTGGCCAAGAAGATCGCCGTGGTGCATGACTTGCGCCGCATCGACGACAGCCACAAGTTGCAATGCCACCAGGAAGGCTTCGTCACGGTGTCCGTGTTCCACATCTATGCGCAGCGCCAGCACCTGGGCTTTTTCAACCTGCACTTCCGCAAGCCCGTCACCTTCAACCAGCGTGAGACGGCCTTGCTGGAAACGCTGGGCCAGCTGCTCGGCACGGCCATCGAGAACCAGCGCCTGGCCGCGCGCGAGCGCGAGATGGCCATATCCGAAGAGCGCAACCTGGTGGCCCAGGGCCTGCACGACAGCATCGCCCAGGGCTTGAACTTCCTCAACCTGCAGGTGCAGATGCTGGACCAGTCGGTGCAGCAGCAGCAGTTCGGCGACGTGGCCGAGATCGTGCCGCTGCTGCGCACGGGCGTGGAGGAGAGCTACCAGGATGTGCGCGAACTGCTGCACAATTTCCGCACCCGGCTCGAGCAGGGCAACCTGGTGACGTCGCTGGAAACGACCATCGACAAGTTCCAGCGCCAGAGCGGCATCGAGGCCGTGCTGGTGGCCGACAGCGACGGCGCGCCATTCCCCCGCGAGCAGCAGCTGCAACTGCTGTTCATCGTGCAGGAAGCGCTGTCGAACGTGCGCAAGCATGCCATGGCTACCCGGGTCGAAGTGCGCTTGCAGGACCAGTACGATTTCGTGCTCAGCATCAGCGACAACGGCGCCGGTTTCGATACCGAATCCTTGCCGGGCAAGGGCGAGAGCCACGTGGGCATCCACATCATGCGCGAGCGGGCGCAACGCATCCACGCCCAGCTGGCCGTCAGCTCCGTGGTCGGCGGCGGCACCACCGTCACGCTGCGCCTGCCGCGCCAGCAACGGCGCGCCGCCTGAGCCCGCACCTGAGCCCGCACCTTAGCCATACTTTTACCCAATCGCAGAGAGGCACAGCCACAATGGAAGCTAGCAGCAACCCGATCACCGTCCTGCTGGTCGACGACCACACCCTGTTCCGCAGCGGCATACGCCTGCTGCTGCAGCGTAACCCGGAATTTGCCGTGGTGGGCGAGGCGGCCGACGGGGTGGAGGGCATCAAGCGCGCCCAACAACTGAAGCCGCAGGTGATCCTGCTGGACTTGAACATGCCCGGCATGTCGGGCGTGGAAACGCTGCAGCTGCTGCTGCAGGATTGCCCCGAGAGCGCCGTCGTCATGCTGACCGTGTCGGAAGATGCGCACGACCTGTCGGTGGCGCTCAAGGCGGGCGCCTCGGGCTACCTGCTGAAGAATATCGACGCCGACTACCTGACGCGGGCCATCCGGCGCGCGGCGGCCGGCGAGACGGTGGTGGCGGAGGCCATGACGGCCAAGCTGGTGGCCCAGCTGCATGGCGGCAGCGACGCGCCGGTGGCGTCCGAAATCGACAAGCTGACGCCGCGCGAAAAGGAAATCCTCGCCTGCCTGGCGCGCGGCGAGAGCAACAAGCTGATCGCCCGCTCGCTGGACCTGGCCGAAAGCACGGTCAAGATCCACGTGCAGAACGTGTTGAAGAAGCTCAAGCTGAGCAGCCGGGTGCAGGCGGCCGTGTTCGCCGTCGAGCATCGCCTGATGGGCGCCGGCGGCGAGCGCTAGGCGCCTGCTGGAGGCGGGCCGTCAGGCGCCGGGCGGGTGCCGGCGCTTGCTCGTCCGATGATGAACGGACGGCGGGCCTATGGTAGCTGGATGGTAATCCAGTGATCAGTGCGCAAAGCACGGGCAAAGCACGGCAAAGAACGGGCGATGTCACGGTGCGGTGCAATCCATGCGCGGCCAAGGGATGGTCGCCGCGCAGGCAAGGCGCGGACGGCGGGGCCGTCCGCCTGTGCGGTCAGCCGCCGCAGCAACCGCCGCAGCAACCGCCGGCCTTTTCGGCCTGCTCGCCGGAGCGGGCCTGGTAGCCGGCGCGGGCCAGGCTGTTGATCAGGTAGGGTTGCGACGTGTGGCGCTCGTCGAACTTGAGGCTGGCCTGGCTGTTGAGCAGCGAGACGCGCACGTCGCTCACGCCGGTGATGTTGTTGAGGACGAGCGTGACGAGGTCGGCGCAAGCTTCACCGTTCATGCCGTCAATTTTCAAAGTAGCGTTTTGCATGGCGAACTTCCTTCATAAGAAATCAGGGGACGGCGCAGGCGGCGTATCGGCCGCGGCGACGTCGGGAAGTTGTAGCGTAAGGGAAGCGGCGTCCCGCGTCGATACGGAAACGGGCGTAGCGGCCGGAAAATTTGTTTTCCTTGATTCAAATCATCCGCTTGCGCGGGGCGCCTTCACAAGGGTTGCGCCCGCACACACAATGGGCGGGCCAGCCTGACCTAAACAGCGCTGGCCGCGCGGGGAGTGTGGTGTTGCATCCTTGTTGCCGCATAAAAATGCGCCTTTGCGTGCCATGCGTCGCGCCAAGGCGGGGTTGCCAATCCTCGCGATAGCTCGCTATCGCTCCGGTTGGCGCCTAGCCTGGCGCGCAAACGCATCATTTTTATAAGCGGCCCCAAGAATGCAACACCACACTAGCGGCCTGCAACCTTAGCATCAGCGAGTATCCATCATGAGCCTGTTACACATAGACGAACCTCTTCCGGCCAGCACGCCGGCCCCCTGGCAGATGGCCCATCCGCTGTGGCGGCTGGGCTTCCGCCCGTTCTACCTGCTGGCGGCCGTGTTCGCCGCGCTCAGTATCCCGCTGTGGATCGCCCAGTACTACGGCGTGTTGCACGCGGCCCATATCGACGCCGGCTGGCACATGCACGAGATGGTGTTCGGCATGGTGACGGCGGTGGTGATCGGTTTCCTGTTCACCGCCGCCCGCAACTGGACCGGCCTGTGGACGCCCGTGCGTGGCCACCTGGCGGCCCTGGCCGGCCTGTGGCTGGCGGGCCGGCTGGCCATGCTGTGGGCGCCGCCGGCGCTGGCGGCCGCCGTCGACTGGCTGTTCCTGCCGCTGGCCGCCTGGCCTCTGTTCCGCGTGATGCAGCAGTCCAACAACAAGCGCAATTACTTCCTGGTCGGCCTGCTGGCCTTGCTGGCCGTGGCCAACGCCCTGTTCCATGCCGCCACGCTGGGCTATGTGACGCTGGCCCAGGCGGCGCCGGTACAGGCGGCCATCCTTGTGATCGTCGTCATGGAATCGGCCATCGGCACCCGTGTGCTGCCCATGTTCACCCGCAACGGCGCGCCCGGCACCGACCCCGTGGTGCGCCCCATGCGCGACCGTGTGTCACTGGGCCTGCTGGCCGCCACCGGCCTGGCCTGGGTGGCTGGCCTGCCGGGCTGGCTGACGGCGCCGCTGGCGCTGGCCGCCGGCGCCCTGGTGCTGGTGCGCCTGGCCGGCTGGCAGCCGCACAAGGTGTGGCACGTGCCGCTGCTGTGGGTGCTGCACCTGTCGTACGCCTGGATCGCCGTGGGCTGCTTCCTGCTGGCCGGCGCCGCGCTGGGCTGGTTGCCCACCAGTGCCGCCTTCCACGCGCTGACGGTCGGTTCCATGGCCGGCCTCATCATCGGCATGATCACGCGCACCACGCTCGGTCACACGGGCCGTCCGCTCAAGGCGGGCCGGGCCGAGTTCACCATGTTCGCACTGATACAGGGCGGCGCGCTGGTCCGTGTGCTGGCCGCCCTCACCACGGACGGCGTGCGCGACGGCGCCTTGCTGCTGAGCGCCGCGTGCTGGACGGTGGCCTTCGTGGCCTACGTGATCGTGTACCTGCCTTATCTGAGCAGCGCGCGGGTGGACGGCGCGGCCGGCTGACGGCCGGCGTCGAGCCGGGGTTCAGCCGAAGTTCAGCCGAAGTTTAGCCGAAGTTCAGCCGGGCGGCGCCGCGCGCTGGGTGGACTGCACCGTCATCCCGGGCCGGTAGAAGTAGTAGGCGCCGCGGCCGCTGGCCTTGGACACATACATGGCCGCGTCCGCGTGTTTCAACAGCGTGGCGGGATCCGGGCCGTCGGCCGGATAGCAGGCGATGCCGATCGAGGCGCCCACCGTCAAGGTGTGGGAGCCCAGCACCATGGGCAGGCTGAGGCTGGCCAGCAGTTTCTCGGCCACGTTGACGTAGGTGACGCCGTCGTCCACCTGTTCCAGCAGCACGACGAATTCGTCACCGCCGATGCGGGCCACCGTATCGGACTGGCGCACGCCGTGGCTGAGGCGTTGGGCCACTTCCTGCAGCAGCTGGTCGCCCACCTCGTGGCCCAGGGTGTCGTTGATGGGCTTGAAGTTGTCGAGGTCGATGAACATCACGCCCAGGCCGCGGCCGTCCCGTTCCGCCGCGCTCATGCCCTGGGTCATGCGATCGAGCAGCAGGGCGCGGTTGGGCAGGCCGGTGAGCGGGTCGTGGAAGGCCATGTGACGCATGCGTTCGTCGCCGGCCCGCAGCTCTGTCACGTCGTTCGACACGCTCACATAGCGCAGCGGCTTGCCGGCCGCGTCCTTGATGAGGGAAACGCTGAGCCATTCCAGGTAAGACTCGCCATCCTTGCGGCGGTTCCACAGTTCGCCGCGCCATTGGCCTGTGCTGCTGAGCTGCTCGAACATGGCGCGGTAAAACTCGCGTCCATAACGCCCGGACTTGAGCAGCCGGGGTTTGCGTCCTATCGCTTCGGCCGCGCTGTAGCCCGTCACGGCCGTGAAGGCCGGGTTGACGGAAATGATGGTGCCGTCGATCTCGGTCACCATCACGGCATCTTTGGTGTGCTGGTAGACGCTGCCGGCCAGCGACAGTTCCGTGTTGGCCAGGCGCAGGGCCTGCTCGGCCCGGTCGCGGGCCCGCACGCTGCCCAGGATCAGCCAGGTCATGGCCGCCAGGGCCAGCGACACGGCCGTCATGATGGCGAAGGTGGCCTGGCGCTGGCGCTGGGCCCCGGCCAGGATTTCATCGAGCGGCAGGGCGGTGACGAAATTGAGGTGGTACTGGGGCAGCTTGCGGTAGCCATACAGGCGGGGCACGCCGTCGAGCACGGCCACCTTCTGGAAATTACCCAGCAGGGGGGCGCCCGGGGCCAGGTAGGGCGCCATCGGCAGCGAGCGGCCCATGTATTCGCGCCAGTCCGGCGCGCGGGCCATGATTTCACCGCTGTCGCGCACAATCACGGCCACCCCGTGGCGGCCCATGGACAGCGTGTCGTAGAAGCGGCTGAACAGCTCGGGGGCCACGGAGATGATGATGATGCCGTCGAAGCGGCCGTCGCGCAGCAGGGGCCGGGTGAATTGCAGCGACCATTTGCCCGAAGCGCGGCCCAGCACGGGCTTGCTGATAAACAGGCTGCTGCTGTGGACTTCCCGGTGCACGAGAAAGTGTTCGCGGTCGGCCAGGCTGATCCGCTCCCCCTGACGCTGGATGGTGGAGTACACCACCAGGCCGCTGCGGTCCGTCACCGCCACCTGGATCGCCACGTCGTCCACGTCTTGCTGGTGGCGCAGGATGTCTGCCTCGAACTCGTCCGGGTGCAGGGTCCAGGTGCGGGCCAGCTCCAGCAGGATCAGGTCGATGCGCTTGATGGTCGACAGGGTATTTTCCGCATAGGCCTGGGACAGGCCGCGCATTTCCACCTCGGCGCTGGCCAGGTCCAGCTCGGCGCGCCGGTCCAGCGCCAGCAAGGTAAAGCCCCACAGGGCAGCCAGCGCCACGATCAGCAGCGCGGCGAACTGCAGGCGCAGCGCGCCGGCCACGCGGGCCGGCGCATGCGCTTCGGCCGGCGCACTGCTGGCCGGCGGGACGGGCGGTGCGGACATGCTGCTCCTTTCGGCGCCGACGGTGCCATGCCTGTCGTCGCGCGCAGGCTGGGGCGGTGCGCGGCGAAATTGTCAAGAGAGTAACTTTTATTGCCCTGGAATCATCGATCGTACCGGTGAATTGTCCAGGGCACAACCGTTTTCGGCGCGGCAATTGATACGGCGGTCCGCCCGCTCGCAAAATTGTAACAGTGTCGGGCCCGCCATGGCGCGACGGCGTGCGGAATGCCTGCTGGCAAGCGGCGTGCCGCGCCAGCATGCGGCAAGTCAGGAAATGGGGGAATAGGCGGGTGCAAGGCTTGCTGTTTGTCGCATCAGTGGCGTACGCCACGGCGCATGATGGTGCTGTACAGTATCACTAAGTGATCTACAGCCAGTGAGGCGATCATGGAACAGCAGCCGACCCAGACCACGCACCCGACCAAGCAGGCCGTGCGCGAGTTGATGCAACGCCGCCGCAGCGAGCATACGCCGCCGCCACCGCCGGAACGGGTGCGGCAGGAGCTGGGCTGGTGGCTGATACCGGAAAACCGCTCCGCGACCTGAATGCGCCGGCCACGGGGCCGGGCTTGGGTGGGCGTTGGCCGCGGCCGGGGCAGGCGCCGCAGCGCGCCGCCCCGTTCCCTTTTACAACTTGTAGACCGCCTGCAGCGCCAGCGCGCGCGGCGCCATGGGCAGGTCGTGCGGCAGGGCCAGGCCGGGCGCCAGGCTCGGTTCGCGCACGTCGGCGTTGAACAGGTTGCGCACGGTGGCCGTGAAGTTCCACTGCTCACGGCCGTGGCGGGTGGACAGGCTCAGGTCCACCGTCTTGTAGTCGGCGATGGGGGCGCGCGCGTCGCCGGCGGCGCGGTGACGGTCGGCCACCCAGTTCAGCTGTGTGCTGAGCAGGTAGGCACCGGCGAACTGCCAGTCGGCCCGGCCGAACAGGTGGTGGTGGGGCGCATAGCCGGCATCGCGGCCGGTGGCCGCATCGACCGATTTCTGCCACGCGTAGTTGCCCAGCAGGCGCAAGTCGCGGTTCACCGTCCAGCTCGACTCGAGTTCCAGGCCGTGGCCCGTCTGGTCGCCCGTGTTGGCGTAGGTGGCGCCTGTACCGGCCACCGCGTTGGGCACGGTGCGGATGATGTTGCGCATGTCGTAGCGGTAGAAGGTCGCGTTGACCAGGGCGTCGGCGCGGGCCTGCCAGGCCAGCGACGCTTCGGCCGTGCCGTTCGTTTCCGGCCGCAGGTTGGGGTTGCCCAGTGCGACAGGGTTGGTGATGCTGTAACTCTCGTTGAAGGACGGGGCGCGGAAGGCGCGGCCGTACAGCAGCTTGGCCGTCAGGTCGTAGCTGGCGTCCCACACCAGGGCCAGGCGGGGATTGGTGGTGCCGCCGAAGTCCGAGTAGCGGTCATGGCGCACGCCGGCCGTCAGGTTCCAGTCCTTGGCCAGATTCCATTCATCCTGCAGGTACAGGTAGTCGAGCCGGCGGTGTTGCGGGAAGATGAAGGGATTGGTGTCGGAAAAATCGACCACGGCCGGCAGCGGGATGGGCGCGCCGTTGGGCGCATAGGTGAAATTGCGCGTCTCGTGGGTGTGGTACATATTCAGGTCGTCGTGCCCGCCGCCGATGCGCACGCGGTGCTGCTCGAAGCCCGTGTAGTCGGCGTAGGCGGCCAGCCGCACCTGGCGTTCGGTGGTGTCCGGCCCGCCCAGCATGCCGTTGGGGAAGGCGCCGCTGGGCAGCACCGTGCCCGGCGGCAGCAGCTGGAAGTCGACCGGGATCTGCTGCATGTACTGCAGCGTGTTCAGGCTGGCACCCAGGCCCCAGTCGGGACGGAACTGGGGATCGGCCCAGCTCACGCCGCCCGTAATGCGTTCGCTTTTCTGCTGGCCCACGGGGTCGAGCGCGGAGGCGATGCCGGCGCCCGTGCCCAGGTCGTCGCGCAGCTTGTAGCCGAAGCGTGCCCGCCACTTGTCGTAGCCCAGTTCCAGGTTGGCGTCCACCGCCTTGTTGCCCACGTTGACGGACCCCGGCGCCAGGCTGGCATGGGTGCCGAACAGGCGATCGTTGCGGCTCTGGGCGTCGGCGTCGATGATGCTCTTGAAGCCGTCCGTCTGGCCCACCCGCAGATAGGCCGACACGTCCACCGGGCCGGCCTTGCCGCCGTGCTGCACCCAGCCGTCGTACGTGTGGAAGGCGCCGCCGCGGGCGCCCAGTTCCGTGCCCTGGGTCTCGGCCGCGCTCTTGGTGATGATGTTGATGACGCCGGAGAAGGCGTCCGAGCCGTACAGGGCCGAGCCGGGACCGCGGATGATTTCGATGCGGGCGATGTGTTCGACCGGATAGCCGCCCCACAGATTGCCCTTGTTGCCCTGGTAAATGGTGGTGACGGGCACGCCGTTCTGCATCACCAGCAACTGGGGCAGGTAGGCGGCGAAGATGCCGCGCACCACGTACAGGGGCGCGTAATTGTTGGCGCTGCGGGCCACGTGGATGCCGGGCACCGTTTCCAGCACCTGGTCCAGGTCGGTTGCGCCCATGGCGGCGATGTCGGCCGCCGTGATCACGGAGGCCACGGCCGGCGCCCGGCGCAGGGCCTGGACGTTGCCGGTGGCGATGCTGACGCTGTCGTTGTCGCCATAAACCAGCGTCAATTCCTCTTCTTCGCTGGAGGGTTGCGGTTGCGCCTGGGCCAGGGCAACGGGAACGGTCAGTGCGGCTGCCAGGCAGAAACGGTACGCATGCGACGACTTCAAAATCGTGTCTCCTGTGTAGATGAGTTTTTGCATTGTAGCGTGCCAAAACTCACTTATGTTCAAAATATCAAGCGTCAAGTGACGCTGGCGGGCCATTCGCGCCGGGGCAGGCCGGCATAGGCGACGCCGCTGCAGGGGGTGGCGAACAGCACGCCTTCCGGCTTTTCGGCCGCCTCCACCACGCAAGGCGGCATGCCTGCTAGGAAAGTGGGGATGCGCAGCAGCTGGTATTCGCGCGCCGACAGGCCCATGTCGGCGATCAGGGCCGCGTGCAGGGAAGCGTAGTTCATACGCAACTGTGGGTAGTGTGGAAGCAACACTTTTTCCACTTCGAACGCCAGCCGCACGTGGGGCCCCTCGTCCAGGCCGTGCTGGCGGGCCAGTTCCATGATCCAAGGCAAGCGTTCATCGGTGGCATGGATGGGCCGGCCGTAGCCGTACACGCGGCGGGCGCGCGCTTCGGCCAGCACCAGCGGCGCCAGCGCCGCGCCGCCGTCCACGGCCGCCCGCGTCGCTTGCAGGAAGGCGATGGCGCGCATGCCGGCCTGGCCGCCGTAGACGGTCGCTTCCGACAGCGCCAGCGCGGCCACGATGCCCAGGTTGGCGCTGCTGCGGGCGCTGCCGGCCAGGGCCGCCACCCGGTTGTTCCACAGGCGGGCGTCCGGATAGCTGGTGCAGACCCAGATCGCGTGCAGCATGGCCACCTGGGACGGCGTCAGGCGCCGGCCCGTGATGCCGAACACATACAGCTCCACCCAGTCCAGCTCGCGCAGGTCGCGGTGCAGGTCGTGGCCGCGGAACACGGCATGGCTGCCCGGATAGCAGGCGCCCACCTGCGTGGCCAGACGGCCGGCGTGCTGGCGCAGCAGGTCCGGGCCGCTCATGGCGCCACCCCGGCCGCGGCCAGTTCCACCGGGTAGAACGGGAAGCGCTTGAAGCCGCCGTGCTTCTGTTCCAGCGCATGGGCCGCCGCGCCGGGCAGGCGCAGCAGCAGATACAGCATTTCGCCCTCGTCCGGCGTCAGGCCCAGGTCGCACAGGGCCGCCGCCGCCACGCCGCTGATGGCCAGCGGCAGGCCGGCCAGGGCGGGGAGCCGGTCCAGGTGCTGCAGCAGCCAGCCCGTGTAGCCGTGGCCGTTGTCGCCGCCCACCGTGACCAGGGTGGCGAGCAGCTGGCGCACCACGGTCGCGGTGGAAGCGCCGTGCGGGTCGAAGCCGGGCAGGCGCTCGTTGCGGGGCCAGGGATCGATGGGCGCATCGGCCTGCCCGGCGTGATGGCGCTGCCAGGCGGCCAGGTCGGGGCCGCACGCTTGCCACAGCACCATGGCGTCATGCACGTCGCGCGCGCCGCCGTGGCGCCCGGCGCCCACGGACAGGGCCGCGATCAGGCTGGCGGCGGCCGTCGAGCCGCCCACGGCGCCGCACATGGCGGCATGCACGGAGGCGTCGCGCGGACCGGGATTGGCCAGGGCCACGGCCAGCGCTTCGAGCATGGCCAGCGCCGACGGGGGCGGCTGCTCGTCGCGCAGCAGCAAATACAGCATCTCGACCCAGCGGACGCGGCCGACCAGCTGGCCGTACACGTCATAGCCGCGGCACAGGGCGCTGCGGGTGGCGAAGGGATTGTCCGGCTCCGGCGTCTCGTGCCAGATGCGGGTGTGGATCAGGTCGGCCGCGTCGGGCGTGGGGGCGCGCGCGCTCATAGCAGGCTCATGCCGCCGTCGACGACGATTTCCTCGCCCACCATGTACGACGAGTCGCTGCTGGCCAGGAACAGGGCGGCCTTGGCCACCTCGTCGGCGCTGCCGAAGCGGCCGCTGGGCGATTTGGCCGCGATGGCCAGCTTCTTGGCGGCAGCCACGGCGTCGGGCAGGCCCAGGCGGTCGAACATGGGGGTGTCGATGGGGCCGGGGCTGATGGCGTTGACGCGGATGCCGCGTGCTATCAGTTCCAGTCCGAGCGACTTGACGAGCGAGCGCAGGGCCGCCTTGGCCGCCCCGTACACGCTGAAGTTGGGCGAACCGAGGCGGTTGGTGATGGAGGTGGTCACGATCACGCTGGCCGGCCCGTCGAACAGGGGCAGGGCTTTCTGGATGGTGAAGAACACGCCCTTCAGGTTGATGCCGATCTGGGCGTCGAAGCTCGCTTCGTCCACCTGCTCGATGGGGGCCGGACTGGCCACGCCGGCATTGATGAATAACACGTCGAGCCGGCCGTAGCGCTGCTTGACGGCGGCCATGACGGCGTCGATTTCTTCCAGGCTGCCGGCGTCGCTGCGCAGCAGCAGGGCATGGCCGGCCAGCGCGGCGCCGGCCTGTTCCAGTCCGTCCGGGTTGCGGCCGGTGACGGCCAGCCTGGCGCCGTGGGCCTGGAACAGGCGGGCGCTGGCCAGGCCGATGCCGCTGGTGCCGCCCGTGATCAACACCACCTTGCCGGCCAGCTTGCCGTGCGCCGGCACGCTCGCTGCGTGGCCGCTCTCGGCCAGGAACAGTTCCGCCTTACCCATCGCTTACACCCCTTCCTGCAGCACGCGCAGGCGGCTGTTCATGGGCGGCACTTCCTCCGGATCGATGTGGACGTCGAGCAGGGTGGGACCGGGGTAGTTGCAGATGGCCTTGATGTCGAGCGCCGCCATGTCGGCCGGCGAGTGGATGGTGTGGGCCCGGCCGCCCAGCGCGCGGGCCAGCATGGCGAAGTCCGTCGGCGGCAAGGCAAAGCCGATCTGCTCGGCCCCGCCCAGGCGCTGGCCGTGCTTGACCATGCCCAGCGCGCGGTCGTTCAGCACGACGAAGATCACGCACAGCTGCTCGGCCACGGCCACCGAAATTTCCTGCCCGCTCATCAGCATGCTGCCATCGCCGGTGATGCAGACCACGGGCGCGTTCTGGTTGCCGGCCGCCGTGCCGACCGCCGCGCCGATGGCCCAGGCCATGGGCGCGAAGTGGGTGGTCAGGCGCAGCCAGCCGCCCTGACTGGCGCGCAGGTCCTGCTCGTGCCGGCGTTCGCCGCCCAGGCGGCGGTCGCGCGGCTGCAGGTAGTGGGTGGCCCAGGCCACGCTGTTGCCGGCATCGGCCAGGAAACGGGTGGCGGGCGGGAACAGGCGGCCCAGGTCGTACATCAGGCGTTGCGGCTTGATGGGCGTGGCTTCGCTGTGGAAGGCGGCCGGCGCATCGAGCACGCTTTCCGCATCCCACGTCAGGGCGCTCAGCTCACGGGCGGCACGGCGCCGTTCGACCGACACGTCGGCCTGCTGGCGGCAGGCGTGGATGCGCTCGACCAGGCAGTCGAAGATGGAGCGCAGGTTGCCCCGCATATGGAAGCGGGCCATGGGCGTGCGGGCCAGGTGCTCTTCCGATTCGTCGATGTGGACCAGGCGCTCGTTGAGCAGGCTGTCGTTCCAGCCGCCCGTGTTCCATTCGCCCATGCTGGCGCCGACGGCCAGGATCAGGTCGACGGACGGGTCGCGCAGGGCCGCTTCGGCCGAGGCATGGCCGGCGAAGCCGAACACGCCCCGGTACAGCGGGTGCTGCGGGCTGACCAGCCCCTTGCCGTCGGGCGTGGTGACGAAGGTGGCGCCTTTCAGGGCCGCGAACTGCAGGATGGGGTGGATGGCATCGCCACAGCCGCCGCCGATCAGCAGCACCACGTTGCGGCAGGCCGCCATCATGGTGCGCAGCGTTTCCACGGCCGCGCTGTCGACCAGGGCCGACGGGCGCAGCAGCGACGGCAGGTGGTAGGCCGGCGCGCTTTGCATGCTGGGGGTGCGGAACACGTCGACCGGCACGCTCAGGTGCACGGGACCGCGCGGCGCGCGGGTCGCATGCTGCAGTGCGGTAAGCAATTTCCACTCCAATTGCAGCGGATGGGAAACGAGGGAATTGTAACGTGTGCAGGGGCGCAGCATGCCCATGACATCGATGCCGGTGCAGGTCGATTCCTGCAAGGTGTGCTTGCCGAACGAGGGCAGGGCCGGCTGGCCCGTGATGACCAGCATCGGCACGTCGTTGGCGTAGGCGGTGGCGACGGCCGTGATCAGATTGGTGGCGCCGGGGCCGGAGGTGGCCACGCACACGCCGATCTTGCCCGTCTCGCGGGCGTAGCCGTCGGCCATGAAGGCGGCGCCCGCTTCGTGGCGGGCCACGATGTGGCTCAAGCGGCCGCCGCGCCTTTGGTTACGGGCGATGGCGTTGTACAGCGGCTCGATGGCGCCGCCGGGGATGCCGAACACATAATCGATTTCCAGCTGTTCCAGGTAGGCCACCAGCAGGTCGGCCATGTCCATGACCTCGGGTTCGCTCGGGGGCGGGACGGACAGGGTGCGGGGGATGGATGCGACTTCTTGTTGCTCAAACTCAACTGCGTCAAACATGTAAAGCTCCTCAGGATAGGCGATATCGGCTATCTGGGGAGCCGACACACAATAGCAATACAGCAACTACATTTGTTTGTAAGTAACGAATGATTCTGGAGCGCAATGATAGCGTAAAAACAAAGGAAGTGTGACATTCCGTGAGAATTTAGGAGAATTATTCTAAGGAAATTTGGCCCGACAGCGGTTTTTCATAGTGCAATGCAGCATGAATGCCGTTGTGGCGAAATTGCAACTGACCGGTGGCGGCAGGCGGGGCGGCGGCGGGATGCGGGAGGGATGGAAAGATGGCGGTCGGCGGGGCGGTAGGCCAGCCGGGAGCATCCGGCAAGCTGTCTCGTTGGCCTGTCTGGTTCTGTCTCGTTCTGTCTCGTTTTGTCCGGCCCCGTATTTCCTGGGGGAACAAGACAAAACGAGACAAGACGAGACAGGAGTGGCAGCGCCAACGAGACACGTTGCCGCACGCAGTCCGGCGGGCACACCGCCCCCGCCGCTGCCTGCGCCGGCGTCAGACGCGCACGGCGGCCGCTTCGTGCTGGCGGATCAGGGCCGCGAACTGGGCGGCCGGGATGGCCGGGCTCAGGTGGTAGCCTTGCAGCAGGTCGCAATGGCGGGCCTGCAGGAAGTGCAGCTGGGCCACCGTTTCCACGCCCTCGGCCACCACTTCCAGCCGCAGGCTGTGGGCCAGGGCGATGATGGCGGTGACGATGGCCGCGTCGTCCGCATCCTGCGGCACGTCGCGCACGAAGGAGCGGTCGATCTTGATGATGTCGACCGGGAAGCGCTTGAGGTAGGACAGCGACGAGTAGCCGGTGCCGAAGTCGTCGATCGACAGCCGCACGCCCAGCGAGCGCAGGCGGTGCAGGGCGGTCAGCGTGTCCTGGGCGTTTTCCATCAGCGTGCTTTCCGTGATCTCCAGTTCCAGCAGGTGGGGCGCCAGGCCCGTATCGGCCAGCACCGCTTCCACCGTGCGCGAGAAATCCTTTTGCAGCAGCTGGCGCACCGACAGGTTGACGGCCACCCGCAGCGGCGGCAAGCCCTCGTTGTGCCAGGCCTTGAGCTGGGCGCAGGCCGTGCGCAGCACCCAGTCGCCCAGCGCGATGATGATGCCCGTCTCCTCGGCCAGCGGGATGAACTCGGCCGGCGATACCATGCCGCGGGTCGGATGGTGCCAGCGCACCAGCGCTTCCATGGCCACGATCTGGCCGGTGGCGAAGCTTGACTGGGGCTGGTAGTACACCTCCAGCTGGTTCAGTTCCAGCGCCCGCCGCAGGTCGCTCTCGAGCCGCACGTGCTCGGAGATGGACTGTTCCATCGACGCCTCGTAGAACTGGAAGCCGGTGTTGGTCTTCTTGGCGCGGTACATGGCGCTGTCGGCATGCTTGACCAGGGTGGCCACGTCGGTGCCGTCGTGCGGATACATGGCGATGCCCACGCTGCTGGTGACGAAGATGTCGTGGCCGTCGATCTGGAACGGGGTGGCCAGCATGCGGCAGATGTTGTGGGCCGCCGTGGCGGCCGCACCGGGGCCATCGAGGTCGCTCAGCACGACGGTGAATTCGTCGCCGCCCAGGCGCGCCACCGTGTCCACGTTGCGCACGCTGTGGCGCACGCGCTGGGCCACGGCCTGCAGCAGGCGGTCGCCCACGTCGTGGCCCAGGTTATCGTTGACGTACTTGAAGCGGTCCAGGTCCATGAACAGCACGGCGACCTGGCTGTCGGCCGCGGCGGCCGCCTCGATGCTCTGGCCCAGCAGCTCGAAGAACAGGGTGCGGTTGGGCAGGCCCGTCAGCAAGTCGTTGTAGGCCAGGTGGCGGATGCGCTTCTCGGCCCGGTTGCCTTCGATGATGCGGCGCACGCGCTGCGACAGCACGGCATAGTGGATGGGCTTGGGGATGTAGTCGCTGGCGCCGGCCGCGAACGCGCGCTCGACCGAGGAGTTGTCCTGCAGGGCCGTGATCATCAGCACCGGAATGGCGCTGCCGCCGGGCAGTTCCTGCAGGCGGGCGCAGGCCGTAAAGCCGTCCATCACGGGCATCACGGCGTCCATCAGGATCACGTCGGGCTGGAAGCGCTTGAGCATGGCCAGCGCCTGGGCGCCGTCGGCCGCCTCCTCGACCCGGAAGCCGTCGCGCTGCAAGGTGTAGCGCAGCGTGCTGCGGGTGCTGCGGTCGTCGTCCACCACCAGCACCTGCGGCATGTCTTCGCCGCCCAGCGCGCCGTCGGCGGCGGAGCCGCCCAGCTGCTGGTGCAGGAAGGTGGCCACGTCGTGGTAGCTGGCGCGCAGGCGCGGCAGCAGCGGCGCGATCTCGGCCACCTTATGGGCGATGGCCAGCTGTTCGGCCTGCGCGGCCAGCTGGGCCAGTTCGGTGGCGCCCAGGTTGCCGGACGAACCCTTGAGGGCGTGGGCGCGGGCCCGCGCCGTCTCGAGGTCGCCGCCGTGCACCGCCTGTTCCAGTTCGTCCAGGCTGGCCGGCGCGTCTTCCAGGAAGGGGGTGAGGGCGTGCGGCAAGGTGGCGCCCAGGATATCGCGCAGCTTGTCGAACACGTCGCGGTCGACGGGGCTGGCCGGCGCTGTGCTGCGCTCGCGCTCTTCTTCCGGCGCGGTGGCCGGCGCGGCCGGCTGGCCATGGGGCGCGGCGTCGCTGCCGTGCGGCAGCCATTTCTCCAGCTTGTGGCGCAGCTCGATCAGGGTGATGGGCTTGGCCAGGTAGTCGTCCATGCCGGCGGCCAGGCATTTCTCGGCGTCGCCGCGCTGGGTGTTGGCCGTCATGGCCACCAGCGGGGTGCGCCGGCCCAGCGCTTCCTCGGCCAGCCGGATATGGGCCGTGGCCTCGTAGCCGTCCATCTCCGGCATGCTGCAATCCATCAGGATCAGGTCGTACTGGCCGCGCTCGGCCGCCTGCACGGCCTCGCGGCCGTTGGCGGCGAATTCGCACACGCAGCCGTTCATGGCCAGCATGCCGGCAGCCACCATCTGGTTGGTGCGGTTGTCCTCGGCCACCAGCACGCGGAACTGGCGCGCCGGCGGCGGGCCGGCCGGAGCCAGCTGTTGCGGTTCCGGCGCGGGGCGGCCGGCCAGCAGGGTGCGCAGGGCGGCCAGCAGCCGTTCCTGGCGCAGCGGTTTGCCCAGTGTGGCGTGGCCGCTGATGGTGGTGCCGCCGGCGGCCGGACCGAAGCGGTCCAGCACCAGCAGTTGCGTGCCCAGGCCGGCCGCGTCGATGCGGCCCGCCAGGTCGGCGCCGTCGTCGTCGGTGGCCGTCATGTCGAGGATGGCGGCGCGGTAGGGCTGGCCGGCGGCCGCTGCCGCCTTCAGTTCGCTCAATGCGGCGCCGCCGGAACCGGTGACCTGGCAGCGCACGCCGTGCCGTTCCAGCGCCTGGCGCAGGAAGGTGCGTACCAGCTCGCTGCCGTCGACCACCAGCACGGGGACGCCGGCCAGGGTGGCGTCGGCCGGTGCGGCCGGCTGGGCGGCGGCGGGCCGGCAGCGCACGGTGAACACGAAGGTGGTGCCGGCGCCGGGCACGCTGGTGACGCCGATCTCGCCGCCCAGCAAGCCCACCAGCTGTTTGCAGATGGCCAGGCCCAGGCCCGTGCCGCCGTAGCGGCGCGTGGTCGACGGGTCGGGCTGCACATACGATTCGAACAGGTGGCGCTGGGCCTCCAGGCTCATGCCGATGCCGCTGTCGCGTACCTCGAAGCGCAGGCCGGCGTCGTCGCCCACCGCGGCCGGGGTGACGCTGAGCGCCACTTCGCCCTGTTCCGTGAACTTGACGGCGTTGCCCAGCAGGTTGATGAGGATCTGGCGCAGCCGCAGGGCGTCGCCCGTGATGCGGGCCGGCACGGCCATATCGAGCAGGTAGGCGATCTCCACGCCTTTCTGCTGGGCCGGCCGGGCCACCAGTTCCACCACTTCCTCGAGCAGCGTGCGCAGCTCGAAGTCCACTTCCTCCAGCGCCAGCTTGCCGGCCTCCATCTTCGAGTAGTCGAGAATGTTGTTGATCAGGTCGATCAGGGTGCGCGAGGAATTCCAGGCCACGTCCACGCATTCCTGCTGGCGCTGGTTGAGCCGCATTTCCTTGAGCATGTCGAGCATGCCGACCACGCCGTTGAGCGGGGTGCGCACTTCATGGCTGACGGTGGCGGCAAACTGGGCCTTCATCTGGGCCATGTTGACGGCCGCGTCGCGCGAGTCCATCAGTTCGGCCTCGCGCTGCTCGAGCACGTTCATCATCTTGTTGAAGGCCTGCCCCATCTCGATCAGGTCGCGCGGGCCGGCCGGCTTGGCGCGCATGCCCGATTCGCCCGCCTCGGCGCGCCGCATCAGGGTCGACAGGGCGTTGAGCGGGTTGATCATGTGGCGCGTGAGCAGGCGCACCAGCAACAGCAGGATCACGGCGAACGACAGGCTGATGGCCAGGTTGCCCAGCAATAGCGACAGGGTCAGGCGTTGCAGCGTGTCCTTGCCGAACTGGACGTGGACATAGCCGAGCAACTGGGGCTGGCGCTCCTGCAGTTCGAACGGCGAAGCCTCGGCCTGGCCGCCGAACACGGGGGCGGCGAACAGCCAGGCGTCCGGGCTTTCGCTCACCAGGCCGGCATGGGCCAGGCTGGCGCCGCGCCCGGCCGCCGCGTCCAGCGTGGCCTCGCCCTGCACCTTGGACAACAGTACCTTGTGTTTGGCGTCGCTGATCTGCACCCCCACCACGTCGGGGAAGGCGAGGGTGGAAGTAACCACGTCGCGCGCGTTTTCCGGCGAGTGGAACAGCAGCGCCAGCGTGCTCTGGCGGGCCAGGTTTTCCGCCACCCGCTGGCCCTGGCCGATGAAGTGCTCGCGCATGCGCGAGCGCGCCTCCCAGGAGTTCATGAACGACGAGAACAGGGCCAGCACCAGAATGGCGGCCGAGACGATGACGGTCAGTTGATGCTGGAATCCGGTGCGGCGTAAGTAGTGACGAAACATGTTTACCGTGCTCAGGAGTCTAAGGGGATGCTAACGCTTCACGGCTGGGGATAGACGAAGTCGAAACTGCGTTGCTGGCGCGAACCGAGATTGAGGCCGATGTGGCTGGCCGTACGCACGTTGATGGCCGTCTGCAGTTCGCGCAGCGGCGTCAGGCTGCGCCGCTTGTTGTCGCCGGCGATCACGCCCAGCGCGGAACTGGCCAGCGTGCGGCCCAGCTCCACGTTGTTGGGCACCATGGCGAACAGCGCGCCTTTCTTCACGTGCAGCACGTTGCTCGAGAACAGGGGCACGCCGCTGTTCCACGATTCGCGCAGCACCAGCGGCAGGATGGTGCCTTCCTCCACGGTGGTGGTGTCGTGCGGCAGCCAGACGGCGTCGTGGCGGTTGTCGGCGGCGGCGATCAGCTGCGGGTAGAGCTGGGCCGCGCGGGCCAGGTCGCCGGCCACGTGGGTGGACAGTTCCAGGCCCTGGCTGCGGGCCGCCTCGCGCGCCAGCTTGATCAGCCACTCCGATTTTTGCGGGTTGTAGACGACGATCACGCGCTTGAGCTCGGGCAGCAGCACGCGCAGCCGGGCGAACAGCAGGGCCGGGTCGGGCGTCATGCTGATACCGGCCACGTTGTCGGCCTCCGACAGCAGCAGCACGCCGCCGGCCAGCACCGTGATTTCCTTGTCCAGCCCGGCCGTCGCGTTCAAGCCCTGGCGGCCCAGGGCGATCACGACCCGGGTGCCGTTGTGCTTGAGGGTGGCGTTCAGTTCGGCCGTGTCGACCCGCGGGTCGACCGGATAGCTGCGCACGCGCAGCTTGGTGCGCTCCTCGATGCCCTGGATCATGCTGACGAAGGCCGAGCGGAACGGTTCTTCCACGTTCGGATACAGCACGGCGATGGTGCCGCCCTTGCCGATCGACGCCTGCAGTTCGGGCCGGCGCAGCTGGTCTTCCAGCTGGGCCAGGGTGACGGGACGGTAGGCGGCCGGCACGGCCACGGTGCCCGATTCGATGCGGTCCATCAGCGCCCCCACGTCGGAGCGGGAAGCGCCGGGCAGGTCGATGATGGAGGGCGGCTCGGCGCGCTGGGCGCTGGCGGCGCCCGGGCTGCATGCGGCGGCCAGCGCCAGCAGCAAAGCGGTGCCGGCACGCACCAGGCGGCCGGCGAAAAGGTTCTGATTATTCATTAAGCAGTCGGTAGCCGCCCCGTGGACACCCGGGGCAAAAGTACGCCGTAGTATATATGCTGAACCAAGTTAACCTAAAGGAAATTTGTTTCCAGAAAACATAGAGTATGAGTTCAGGTCACGGTTCGGGGAATATTGCATCAAAACTACGTTGTTGACTAGTGGAAAGATTCAATCCCATGTGGCTGGCGCTGCGCGTGTTGAGGGCCGTGCGCACGGCCCGCAACGGCGCCACCCCGCGCCGGGCCGTGTCGCCGTTCAGGCGGGCCAGGGCCAGCGTGGCCAGGTCGCGTCCCAATTCGAAATTGTTGGGATAGAGGGCGAACAGGGCGCCTTTGCGCACATGGACGATGCTGCTGGAAAAAATGGCGATGTTGCGATTCCACGACTCGCGCAGCACCATGGGCAGGATTACGCCCTCGTCCACGGTGAGCGCATCCGGCGGCAGCCATAGGGCGTCGCGCCGGCCGTCGGCGGTGGCGAAGGCCGACTCGTAACGGTGCGCCACGCCGGCCAGGTCGGTCGCCTCCAGCGCCAGCAGCTCCAGGCCCTGGGTGCGGGCCGCCTCGCGCGCCAGCCGCAGCAGCGCTTCATTGGTTTGTGGGTTATAGACAACGATGACGCGCCTTACCCCCGGCAGCAAGCCTTTCAGGTGGGAAAACAGCAGGGCCGGGTCCGGGGTGAGGCTGATGCCGTTCAGCTTGTCGGCCTCGGGCACCGAGCTGACCCCGCCCACCACCATGCCCAGCGGCAGATCGAGGCTGCTGGCCGTCTTCAAGCCCTGGCGGCCCAGGGCGATGACGATACGGCAACCGCTGTTCTTTAACGCCGCCTGCAGTTCGGCCGGGTCGGCGCCGGCGGCCACCGGATAACCGTGCACCCGTAGCTGGGCCTGGTCTTCTATGCCTTCCACGATTTCCGTGAAGACCTTGCGGTACGGTTCGCCGATGTCGGGGTAAAGCACGGCCAGCGTGCCGGCGCCCAGGCGCGGGCGGCGCGCCGGGTCGGCGGCCTGGGCCAGCTGGTCGGCACGGGACGCGTGGGCCGCGCCGCTGTCAGGCGCCGCGTTGGGGTCGGCGTGCACCGGGACGGCTCCCAGCGCCAGCAGGGCGGCCAGCAGCCAGCCGGCCGCGCGCACGGCCGCAGCGGGCAGGGTGCCGCCCCCAGGCGCATGGCCCGCGTAGCTCAACGCTGCCAAGCGCAACGGAAATGGAACTGGAAAGTATGCATCGTGTACTTTGGCCTGGTTGGCCCGCCCGGCGAGCCTGTTTATTTTGGACAAGCAATTGCTGCTGTAGCAAGTGTATCCTTGCCGCCCCATTTTGCGCGAGAACTTGACCGGCGTGAAGGGATGATTTTGTGGCAATTATGCCACTTGGCAAAAAAAGAGCCATCCATGGCCGCCGGGAAGGCGGGGTGGACGGGGCCGGGACGCAGTTCAGGCGGGCGCCCGGTCCAGCACGCGGTCCGTCACGGCGGCCGCGGCCCAGATGGCGAACAGGGTGATCCAGGCCGTCAGGGCGAACACAGCCGCGCCAGACACGCCGGCCCCCACGGCGCAACCGCCGGCCAGCATGCCGCCCAGGCCCATGCAGGCGGCGCCGGCCAGGTAGCGCCGCATGCTCAGGCCGTCGCGGAAGCCTTCCAGCTTCAGTTCGCGCCCCGTCAGCCCGCCCAGGAAGGCGCCGGCCGCCACGCCGGGCACCAGGCCGATGTCGAAGTTCCACGGCTTGCCGGGCGGCGACAGCACCAGCATCAGCATGTCGGCCGCCGGTCCCGTGAAACTGAGGCTCTTGACGGGCACCAGCTCGAACGCCTGGGCCGACACCTGGTAGTTGAACAGCCAGGCGCAGGCCACCATGGCGCCGCAGGCCATGCCGGCCGCGGCCGGCCGCAAGCCCAGGCGGGCGCGCCAGGCGAAGACCATGCCGCCGCCCAGCCAGGCCAGGCCGAACGCCAGTCCCGCGCCGTGGCCGGCGTGGCACCACAGCAGCAGGTCGCGCGCGTCGCCGCCGTCGATGGTCCACCAGTTGCTGATGGCCAGGCGCAGCGGCGCCAGCACGCCGCCCAGCGCGGCCTGGGCCACGACGGCGAACACCAGGCCCGACAGCAGGGCCCGCAGGTTGCCCGTGCCGGCCAGGATCAACAGGCGGCTGGCGCAGCCGCGGGCCAGTATCATGCCGCAGCCGAACAGCAGGCCACCGGCCAGCGCGCCGGACAGGGTGCCGCGCGTGGCCAGCTGGCGGGCGCTGCTTACGTCGAGCACGCCGGCCATGATGAACAGCTGGGTCAGCGAGACGGCCGCGCCGAAGGCCAGCAGCCACACGGCCAGCTTGCCGCCCAATTGGCCATGGCAAGTCTCGATCACGGCCGAACGCAGGCAGAAGCGCGAACGCTGGGCCAGATAGCCGAAGCACAGACCGATCAGCAGGCCGCCCAGGGCCAGGGTCTGGGATTCGCCCACCGATTCCATCAGCGTCAGCAAGTTCATGGCAGCCTTCTCCGTATCGTTGCGTATCGGAATAATTAAAGCATATATGCCTCTATAGGCATATACGCAAATGGTGCTATATTGATGTTAAATAGCAAGCCGCGACGGCCAGTAACACCGGCCCGTGCCGCGGCGCAACAGGGAGACTGTATGGGTGCCTCGATCAAGGGAAGGGCCAGCCTGCTGGCGTTGACGCTGCTGCTGCCGGCGTTGCTGTTACTGCCGCTGGGGCAGGCAGGGGCCGTGCCCGTCTCCGCCGCGGCTCCGGCTGCGCTCCCCTTATTGGCCGCCGCGCCGGCCACGGCTCCGCCGCCTCCATCCACACCGTTGCGGCTGCAGGCCATTCCCGTCTCGCCCCACGTCTATTATTTCCAGGGCCAATCCGGGGTGGCCGGGGCCGACAACCAGGGGTTCATGTCCAACGCCGGCTTTGTCGTCACGGCCGACGGCGTGCTCGTGTTCGACACGCTGGGCAGTCCGGCCCTGGGCGAGGCCATGTTGCAGGCCATCGCCAAGGTAACGCGCCAGCCTGTGCGGCGCGTGATCGTCAGCCACTACCACGCCGACCATTTCTACGGCCTGCAGGCGTTCAAGGCGCGCGGGGCGCAAGTGTGGGCCCACGAGAACGGCAAGCTGTACCTGGCCTCGGACCTGGCGCGCGAGCGGCTGGAACAGCGCCGCAGCGCGCTGGCGCCATGGGTCAACGAGCAGACCCGGCTGGTGCCGGCCGACCGCTGGCTCAGTTTCGGCCCCAGTGGCGAACTGGCGTTCGAGATGGGCGGCCTGCACCTGCGCCTCATCGACAGCAGCGGCGCCCATTCGGAAGGCGACATCATGCTGGCGGTGGACGAGGACCATATGCTGTTCGCGGGCGACCTGTTCTTCACGGGCCGCATCCCCTTCGTGGGCGACGCCGACAGCAAGGTGTGGCTGACGGCGCTCGAGCGCATGCTGGCCCTGCGCCCGCAAGTGGTGGTGCCCGGCCACGGCGCCATGTCGCGTGCGCCGCTGGCCGACATCGCCCTGACCCGCGATTACTTGTTGTTTCTGCGCGACAAGATGGGCGCGGCCGTGGCCGACATGGTGCCGTTCGAGCAAGCCTATGCGCAAACGGACTGGGGCCGCTTCGCGCAATATCCCGCCTTTGCCGCCGCCAACCGGCTGAACGCCTACGGCACCTACATTTTGATGGAGCGGGAAAGCCTGCAGGCCAGATAGGGGCAGCGTGGGGAAGGGGCCCGCGCTTGCGTTTACCGGGCAAATCTGGTTATATGCGTATATAGGCATATAGTGAATTGTAAGATGAAAGAGAATTTAGGCCGGGAAGCCATGGGCGCCGTGTTCGAGGAAGTGTCGAACTACTTCTTCCTGCTGTCGGAACCGACACGGCTCAAGATCCTGCACGCGCTGTGCGGCGGCGAGCGCGCCGTGGGCGAGATCGTCACCGAGATCGAATCGACCCAGGCCAACGTGTCGCGCCAGCTGAACATGCTGTACCGGGCCAGGATACTGGGCCGGCGCAAGGAAGGTACGCAAGTCTATTACCGGATAGATGACCAGGCTACGATCGACCTGTGCCGCACCGTCTGCGGACAAATGGCCAGCCGGATCGAAAGTCGCGCGTCCGCGGAGAAGGTGGCGGGCACGTTCATGGTCGGCGACGCGTAAGGGCAGGCCGCGCAGGCGGCGGCCGCCGTGTAATCTATATATGCCTGAATGATTATATAACTATATTGTTGTATCGAGGAGAGAGATCAGGTCATGGCAAACGTACCCAAGCAGCGGGGGCGCATCCTGCGCGCGCCCGAGCATTTCGTTGACGGCAAGCTGGCCGCCGACATCACGGCCGAGGGATGGAACGAGCAGCGGCGCGGCTTCCTGCGCCGCAGCTTCCTGGCCGCCGCCGGGGCCCTGGCCGGCGGCCCCGCGCTGGCCCAGGCGGGCGGCGATCCCGACATCCTCAACCTGCCCGAGCATGCGCGCACGCTGGGCAAGCCGGTGGCCAGCAATCCCTACGGCATGCCGTCCAAATACGAGACCAATCTGTTGCGGCGCGAATCGCCCGGCCTGACGCGGGTGGGCGCGGCCTCCGTCGCCTTCACCCCGCTGCAAGGGCTGTTCGGCATCATCACCCCCAGCGGCCTGCATTTCGAACGCCACCACCAGGGCTGGTACGACATCGACCCGGCGCACCACCGGCTGATGATCAACGGCATGGTCAAGACGCCCAAGGTCTACACCATGGACGAGCTCATGCGCATGCCGTCCGTGTCACGCATGCACTTCATCGAGTGCGGCGCCAACACGGCCATGGAGTGGGGCAATGTGGCCGTGCCCACCGTGCAGTACTCGCACGGCATGCTCAGCTGCAGCGAATTTACAGGCGTGCCCCTGTCCGTGCTGCTGGAAGACTGCGGTTACGACAAGAAAAATGCGCGCGTGGTGCTGGCCGAGGGCGGCGACGGCTCGGCCATGACGCGCACCATCGCGCTCGACCGGGCGCTCGACGATGTGCTGGTGGCCTGGGGCATGAACGGCGAAATGCTGCGGCCCGAGAACGGCTATCCGCTGCGCCTGGTGGTGCCGGGCGTGCAGGGTGTGTCGTGGGTCAAGTGGCTGCGCCGGATCGAGGTGGGCGACCAGCCCTATGCCACCAAGGACGAGGCGGTCCACTACATCGATGCCATGCCGGACGGGAACTTCCGCCAGTACACCTCCATCCAGGAATGCAAGTCCGTCATCACCACGCCGTCGGCCGGGCAAACCCTGCTCGGCCAGGGCTTTTACAACATCACGGGCCTGGCGTGGTCGGGGCGGGGCCGGATCAAGCGGGTCGATGTGTCCGTGGACGGCGGGCGCAACTGGCGCACGGCGCGCCTCGAATCGCCCGTGCTGCCCAAGTGCCTGACGCGCTTTAACATCGACTGGGCATGGGACGGCACGCCCGCCGTGCTGCAGTCGCGCGCGATCGACGAGACCGGCTACGTGCAGCCCAAGATCAACGAGCTGCGCGCCGTGCGCGGCACCAAGTCCATCTACCACAACAATGCGATCCAGTCCTGGCAGGTCGCGCAATCCGGCGAGGTGTCCAATGTCCAGGTTTATTAAGTCCGTCCTGTTGATGGCGCTGGCCGCTGCCGGCGCGAGCCCGCTGGCGCAGGCCGGCCCGGCCGCCGACGCCCGGCCCGGCGCCACGGCCCTGACTGGCCTGGGCCGTCCCGCCACGGCGCAGGAGGTAGCGGCCTGGGACATCGACGTGCGGCCCGACTTCAAGGGCCTGCCCAAAGGGGCCGGCACGGTCGCTGCCGGCCAGGTAATCTGGGAAGGGCGCTGCGCCAGCTGTCACGGCACCTTCGGCGAATCGAACGAGGTGTTCACCCCCATCGTAGGCGGCACCACGGCCGACGACATCAAGACCGGCCACGTGGCCGCGCTCAAGACAGGCCGCCAGCCGCAAAAGACCACGCTCATGAAAGTGGCCACCGTCTCCACGCTGTGGGACTACATCAACCGCGCCATGCCGTGGACGGCGCCCAAGTCGCTCAAGACGGACGAGGTGTACGCCGTGCTGGCCTACATCCTCAACATGGGCGAGATCGTGCCGGACGACTTTACGCTGTCGGACCAGAACATCGCCCAGGTGCAGCAGCGCATGCCTAACCGCAATGGCATGGAAACCAATCACGGCCTGTGGGACATCAAGGGCAAGCCCGATGTGCACAGCGTGGCCTGCATGAAGAACTGCCCCGTCGAACCGGGCCTGCGTTCGACCCTGCCCGAGCCGTCGCGCAACGCGCACGGCAACATCGCGCTGCAGAACCGCACGTTCGGCCCCGTACGCGGCGCCGACACCACCAAGCCCGCGCCAACAGCGCTGCTGCGCGCGGCCGCCGCGGCGCCAGCCGCCGCGCCGGTGGCCGAGGAAAGCGCAGGCCTGCGCCTGGCCAGGCAGAACGCCTGCGTGGCTTGCCATGGCGTCAGCAACAAGATCGTGGGCCCGGCCTTCACCGACGTGGCGGCCCGCTACCGGGGCGACGCCGCCGCGCCGGCGGCCCTGGCGGCACGGATACGGGCCGGCACCAGCGGCGCCTGGGGCGCCGTCGCCATGCCGGCCCAGTCCAGCCTGAAGGACGAGGAAATCCAGACGCTGGTGGCCTGGGTCCTGGCTGGCGCCAGATAGGCGCGAATCAGGACCAGGCAAGAACGTCGCGGGCCGGCTGCGGGCGGTCCGCCCATCCGATTGCAGCAACCACAGTAGCAACCATAGCGGCAACCATAGCGGCAACCATAGCTGCAAACCCAGGCTCCGGCCACCGGCCAGCCTTGTATTTTTCGATAGGAGATAGTGATGAATCAGAGTCGACGCGACATGCTGCGCATTTCGTCCGTGCTGGGCATGGCATTCACGGCGGGCTTGCTCAAGCCGTCCGACGTCTTCGCGGCGGAATGGAGCCAGAAGGTGTTTGACGCCAAGAGCCTGGAAGACGTGCTCAAGGCGCTGGGCGGCGACAAGTTCGCCGTCAGCGCCGACGTGACCGTCAGTGGCCCCGATATCGCCGAAAACGGCGCCGTGGTGCCGGTGGCGATCGCGTCCAAGGCCCCGAACACGGAATACATGGCGATCCTGGTGGAGAAAAACCCCAGCGCCATGTCGGCCGCCTTCGCCATCCCGCCCGGGACCGAGCCGGCCATCAGCACCCGCGTCAAGATGGGCTCCACCTCCAACGTCCACGCGCTGGTCAAGGCGGACGGCAAGTGGCTGGTGGCCAGCAAGGAAATCAAGGTAACTCTGGGCGGCTGCGGCGGCTAAGCGGCCGTCATCCAATCTCTCTCTCAGATCAAAGTAAAGGAATTATCATGGGTGATCCGATGCGTATTCGCGCCGCCTCCGCGGGCGACACGGTGGAAGTGAAGATCTTGATGCGTCACGATATGGAGACGGGCCAGCGCAAGGATGCGACGGGCAAGGTGATACCGGCCCACCACATCAAGACGCTGGTGGTCAAGTGCAAGGACAAGGTGGTGCTGGACGCGCAGTTCGGTCCTTCCGTGTCGAAGGACCCGTTCCTGTCGTTCAAGTTCAAGGGCGGCACCAAGGGCGACAAGGTCAGCGTGGCCTGGGCCGACAACATGGGCGACAGCCGCAGCGACGAAGCCGTCATCAGCTGATACGGCGGCGCCCCGGGCAAGCAATTGGAGGAAACACGATGAAAAGAAAAGCTTGTTTGATCCTGGCGGCGCTGGCAGCGCTGCCGGCGCTGGCGCAGACCTCGGCCACCGACGAAATCGCCAAGTACCGGCAGATGCTGGCCGACGGCAATCCCGCCGAACTGTGGGAAATGCGGGGCGAGGAGCTGTGGAAGAAGAAGGCGGGGCCGAAGCAGGCCTCGCTCGAAAGCTGCGACATGGGCCAGGGGCCGGGCGTGCTGAAAGGCGCCTACGTGGCGCTGCCGCGCTTTTTCAAGGACACGGGCAAGGTGATGGACGCCGAACAGCGGCTGGCCTACTGCCGCATGACGATCCAGGGCCTGACCCAGGTCGAGGCGCTCAAGACGCCGTTCGGCTCGGCCGGCAATCCGTCCGACATTGAAGCCATCATGAGCTATGTGGCGGCCGAGTCGCGCGGCATGCCCATGAACGTCTCCACCGCCCACCCGCTGGAAAAGCAAGCCTACGAAGTGGGCAAGAAGCTGTTCTTCTACCGTGGCGGCGCGCACGATTTCGCGTGCGCCACCTGCCACGGCGCGGACGGCCAGCGCATCCGCCTGCAGGAGCTGCCCAATATGCTCAACAAGGCCAACGCGCAGGCGGCCTACACCACGTGGCCGGCCTACCGGGTGTCGCAGGGCGAGGTGCGCACCATGCAGCACCGGCTGATGGACTGCTTCCGCCAGCAGCGCTTCCCCGAGCCGGTGTACGCATCGGACGCGGTGACGGCGCTCACCATGTACCTGGCCAAGAGCGCGGACGGCGGCAAGTTCGACGCGCCCGCGCTGAAACGTTAAGGAGACGCAGATGCGACATATCGACAAGGCAGCGGCGGTGCTGATGGCGGCCGCCTGTGCGACGGCGGCTGCGGCCGGTCCCGATTACGGCAAGATGGCGCGCGACATGCTGGCCAGCGACTTCCGTTCGAAGGGCCCGGCCACGGTGGAACGGGTGACCCGGCAGGACGAGGTGCAGAAGATCTGCAGCGAACAGCCGGCCGCGCGCGGCAAGAAGGTGGACGCGCAGATCGAATCGAGCCAGCTCAAGACCATCGTCTATCCGGCCGACGGCGTCTGGCTGGGCAAGTGGGAGGAAGGCGAAAAGATCGCCCAGAACGGGCGCGGCATGCAGTCTTCGGATGCCGTGGGCAGCGTCAACGGCGGCAATTGCTATGCGTGCCACCAGCTGCGCAAGGAGGAAATCTCGTTCGGCAATATCGGCCCGTCGCTGTACCAGTACGGCAAGCTGCGCGGGCAGGGCGCCGACATGGTGCGCTACACCTGGGGCAAGATCTACAACTCGCAGGCCTACCGTGCCTGTTCCAGCATGCCCCGTTTCGGCCACAACGGCATCCTGACCGAGGCCCAGATCCGCGACGTGATGGCCCTCCTGCTGGACCCGGCCTCGCCCGTCAACCAGTGAGCCGCGCAACCATGCAAACAGTGAGGAAATTGATATGAGCCTGAGTCGGCGTGAATTCATGCAGGTGATGGGCATCGCCGCCGCCGGCGGCATGCTGCTCGATGCGAAAGGGGCGCTGGCCGCGCCCTCGGCCGGCGCGCTGTACGATGTACCGCGCTACGGCAATGTGCACCTGCTGCACTTTACCGACTGCCATGCGCAGCTGACGCCCGTGTACTTCCGCGAACCGAACGTGAACCTGGGCGTGGGCCAGGCCGTCGGCCGCATGCCGCACCTGGTGGGCGAGCAGCTCCTGCGCCAGACCGGCATCAGGCCGGGCACGCCCGAGGCGCACGCCTTTACCTGCCTGAACTTCGAACAGGCCGCTGCCACCTACGGCAAGGTAGGTGGCTTCGCCCACCTGTCCACGCTGGTCAAGCGCATGCGCGCCAGCCGGCCCGGCGCCGTGCTGCTGGACGGCGGCGACACCTGGCAAGGCTCGGCCACGGCCCTGTGGACCAACGGCCAGGATATGGTGGATGCCTGCCTGGAGCTGGGCGTGGACGTGATGACGGCGCACTGGGAAATGACGCTGGGCGACAAGCGGGTCAAGGAAATCGTCGAGCGCGACTTCAAGGGCAAGGTCGATTTCGTGGCCCAGAACATCCAGACCACCGACTTCGGCGACCCGGTCTTCAAACCCTATGTGATGAAGGAGATGAACGGGGTCAAGGTGGCCATCATCGGCCAGGCCTTCCCCTACACGCCGATCGCCAATCCGCGCTACATGGTGCCCGAATGGAGCTTCGGCATCCAGGAAGAGAACATGCAGAAGACGGTGGACGAGGCCCGCGCCAAGGGCGCCAGGGTGGTCGTCGTGCTGTCCCATAACGGCATGGACGTGGACCTGAAGATGGCCTCGCGCGTGCGCGGGATCGACGCCATCATGGGCGGCCATACGCACGACGGCATGCCGGCGCCCGTAATCGTGGCCAACGGCGGCGGCAAGACGCTGGTGACCAATGCCGGCAGCAACAGCAAGTTCCTCGGCGTGCTCGATTTCGACGTGCGTGACGGCGCCATCCAGGGCTTCCGCTACAAGCTGCTGCCCGTGTTCTCCAACTTCCTGCCGGCCGACCGCGCCATGACGGCGCTGATCCAGAAGATCCGCGCGCCGTACGAGGCGAAGCTCAACGAAAAGCTGGCCATGACTCAGGGCACGCTGTACCGGCGCGGCAATTTCAACGGCACCTTCGACCAGCTGATCGTCGATGCCCTGATCGACGTCAAGGGCGCCGACCTGGCATTCTCGCCCGGCTTCCGCTGGGGCACCTCGCTGCTGCCCGACAGCCCTATCCTGATGGAGCACCTGATGGACCAGACGGCCACCACCTATTCCTACAGCACGCTGACGGAAATGACGGGCGCCACCATCAAGAACATCATGGAGGACGTGGCCGACAACCTGTTCAACCCCGATCCCTACTACCAGCAGGGCGGCGACATGGTGCGGGTGGGCGGCATGAGCTATGCCATCGAACCCAAGGCCCGCATGGGCGCGCGCATCCAGGACATGCGCCTGGACGGCAAGCTGATCGACGCCGACAAGACCTACAAGGTGGCCGGCTGGGCGCCGGTGGCGGAAGGGGCCAGCGGCGAACCGGTGTGGGAAGTGGTGGGAAAATGGCTGCGCGACAAGAAGACCGTCGCCCCCCGCAAGCTCAACACGCCGCGCCTGATCGGCATGGAAGGCAATCCCGGCATCGCGCCGTAGTGGCAATCAACCAAGGAGAGAGAACGACATGCGATCGAATACCCGCTTCATGTGCGCCGCCGTCTGGCTGGCGCTGGCCGGCGTGGCCGGCCACGCTTCCGCGTACGACGCGGCGGCCGTGCCCGAAGCCAAGCGCGCCGCCGGCGCCCAATACGTGGATGCGAAGGAAGCTTACGCGCTCAAACAGCGCCTGGGCGAACAGGCCTACCTGGTCGACGTGCGTACCCGCTACGAAGTGGCCTACCTGGGCATGCCCACCGTAGCCGATGCCAACATCCCCTACGTGGAGCATCCCGACGACGCGGGCTGGGACGCCAAGGCCGGCCGCTGGGCCATGGCCGTCAACAACGACTTCGGGCCGGAACTGGCGCGGCGCATGACGGCCAAGGGCCTGGGCAAGGACGATACCGTGATCCTGATCTGCCGCTCCGGCGACCGCAGCGGCCGCGCCGCCAGCCTGCTGGCGCAGCTGGGCTATCACAAGGTCTACACGGTCATCGATGGTTTCGAGGGGGACCTGGCCAAGGATGGACCGCAGGCCGGCCAGCGTGTGGTCAACGGCTGGAAGAACGCTGGCCTGCCCTGGAGCTATAAGCTGGAGCGGGCCAAGCTGTACTTCCCGCAGTTCTGATGGACTTGCTGGCGCCGGCCCGCGACCTGCGCGCCGATGGCGCCGAGGCGGCAGCACGCGGCGTGCCGGTGGTGTTGCTGTTCTCGCTGCCCGACTGCGGCTATTGCCTGGTGGTGCGGCGCAATTACCTGCTGCCGCTGCAGCGCGACCTGCCGCCCGGGCAGCGGCCCGTGGTGCGCGAAGTGCAGCTGGACGATACGGCGCCGCTGCGCGGTTTCGACGGCGCGCCAAGCAGCGGCAAGCGCCTGGCCGCGCGTTACCAGGCGCGCTTCGCACCCACCGTCGTGCTGGTCGACGCCGGCGGCGCCTTGCTCACCGCGCCCATCGTGGGCGGCGACACGACCGGCCTGTATGGCGGCTATCTGGACAACGCGCTGGCCGAGGCAATGCGGCGGCTGGCGTCTCACGCAGGCAGCAAACCACAGGGAGAGTGACAATGAGACCGCACTTCAAGGCAGGAGCGGCAAGGCTGGCATCGGCAAGTTCAGTCGCAAATTCGGTCGCAAATTCAGGCGCAAATACGGCAGCAAATTCATTGGCAAGTGCGATGGCAACGGCAGCATCGGCGGCGCTGGCGGCGCTGCTCATGGGGGCGGCGCCGGGCGCGCAGGCGGCCGATGCGACCTACGCCGTCAAGCTGATGGCGCCTGAAACGGCCCTCAAGGCGGCCCAGGGCGCGCTGAAAAAATGCCGTGATGGCGGCTACCAGGTGGCGGTGGTGGTGCTGGACCGCAGCGGCGTGCCGCAGGTGATGCTGCGCGACCGTTACGCCGGCATGCACACGCCCGATGCTGCCGCCGGCAAGGCCTGGACGGCAATCAGCTTCAAGACCACCAGCCTGGCGCTGGCCGAGAGCACCCAGGGCAACAAGGATTCCAGCGGCATCCGCCAGATCGCCCATGTGCTGGCGGTGGGCGGCGGCATCCTGGTCGAGGCGGGCGGGGTGACGTTTGGTGGCATCGGCGTGTCCGGCGCACCGAACGGCGCCGCCGATGAGGCCTGCGCCCGCGCCGGGCTGGCCGCCATCACGGAGGAGCTGGAGTTCTAGCGCGCTCAGGCCATGGCGCTGGCTGCCGCTTCAATGGCCGGGTAGAACTCGCGGTCTTCCCGCTTCATGCGCTCGTACAGCGTCTTGAGCACCTGATTGGCCTCGGCGCGGAACGTTTCCGGCTGCTGTTCCAGCAGGCGGGGCGTGTTCCATTTGGCGGCAAAGGCCAGGTAGCTGGCGGCGATGCCTTCCATTTCGCCCTGGTACTGGCGGCTCAGGCGCGCGAGCTCGGCGTCGCCGCTCGCTTCCAGCGCCGGATACAGCACCCGGTCTTCCACGGCAAGGTGCAGTTTGATGACCCCGCTCATCGAGACGATGCGGGCCGCGATGGCAGCGGCGGCGGGCGCGATGCCCGACTGCACCAGTTTGCGCAGGGCGGCGATGTCGCTCAGGATGTCGATGTGCTGGTGCTTGAATTTGTCGATGTTCATGGTGCAGTTTCTCCGGTGGCAGGTGTTGAAGATATATTTTGCATGAATTTTTATGGCCGATAAGCGGCCGATAAGCGTCCGCGAAATCGCCGTCAAATCGCCGCTGGATGTCCGCGACTTCGCCGCGCAGCGGGCGTGGGCGGCGCCTAGCGGTGGAAGTCGACCCGGAACTTGACGGGGCCGATCACTTCCACTTCATGTTCGACCTGGGGTTCGACCACGCCGTGGCGCTCCGGCGTGAGGATCAGCTCTTCCGGCCCGGCGCCCGTGATGCGGTAGCGCAGGCTGCCTTCGAGCACGGTGATGCGGCCCCATACGCCGGCGGCCGTGGTGTGGCCACGCTGCAGGGCGGCGGGCACGGTGCCGTCCGTGAACACGGGCGAGCTTTTGTAGTGGACGACATGTTCAGGCAGGGCTTTCATGTTTATCTCCTCGGTTAGTGGGATCGGATGACCCATTATGGCAGGTTTTATATAAACAAGCATCTAAAATACTGATTATTGGCCGAAACGAAATGTTGTACAGCCAAAGTGGTGCTATTCCGCCATCACCTTGCCGAAGTAGCCATACTGCAGGCTGTGGGCGATGCGCCGCGCGACGATCAGGAATTCGTCGGCCACCTCGGGCGCGAACAGGCGCTGCACGGTGGCCAGGAACAGGTCCAGCCAGCGCCGGAAATGCTCCGGCTGCACACCCGTCAGCTGCATGTGGGTGCCGAACACATTGCCCTGGAAGCTGCGCTGGCCCAGCATGACGGTGCACCAGAAATCGACCATGCGTTCCAGGTGCGGTTCCCACTGGTCGCCGATGGCGGCGTTGAAGATGGGCGCCAGTTCGGGGTCAGCCCGCACGTCGTCGTAAAAGGTGTGGACCAGGGTGGCGATGGCGGCGGGGTTCAGTTCCAGGGGAGTCATGGCTAGCGTAACGGGATAAGATTTATTTGAGATGCTACATTAAAACGCCATGCGCTTCAATACCGGGCGGTTTCAGCCGGCCAGCGCATTGCGCCGCAGGGCCGGCAGGTTGCGTACGATGGCGCGCAACATCTGCTCGACATCGACCGGCTTGGCGATGAAGTCGTTCATGCCGCAGGCGATGCATTGTTCGCGCTCGGACAGCAGCACGCCGGCCGTCATGGCCAACACCGGGATGGTCAGCCCCAGCTCGTCGCGGATGCGGCGGGTCGCCTCGAAACCGTCCATTTCCGGCATTTGCACGTCCATCAGCACCAGATCGTAACGGTCGCTGTCGGCCCGCAGCGCGTCGAGCGCCAGCAAGCCATTGTCCACCGTGTGCACGGTGGCGCCGGCGTGCACCAGCATGCTCTTGGCCACGATTTGGTTGAGCGGGTTGTCTTCCACCAGCAGGATGCGGATGCCGTCCAGCCGCTGCTGGACCCGGTCGGCCGGGACGCTGGCGGTGGCCGCATGCACTTGGCGCAGCGCCGCCGTCAGCCGCTCCGGCGTGACGGGTTTCAGCAGCACGGCGTCGCCGGCATGGCTCACGTCCGTCTGCAGCAGCTTGCCCTGGCCGAAGGCGCTGACCATCAGCAGCACGGGCGTGCCGCCACCGGCTGCCCGCAACCGTGCCACTGCGCCGCGGGTGTCCGCTCCCGGCAGCTGCCAGTCGAGCAGCACGGCGCTGTAGCGGGTGCCGGTCTGGCCCAGTTGCACTTCGGCCGCCTCGATGGTGGCCACGTCGTCGGCCCCGCCGTGGTAGCTGCGGATGGTCTGGCACAGGAATTCGCGGCTGATGGCGTGGTCGTCCACCACCAGCAGCGGCAGGTCGGCCATTGCGTGGGCCGCGCCCTGGTCAGCCACGCCCAGCGGCACGGTCAGTACGAATTCGCTGCCGTGGCCCGGTTCCGTATGGGCCGTGATGGCGCCGCCCATCAGCGTGGCCAGCCGGCGCGAGATGGCCAGCCCCAGGCCGGTGCCGCCGAAGCGGCGCGTCATCGAGGCGTCGGCCTGCGAGAACGGTGCAAACATGCGCTGCAGCAGGGCCGGTTCCATGCCGATGCCCGTGTCGCGCACGACAAAGCGCAGCTGGGCGTGGCCGGCGTCGCGCCCGGCCAGCTCCACCAGCACCGACACTGTGCCCACCTCGGTGAATTTGATGGCGTTGCCCACCAGGTTGACGAGGATCTGTTGCAGGCGCGGCGCGTCGCCCATCAGGTTCAGCGGCACCTGGGGCGTGACGCCGATGGCCAGTTCCAGGTCCTTGTCGCTGGCGTTGACGGTCATGATGGTGGCCATCGCCTCGAGCAGGGTGGCCAGCTGGAACGGCGCCGGCGCCAGTTCCAGCCGGCCCGCCTCGATCTTGGAAAAGTCCAGCACGTCGTTGAGGATGCTGAGCAGGGACTTGCCCGACTGCGTGATCATGTCCAGGTATTTGCGCTGGTCCGGCGACAGCTCCGTGTTGTGCAGCAGGTGGGTCATGCCCAGCACGGCGTTGAGCGGGGTGCGGATTTCGTGGCTCATGTTGGCCACGAACTCGGTCTTGGCCCGGCTGGCCGCCTCAGCCTGCTCCTTGGCCGCCAGCAGCGAGCTCTCCGAGCGGCGCAGGGCCGCCGTCATGTCCTCGGCCAGCGCCAGCGCGTATTCGCGGCGCGCCGTCAGCGCCCGCACCACGCCGAAGAACAGCAGGCTGATGACGGTGCCGGCCAGCAGTACGATGTGGCTCTTCTGGCGGTCGATGGAATCCTCGAAGGCGGGCAGGGAGGTGAAGTGCAGCGTCCAGCCGTGCTCGGCCACCGTCATGGTGCTGGTGAGCAGGAAGGGATTGGGATAGAGCCGGCGTTGTTCGGCGCTGCGGATGCCGCTGGCGTACAGCCGGCCGCCGCCGTCCGTGGGGCCGCCGTCGTCGATCTCCAGCTGCAGCGCCATATTGTCGCTGCCGAGGATGTCGCGCATCAGGTCCTGGGTGCGGAACGGGCTGTAGGCAAAGCCCTGCAGGGCGGCCATGCGCTGCTCCGGCGTGGCCTGCGGCGCGTCGCGGAAATACACGGGCAGGTACATGAGGAAGCCGGCCTGCACGTGCTCCTCCGATTCCTGCACCAGCGTGACCTTGGCCGTCAGCGTGGCCCGGCCGCTGCGGGCCGCCTCCAGCATGGCGCGGCGCCGGATCGGCTCGGACATCATGTCGTAGCCGAAGGCGCGCAGGTTGCGCCCGGTGAACGGTTCCAGGTACAGCACCGGGGCGTAGGCGTCGCTGTCGGCCGGCGGCCATACCCGGAACTGGGGATAGCCCGAGGCCTGCACGGCCCGTTCCAGCGCACCCTGCTCGCCGGGGCGCAGGTAACGGGCATAGCCCATCCCCTGCACGCCGGGGAAATTGCGGCCGATGGCGATGCCCTCCACATAGTCGTGCCACTGCTGGCGCGACACGGCCGGCGTGGTCCTGAACAGCGCCTGGGCGCTGCGCAAGCCCGTCTCGTACAGCGTCATGCGTTTGGCGATGCGCTGCTGGATGTTCATGCAGCTCACTTCGAACTGCTCGCGGGCCCGCCGTTCCGTGTTGACGGACACCAGCTGCCAGACGGTGACGGTGATGGCCACCCCGGCGAACAGGGTCAGCCACTGGGTGCCGAAGCGGCCATGCTGGGACTGGCGCAGGCGCTGGCGCTCGCGCGCGTCCGCGCACAGCACCATGCCCAGCAGGCTGCACACGACGACGAAGCTCTCGAGCGAAATCAGGGCGTCGTTCAAGGTGCCGGTGGCAAACGGCCCCAGGCCGTTGATGGTGCCCAGCACGGCCGCCGCGGCCGTCGTCAGGCATGCCAGGGTGGTGCCGCGCAGGCCGTGGCGCCAGGCCGACCAGGCGATGCAGGGCAGCACCAGGTAGGCCAGCCATTGGGTGCCGCTGGCGCCCGTGTAGTGGCGCCCGAAGATGAGCAGCACCAGCGCCAGCAGCAGGGCCAGCGACACGGCCAGTTCCAGCAGCAGGGCGGCGCTCCAGCGCTGGTCGCCGGCGTGGCGCCACGCGAGCAGGGCCGGGGTCACCACCAGCACGCCGGCCGTGTCGCCCACCCACCAGGTGCTGACCACGGTCCACTGGGCGCTGGCCGGCACCAGGTGCGACAGCACCAGGGCACTGCTGCCGATGCCGGCGCTGACCATGCACATGAAGATGGCCACCACGGCAAACTTGTAGACGTTGTGCAGCTGGTTGAGGGGCCGGGCGCCGTCCGCGTAACGTTGCAGCAGCGCCGTGCCGACCAGCGCCTCGAGCACGTTGCCGACGGCGATGCTGAGCGACACCATCAGCACCGTGCCGTCCACCGGCAAGCCGTTGGCGTGGAAGGTGGACAGGTTGGCGGCGAAGGCGCCGGCCAGGATGCCGGGCCAGACCCGGTAGCCGAACAGCAGCACGGCGGCGAAGGCCATGCCCGAGGGCGGCCAGACGGGACTGGCGTTGCTGTTGGAAAAAGCCAGCAGCAGACCCAGACGGGCCGCGCCGTAATAGGCGAGCGCCAGCAGCACGACCGGCAGCAGGGCCGTCAGCGCGGGGGCGTTGGGCGATGCCCGGCCGTCCTGCTGTTTCGTCTGCGCGCCATCGGTCATATGCAGGGCTCCCTAGTTGCTTCCAAGGAAATAACTATAGCGCAAATTGGCCCCGATTGCGCCCCAATTCCTGCCGGACGCGGGGTAGGCCGGCTCTCCTGGCCGCGATCGTATCCGGCACACCACAAGCGCCGCCAGTGGCCTTTCGGGCCGCGCCGTGTGATACTTTCATTTCTGTCGTTGTCATGAAGTCTATGTTACCCATGCCGCTTAACCGTTTTTTACCGTCCACCCTGAAATTCAGGCTCAGCACCATGGTGGTGTTGCTGGTGCTGGCCGCCACCGTGACGGTGACGGTGGTGGCGCTGATGCTGGCTGAACGGGACATGAAGGCGGTGATCGGCAACCAGCAATATGCGCTGCTGTCGGGCGCGGCGGCCCATATCGACGAACACCTGGCCGGCAAGCTGGCCATGCTGGCCGCGCTGGCCGAATCGGTGCCCGAGAGCGCCCACCGCGACCGGCGCCTGCTGCACCAGTTCCTGGCCGACCGCCCCACCAGCCGCGGGGCATTCAACAGCATCGAAGTGTACGCAGCCGACGGCAGCCTGCTCGACACCTTCGACACGGACATGCCGCTGCAGCCGTTCAACGCCAGCGGCCGGCCCTACTTCGACCGCACCGTGGCAAGCCGGCGCGGCGTCATTTCGGCCCCGTTCTTCAGCCATGTCGTGGGTGCGCCAACGGTGCTGATCACGGCCCCCGTCTATGACCGCGACGGCAAGCTGGCGCTGGTGCTGGCCGGCGGCATCAACCTGCTGCGCTACGCGCCGTTCCAGTCGCTGAGCGCCCTCAAGCCCGGCAGCACGGGCTTCACCTTCATCATGACGGCGCAGGGCGTGCTGCTGAGCCACCCAAGCAAGGCCCGCATCCTGCAGAACATCAACGCCCGGCCAGGCCGCAACCTGGCCACGGAACGGGCGCTGGGCGGTTTTGAAGGCTGGACCGAGGCCGACAACAAGGATGGCGTGCGCGGCATCTACTCGTACAAGCGCCTGCAGCAGACGGACTGGATCGCGGCGGCCCGCTTCCCCAGCGACGAAGCGCTGGCGCCGCTGCGCCAGATGCGCTACGAGGCGGCCGGCGCCGCCTTCGTGTTCGCGGTGCTGGCCGGGCTGCTGGCCTGGGTCGGCATAGAACGGTTGCTGCAGCCGCTGGAGCATTTGCGGCGCAATATCGGCCGCATCACGCACAGCCGCGCCGGCATCCAGGTGCTGCAGCTGAATCGGAAGGACGAGATCGGGGAACTGAGCAGCGCCTTCTATCGCCTGATGGCCGAGCGCGAGGTAGCCCAGCAGCGCACGCGCGACAGCGAAACGCTGATCCGCAATATCCTGGAACGGGCGCCGGACGCCTTCGTCAGCTGCAACAGCGATGGCATCGTCACGGAGTGGAATGCCAAGGCCGAGCAGACCTTCGGCTGGCGCCGCGAGGAGGCGATCGGCTCCGACATCGCCGTGCTGCTGGTGCCGGAACGGCTGCGCCAGCACCATGTGGCCGGCATGCGCGCCTTCGCCGCCAGCGGCACCGGGCCCATCGTCAACAACCGGGTGCGGGTGCCGGCCATGCGGCGCGACGGCAGCGAAGTGCCGGTCGAGCTGTCGGTGGGCGTGCTGCGCGACGGCGACAGCTACATGGCGACCGCCTTCCTGCACGACGTTTCGGCCCGCATCGCCTACGAGGAGCAGATCGCCGCCAGCGAGAAGCGGGCCCGCATCATCGCCGACAACCTGCCCGTGCTGATCGCCTACCTGGACCGCGAGGGCCGCTACCAGTTCACCAACAGCCACTACCAGCGCCAGTGGGGCATAGACCCGCAGTCGATGCTGGGCAAGCGGATCGACGAGGTGTCGCTGGGCACTTCCGAGCCGTGGCGCGCGGACCTGGCGCGGGCGCTGAACGGCGAGCGTATCCACTACGAGCGGGCCACGGGGCAGGGCGAGCAGGTGCAGCACTTCATGGTGGACCTGGTGCCGGACGTGGCGCCGGACGGCACGGTGGCGGGCGCCTATCTGATGGCGACCGACATCACCGGCCGCAAGAACTCCGAGCTGCAGCAGGCCGCCAGCGAAAAGCGGGCCGCGGCGGCCAGCCGGGCCAAGAGCGAATTCGTGGCCAACATGAGCCACGAGATCCGCACCCCGATGAACGCCGTGCTGGGCGTGGCCTATTTGCTGGGCAATACGGAACTGAGCTCGGTGCAGAAGAAGTACCTGGACATGATACTGGCCTCCGGCAAGGCCCTGCTGGGCATCCTGAACGACGTGCTCGACTTTTCCAAGATCGAGGCGGGGCGCATGGAACTGGCGCCCATGGCGTTCCAGCTCAACGACGTACTGAACGCCATCGCCACCGTGATGACGCTGAACGCGGGCGAGAAGAACATCGAGCTGGCCATCGGCGTCGACCCGGACGTGCCGGCCGCGCTGGTGGGCGACGCCATGCGGCTGCAGCAGATCCTGATCAACCTGGTGGGCAACGCCGTCAAGTTCACCGAGCAGGGCGAAGTGTCGCTGCTGGTGGAACTGGCCGCGCGCGGCGCCGACGGCGTGCGCCTGCGCTTTGTCGTGCGCGACACGGGCATCGGCATGGACGCGGCCCAGCAAGGGCGCCTGTTCTCGGCCTTCAGCCAGGCCGACGCCTCCACCACGCGCCGTTTCGGCGGCACGGGACTGGGGCTGGCCATCTGCCGCCGCCTGGTCGAGCTGATGGGCGGCAGCATCGACGTCAGCAGCGCCGTGGGACGGGGCAGCCGGTTCGCCGTCACGGTGCCGCTGCAGCTGGCGCCCGAGGTAGTGGCGCCGGCGCCGACTATCGGGCCGTTGCGCCTGCTGGTGGTGGACGACAACGACACCAGCCGCGATTACCTGTGCAAGACCATCCACGCCTGGCACTGGGACGCCGACAGCGCCCGTTCCGGCCCGGAGGCGGTGGCGCTGCTGCAGCGCGCCCTGGCCGCCGGCAGCCGCTACGACGCCGTGCTGGCGGACTGGCAGATGCCCGGCATGGACGGCCTGGCCACCATGCAGGCGTTGCGCGCGGCGCTGCCCGAAGGCGAGCTGCCGGTGGTGATCATGGTCAGCGCCTGGGGCCGCGACAAGCTGATGGCGTCGCAGCAGGCGCGCGACGCGAACGCCGTCCTGATCAAGCCGGTGACGGCATCGAGCCTGTTCGATACGCTGCACGAGGCGCTGGCCCAGCGCGGCGGCGACGCGCCCCGCGCGGGCGCGCCCGACGGCGCCGCGCAGCGCCTGGCCGGCCTGCGGCTGCTGCTGGTGGAAGACCATCCCCTGAACCAGATCGTGGCGCGCGGCATGCTCGAATTTGCCGGCGCCCTGGTCGCCGTGGCCGACAACGGCCAGGCCGCACTGGACGCGTTGCGCGCGCGGCCCGACGGCTACGACGCCGTGCTGATGGATGTGCAGATGCCGGTGATGGATGGCTTCGAGGCCACCCGCGCCATCCGCGGCGAGCTGCGGCTCGACGTGCCGGTGCTGGCCATGACGGCCGGCGTGATGCAGTCCGAGCAGGAGCAATGCATCCTGGCCGGCATGAACGACTTCATCGCCAAGCCGATCGACGTCGAGCAGATGTTCGCCGTCATCCTGCGCCATCTGCCGGCGGGCCGCGCCGGCGTGGGCGCCACGGCCATCGTGGCGGGACAGGGCCTGTGAGCCGGCGCCGCCGCACCGTCGGGGAAAACCGAAGATGACTCAAGTATCTGCCCAGGCAGAGCTCAAGCTGTCGCCCCATCCGCTCGATGCGATCCCGCTGTTCCGGCGATTCCCGGCCTCGCCGCTGCGCAACTTCGTCTACACGGGCTTGTGGAATGCCGGCCTGGCCTTGTGCCTGGCGGGGGTATCCATCATGTTCACCACGGGCGGCGCAACGTTTGCCGATTACTGGTGGCCGATGCTGCTGATCTCCAATCTGATCGGCTACCTGATCCATCTGTGCACGCTGGCGGGCAACCGGCTGTTGAACGGTTGGCCGCGCCGGGCGCGCGGCTGGCCGCGGCTCGCGTACCGGCTCGGCATGGCCTGCGCCTGCTCCCTGCTCGGTTACGCGCTGGGCTTCGCGCTGCTCAAGCGCAGCAATCCCTTGCAGCTGCTGGTGAGCCGCGAGGCGTTGACGCAAGTACTGCCGCTGGCCGTCTTCATCGCCCTGTTCATGCTGGCGGTGCATCTGTCCGGCGAACGGCGCATCGCGGCCGAAACGCAGGCGGCCCGCCAGCGCGAGCAGCTGGAGACGGCCGCGCGCCAGCTGGCCGAGGCCCGCCTGCGGGCCCTGCAGGCCCAGATCGAGCCGCACTTCCTGTACAACACGCTGGCCAACGTGGCCGGCCTGATCGCCCCGCAGCCGGGACTGGCCCAGCACATGCTGGAGCGCTTCATCGACTATCTGCGTGCCAGCCTGGCGGCCAGCCGCGAGGAGCAAGCCACGCTGGGAGCCGACGCCGACCTGATCGCCGCCTATCTCGACGTGCAGGCTGTGCGCATGGGCGAGCGCCTGCGCTACCGGATCGAGGTGCCGGCAGAGCTGCGGGCCGCCGTGATCGCGCCCATGCTGCTGCAGCCGCTGGTGGAAAACGCCATCGCCCACGGGCTGGAACCGAAAGTGGAGGGCGGCGAGATCGTCCTCGGCGCCGCCGTGCGGGACGGGCAATTGTGCCTGCAGGTGAGCGACACCGGCGTCGGGCTGGCCGGTGCCGCGCCCGTGTCGGACAAGCGGGGCGGCGGCGTGGGCTTGAGCAATCTGCGCGAGCGGCTGCGCACTTTGTATGGCGATGCGGCTCAGGTACAATTGCTTGAAAATCAACCTTGCGGCATGACCGTGCGTCTGCTGCTGCCTTTGAACGGGAGCCAGCCATCGACCACCCGCGCGCAATAATCGCCGACGACGAGGCGCATCTGCGCGACCATCTGCAAACCCTGCTGGCCAACGCCTGGCCGGAACTGCGTATCGTCGCCAAGGCCGCCAACGGCCTCGATGCGCTGCGCCTGATCGACGAGGAGGCGCCCGACGTGGTATTCCTTGACATCCGCATGCCCGGCATGACGGGGCTGGACGTGGCGGCCAGGCTGGCCGGCGGCGAGCGCCCGCCGCGCATCGTCTTCATCACCGCCTATGACCAATATGCGGTCGATGCGTTCGACCATTCGGCCGTCGATTACCTGCTCAAGCCGGCCAGCCAGGAACGGCTGGGCAAGACCGTGGCCAAGCTGAAGGCGGCGCTGGGTGGGCGGGAAGGCGAGCGCGCGGCCGGCATTCCGGCGCCCATTTCAGGCGATGCGTCCGCCGCAGTATTGCAGGCGCTGCTGCGGCAACTGGGTGGGCAGCTGGGCGGCCAGCCAGCCGTGGCGCCGGCGCCGGCGCCTGCCGCGCCGCCCCTGCAATGGATACGGGCCGCGCACGGCGACGAGACGCGCCTGATCCCTATCGATGAAGTGATCTACTTCCAGAGCAACGACAAATATACGAGCGTGTTCCTGGCCGGGGGTGAGAGCCTGATCCGCACGCCGCTGAGCAAGCTGCGAGAGCAGCTCGACGAGCAGCAGTTCTGGCAGATCCACCGCAGCGTGATCGTGGCGGCGCGCCATGTGGCCGGCACCCGCCAGGATTTCCGCGGCCGGCTCATGGTGCAGCTCAAGGGCAGGCCGGAACAGCTGGTGGTCAGCCGCAACTATGTGGACCTGTTCCGGCAGATGTAGCGGTGGCCACCCGCTGGCCGCTAGTCCAGCAGGCTGTCGTAGGGCGGCAGGTTGTCGCTTTGCGCCTGCACCGCGGTGTAGTGCCGTTTCAGGTCCATCTGGGCCTTGGAATAATCGAGCAGTTCCTCCTCCAGATAGGATACCTCGTCATCGTCGGCCGTCTCGATCTGCGCTGCCAGCTCCCTGGTCTTGGCGGCAATGGCGCGGATGGCCATGATGGCGGTTTGGTCGCTGATACCCATGGTGTTCTCCCGGCTCGCTTATTTGCGTGCGTTTTCGACGGATTTGAGAATGGCGGCCCGCGCCAGGTTGTCCAGCGCGCCCTTCAGCGCGGCCACGAACATCGGTTTTTCCACCTCGATCTGGTAATGCTCGGCCGCGAACTGCTGATTGTAGCCGGTGTCGACGATCTTGAGGTTGGGGTCGACCACGGTGTCCTTGGGGATGACGAAGTAACGCCAGCTCTTGCCCTTGAAGCAGTGGCTGCGGTCGAACAGCGAGGTGCCGCCGCCCGTCTGCACCATACCGTCGCGCACCGTCACGTCGGGCTGGCGGATGCGGGTGCCGCCGCCGGGCTTGGGCAGGGTCTTGCGTTCGAACAGGGGATACAGGATGCCGGGGCGGGCGCTGCCGTCGGGGAAGGTCGCCCCTTCGGGAAAGTCGTCGCTGTGCAGCGCGCGCCAGAGATCAACGGGACAGTTAGCCATAGCGGGTTTCCTTTGCGGTCAAATGGAAAGTAGCAAAACTGCAGTCTTGTCTATTTACCATGCAAGCTCAAGCAGTATTGGCCGATTTGACCCAAATGGCAAGTTCCAGGACAGAAGCCGCCGCGCTGGCGGGGCGCCTGTCCCGATCCGCCCGGCCGCCCTTATTTGGCCAGCACCGGTTTGACGCGCGACGCCGCTTCCTTGGCGCGCAGGCGCGCCGTTTCCACATCGTCCGCCGTGGCCAGGGCCACGCCCATGCGGCGGCGCGCGAACGATTCCGGCTTGCCGAACAGGCGGATGTCGCTGCCGGGCACGCGCAGCGCGTCGGCCACGCCTTCGAAAGCGATACCGGCCGCCTCGTGCTGGCCGTAGATCACGGCCGACGCACCCGGCGCGCGCAGCGCCACGTTGACCGGCAGGCCGAGGATGGCCTTGGCGTGCAATTCGAATTCGCTCTGCACCTGGGTGGCCATGGTCACCATGCCCGTGTCGTGCGGACGGGGACTCACTTCCGAGAACCAGACCATGTCGTCCTTGACGAACAGCTCCACGCCGAACAGGCCCATGCCGCCCAAGTTGGCCGTGACCTTGTGGGCGATGTCGCGCGCCCGCTCCAGGGCCACGGGGTTCATGCGGCATGGCTGCCACGATTCCACGTAGTCGCCCAGCACCTGCAGGTGGCCGATCGGCTCGCAGAAGCTGGTTTCGACCTGGCCGTCGGCGCCCAGCGAGCGCACCGTCAGCAACGTGATTTCGTAATCGAAGTCGATAAAGCCTTCCACGATCACGCGGCCCGAATCGACGCGGCTGCCAGCGGCGGCGTAATCCCAGGCCGCCTTGACTTCGGCGGCGCCGTCGATCTTGGACTGGCCCTTGCCGGACGAGGACATGACGGGCTTGATCACGCACGGGAAGCCGATCTCGGCGCAGGCCGCCTCCAGTTCGGCCAGGCTGCTGGCGAAGCGGTAAGGCGAGGTGGCCAGGCCCAGCGTTTCGGCCGCCAGGCAGCGGATGCCCTCGCGGTTCATGGTCAGCTGGGCGGCGCGGGCGGTCGGGATGCAGGTGATCTTGCCGGCCTGCTCCAGCGCAGCCAGGGTGTCGGTGGCGATGGCTTCGATTTCCGGCACGATCAGGTCGGGCCGTTCCTGCTCGATCAGGGCCGCCAGCGCGGCGCCGTCGGCCATGTTGATGACGTGGGCGCGGTGCGCCACCTGGTGGCCCGGTGCGTTCGGGTAGCGGTCGACGGCGATCACTTCCACGCCCAGGCGTTGCAGCGCGATGATCACTTCCTTGCCCAATTCGCCGGAGCCGAGCAGCATGACCTTGGTGGCCGATGGGGTGAGTGGGGTACCGAAGATGCGTGGAGTAGTCATAGCAGTGAACAGTTAGGGGGCAAAACCGGTATTGTGACAGCTCGCGCGGACGGAAGCTACCAGGCTTTGCGTGGGCCGGAGCTGTTACTTCGGCTGCCCGGCCGGCGCCTGGCCGGCCAGGTGGCGCCACAGGGCCTGCGCCACGGGACCGTGCGCGACATCGCGCCGGCGCATGGCGTAGTGTTCCAGCGACGTGGCAGGGAGCAGCGCGCTTTCGAGCGATTGCAGGCGGCCCGCCGCGAGATCGTCGCTGACCAGATGCAGCGGCATGTGGCCCCAAGCCATGCCTTGCACGATCAGCTCCCGTTTCATCGCCTGATCCGGCACGCTGCAGGTGCGGGCGCCGTCGAGCAGGTGATAGTTGGCCTCCTGCGGCCGGCTGCTGGAATCGCGGATTACGCATTGCATGTATCCGCGCAGCCTTTCAGGGCCTGCGGGTTCGCCGTCAGCCGCGCCGATAAAGCCGGGCGCCGCCACCGGCACCAGCCTGACCGCGCCGAGCGGCAGTGTTTCGTAGCGCGGCGACGGCTGGTCCCGGTGGTGCAGTATCAGGTCGCATTCGCCGCGCGCCAGCCGCTCCCAGGGCCCGCTGATGGCGTCCGCCTGCAGGGTCAGCCGGGTTCCCGGACGGGCGGAAAAGAACGGCACCAGCAGCGCCATGGTGGCCGGCAGCGGGCAAAGGTCGCCCACGACGATGCGCAGTTCCGGCTCCTCGCCGTTGGCCAGCTGGATCGCCCCGCGCTGCAATTCGCCGTACTCGCGCAGGAACAGCTGGGCGCGGGGCAGGAAGGCGGCGCCTTCCGGCGTGAGCGCCACGCGGTAGCCGCCGCGATCGAGCAGGGCCAGTCCCAGTTGCTGTTCCAGCGCCTTGACGGCCGCATGGATGGTGGGGTGGGTGCGGTGCAGGCGTTGTGCGGCGGCGGCAAAACTGCCTGCCTCGACCAGCGCGACAAAGCATTGCAATTGCAGGATGGTGGGATCGGGCATGGGGCAGTGCGTGGCGCTTGGGTTATGAAAGTAGGCTTAGTCTACATTGTGTGTTGAAATTTCGTGATTTTTATTTCAACTTCGGCCCATTAAGCTGACGTCTTCTTCATCAGTTCAAGGAGCGAAAACAATGAAAGCCATGGTGCGCAGGGAGTACGGAGGTCCGGAGGTGCTGCAAATGCGTGAGGTGGAAGTGCCAGTCCCCGGCGCCGGCGAGGTGCTGATCGAGATCCGCGCCTTCGGCCTGAATCGTGCCGAACTCTATATGCGGCGCGGTGAATGGGGCGATGCTGCCCCCATCAGCGGGATCGAGTGCGTCGGCGTGGTGGCGGCCGATCCCGGTGGCCGGTTGGCGCGGGGGCAGACCGTCATGGCCTGCATGGGCGGCATGGGACGCACGGTAAACGGCAGCTACGCGCAATTCGTCGCGGTGCGGCGCGAGAATGTCGTCTCTGTCGACAGTAAGCTGGACTGGGCCACTCTGGCGGCCCTGCCGGAGTCGTACGCCGTGGCCTGGACCTGCCTGCACGGCAACCTGGCGCTGCGGCCGGGCCAGCGGCTGCTGGTGCGGGGCGGCACGGCCAGCCTGGGCATGGCTGCCATCGACCTGGCCTTGCAGCTGGGCGCGGAAGTGTACGCAACGACCCGTCAGCCGGCGCGCAAGGCGCAGCTGCTGGAGGCGGGCGTGGCGCAGGCCATCGTAGCCGACGGTGCGCTGGCCGACTCGGCGTGGGATGGCGCGCCCTTCGATGCCGTGCTCGATATCGTGGGTAACAGCACGGTGCTCGATTCGATGCGGGCCACGCGGCCCGGCGGCCGGGTGTGCCTGGCCGGCTTCCTGGGCGGGATGGCGCCGCTCGAAGCGTTCCAGCCCCTCAGCCAGATGCCGAGCGGCGTGCAGTTGAGCTTTTTCGGCAGTTTCGAGTTCGGCGGCGCCGCCTTTCCCTTGAGCGCGGTGCCTTTCCGGACCATGGTGCGCATGGTGGAAGCGGGCCGCTTGCGTCCTCGCGTGGGGCAGGTATTCCCGCTGGAGCGGCTGCCGGAGGCGCACGCGCTCATGGAACGCGACGCGGCCTGCGGCAAACTGGTCGTGGTGGTGTGATCAGGAGCGGATGTAGGCGTAGCCTTCGGCCTGGCGGCGGACGATTTCCCCCACGCCGGCCGGCACGTAGCCGATCCGGGGCAGCATGTCGTCCGGTGTCAGGTGGGCGCCGCGCATGGTGTTCTGGCATACCAGCACCGCCACCTTGGCGTCGATCGCTTCCTGCACCCGGTTGCCCACCTCCGATTCGACCTTGACCATGCCGATGCCCGGGCCGAAGATCACGATTTCGACCGTGACGTTGGCCGCGCCCAGGTCCTGCTGCAGGTTCTTGATGTTGTTCAGCGTCTGGTTCCATTTTTTCGGATCGTCGTCGCTGACCTGGAACAGCGCCTTGTAAGCCGTGGGCTTGGCAGCGGCCGGTGCGGCAGTGGCGCCCGTGGCGGCGAGGGCGCCCGCCGCAGCGGCGGCCAGCGAGCCGGCGAGCATGGTGCGGCGCGAGCCGGTTATCTTTTTCATACCTATTTCTCCATGTGTGGCGAGTGGCCGCCGAGTGCGGAACCCATGCGTGAGACTACTGCGCTTTGCACGCCGCCGCAAGCTTCCGTCAGTTGCCCAGCCAGTAGTCGGGCCGCGCGTAGATCTCCTTCAGCATGTCGATGAAGAAGCGCACCTTGGCCGGCAGGTGCCGCTGCTGCGGGTAGACGGCCATGATGTCGTACTGGGGCAGGGCGTAGTCGTCCAGCACCGTAATCAGTTCGCCGGACGCCAGCTGCGCCTGGATTTCCCACGACGAGCGCCAGGCCAGGCCCAGTCCCTCGGTGGCCCAGCGGTGCAGCAGCTCGCCGTCGTTGCAGTTCAGGTTACCGTCCGCGCGTACCGTGACCTGCTTGCCCTGGTCCTGGAAGTACCAGCCGCGCTGCTGGCCGCCCTGCAGGTTGAAGGCCAGGCAGTTGTGCTGGGCCAGGTCTTCCAGCGTGCGGGGTATGCCGTTGCGCTCGAAGTATTCCGGCGTGCCGCACACCACGCGCCGGTTGCTGGCCAGCTTGACGGCCACGAAACTGGGGTCGATCACGCCGCCGATGCGGATGCCGACGTCGTAGCCGTCCCGTACCAGGTCCACCACGCGGTCCGTCAGGTTGAACGAAATCTGCACGTCCGGATGGGCGCGCACGAATCCCGCCGCGTGCGGCGCCACGTGCTTGCGGCCGAAGGCGGCCGGCGCCGACACGGTCAGGTGGCCGGTGGCGCGGTGGCGGCCTTCGGACACCATGCGGTCCGCGTGCCCCAGGTCGGCCAGCAGCTTGCGGCAGTGGTCGAGATACAGCGTGCCCTGTTCCGTCAGCGTCAGGTGGCGCGTGGTGCGGTGCATCAGCTTGACGCCCAGGCGCTTTTCCAGCGCGTCGATGCGGCGTCCCAGCATCACGGGCGTGATGTGCTGGCCCAGTGCGGCGCGCACCAGGCTGCCCTTTTCGGCCACCTCGACGAAGGCCTCGATTTGGGTGAGTTTGTCCATAGCCACATTATTCCACAGTTATTCGATATTTCCAGTATCGAATAAAGCGAGGTTTTGTCTTCTTATCAGCGCCGCTTTTTGCCGGTAGCATCCATTCATCAGTCAATCCTTACACATACAAGGGAGCACAGCATGGCACGCATGACGGCAGCGCAGGCAGCAGCAATCGTTTTGGAAAAAGAAGGCGTCAACCAGGTATTCGGTGTACCGGGTGCCGCGATCAACCCATTTTACGCGGCATTGAAAAAGCAGGGCAGCGCCAAGCACATCCTGGCGCGCCACGTGGAAGGCGCCTCGCACATGGCCGAGGGCTACACCCGCGCCAAGGCCGGCAACATCGGCGTGTGCATCGGTACGTCCGGCCCCGCCGGCACCGACATGATTACGGGCCTGTATTCGGCCCAGGCAGATTCCATACCTATCCTCTGCATTACCGGCCAGGCCCCACGTGCCCGCCTGTACAAGGAGGATTTCCAGGCCGTCGATATCGAATCGATCGCCAAGCCGGTGACCAAATGGGCCGTGACCGTGCGTGAGCCGGCACTGGTGCCGATGGTGTTCCAGCAAGCCTTCCACATCATGCGCTCCGGCCGTCCAGGCCCCGTGCTGGTCGACCTGCCGTTCGACGTGCAGATGGCCGAAATCGAATTCGATCCGGACACCTACCAGCCGCTGGAAGCCTACAAGCCCAAGGCCACCCGCGCCCAGATCGAAAAAGCGCTGACCATGCTGAATGACGCGGAATGCCCGCTGATCACGGCCGGCGGTGGCGTCATCAACGCCAACGCTTCCGACCTGCTGGTACAGTTCGCCGAGCTGACGGGCATCCCCGTGATCCCGACCCTGATGGCATGGGGCTCCATCCCCGACGACCACAAGCTGATGGTGGGCATGGTCGGCCTGCAGACCAGCCACCGCTACGGCAATGCGACCTTGCTGGCGTCCGACTTCGTGTTCGGTATCGGTAACCGCTGGGCCAACCGCCACACCGGCTCGATCGAGGTGTACACCAAGGACCGCAAGTTCGTCCACATCGATATCGAGCCGACCCAGATCGGCCGCGTATTCGGCCCGGACTTCGGCATCGTGTCCGACGCCGGCGCCGCGCTAAAGCTGATGATCGAAGTGGCCACCGAGTGGAAGGCCGCCGGCAAGCTGAAAGACCGTTCCGCCTGGGTGGCCCAGTGCCAGGATCGCAAGCGCACCATGCAGCGCAAGACCCACTTCGAGCAGGTGCCGGTCAAGCCACAGCGCGTGTACGAAGAGATGAACAAGGCCTTCGGCCGCGAAACATGCTACGTCAGCACCATCGGCCTGTCGCAGATCGCCGCCGCCCAGTTCCTGCACGTGTACAACGCCCGTCACTGGATCAACTGCGGCCAGGCCGGTCCGCTGGGCTGGACCATTTCGGCAGCGCTGGGCGTGGCCGCGGCCGACCCGCAGCGCAAGGTGGTGGCCATTTCGGGCGACTACGACTTCCAGTTCATGATCGAGGAACTGGCCGTGGGCGCGCAGTTCAAGCTGCCTTACCTGCACGTGGTGGTGAATAACTCCTACCTGGGCCTGATCCGCCAGTCGCAGCGCGGCTTCGACATGGACTACTGCGTGCAGCTGGCGTTCGAGAACATCAACGCGCCGGAACTGAACGGCTACGGCGTCGATCACGTGGCCGTGGTCGAGGGTCTGGGCTGCAAGGCCATCCGCGTCACCAATGCCGACGACCTGCCGGCCGCATTCACCCAGGCGAAGGCCTGGATGGAAGAGTTCAAGGTGCCGGTGGTGGTGGAGGTGATCCTGGAGCGCGTGACGAACATCTCGATGGGCGTGGACATCAACAACATCAACGAGTTCGAAGAGCTGGCGCTGAAAGGCGCGGATGCGCCGACCGCCATCTCGCTGCTCGACTGATCCATCCACACCCGATACGAAAGGAAGCGAAATGACCAAACTGGCCGCCAATCTGACCATGCTGTTTAACGAAGTACCGTTCCTGGACCGTTTTGAGGCGGCCGCCAGGGCCGGCTTCCAGGGGGTGGAGTTCCTGTTCCCGTACGCCTTCGAAGCGAAGGACCTGGCCCAGCGCCTGGCCGCGAACAAGCTGGAACTGGTGCTGCACAACCTCCCGGCCGGCAACTGGGAAGCGGGCGAGCGCGGCATCGCCTGCCATCCGGAGCGGGTGGAGGAATTCCGGGCCGGCGTGCAGACCGCCATCAGCTACGCCAAGCAGCTGGGCGTGAAGCAGCTGAACTGCCTGGTCGGCATCGTGCCGCCCGGCGTGAGCCAGGAAACGGCCCACCGTACCGTGGTGGCCAACCTGACCTTCGCCGCCGCCGCGATGAAGGAAGAGGGCATCCGCCTGCTGATCGAGCCGATCAACACCTTCGACATTCCGGGCTTCTTCCTGTCGCGCACCAGCCAGGCGGCCCGCATCATCGAGGAAACGGGTTCGGACAACCTGTTCATCCAGTACGACATCTATCACATGCAGCGCATGGAGGGTGAGCTGGCCAACACCATCAAGGCCAACCTGCCGCTGATCCGCCACGTGCAGCTGGCCGACAACCCCGGCCGCAACGAACCGGGTACGGGCGAGATCAACTACCGCTTCCTGTTCGACCAGCTGACCGCGTTCGGCTACGACGGCTGGATAGGCTGCGAATACAAGCCACGCACCACCACGGTGGAAGGACTGGGCTGGCGCGCCGCCCATGGGCTGTAACGGAACGAACCACACAACACACTAGCAAAGGAAAACATCATGTCTCGAGTTGGATTTATCGGTCTGGGTATCATGGGCGCACCAATGGCGCAACACCTGCTGAACGGCGGCCACAAGCTGTTCCTGCACGATATCAAGAACCCGCCGTTCGCCCTGATCGAAGGCGGCGCCACGGTCTGCACCTCGGCCGCCGAAGTGGCCATGCGGTCGGACATCATCATCGTCATGGTGCCCGACACCCCACACGTGGAAGCGGCGCTGTTCGGTGAAAACGGCGTGGCATCGGGCCTGCGTCCACGCACCATCGTGGTCGACATGAGCTCGATCTCGCCCATCGAAACCAAGAAATTCGCCAAGAAGATCAATGCGCTGGACTGCGAGTACCTCGATGCGCCTGTCTCGGGCGGCGAAGTGGGCGCCAAGGCGGCCTCGCTGACCATCATGGTGGGTGGCTCGGAAGCAGCGTTCGAGATCGTCAAGCCCCTGTTTGAACTGATGGGCAAGAACATCACCCTGGTGGGCGGCAACGGCGACGGCCAGACCACCAAGGTGGCCAACCAGATCATCGTGGCGCTCAACATCCAGGCGGTGGCCGAGGCGCTGCTGTTCGCCTCCAAGGCTGGCGCCGATCCGGCCAAGGTACGCCAGGCACTGATGGGCGGCTTTGCCAACTCGCGCATCCTGGAAGTGCACGGCGAGCGCATGGTCAAGCGCACCTTCAACCCCGGCTTCCGCATCGAACTGCACCAGAAGGACCTGAACCTGGCCCTGCAGGGCGCGAAGACGATGGGCGTGTCGCTGCCCAATACGGCCATGGCCCAGGAGCTGATGAACGCCTGCGCCGCCAATGGCCTGGGCGGCATGGACCACTCGGCACTGTGCCGCGCCATCGAGATCATGTCCAACCACCAGATCGCCGAAGCCTGATCGCTCTGGTCCTGTTCCCTTGCATGCGGCGGCCTGCGACTCCCTGTGCCTGACGGCCGCCGCATTTTTTTTAGAAAGTACCCGGATGAGTACCTTTAATCCACGTCAATTCCTTCTGGACCTGTACGGCAGCGCGGTGGACGCCGTGAGCGCGGCCAAGTGCCTGCCGGCCTTCCTGCCCGAACCGCCCGCCAACGGCCGCACGCTGGTGATCGGCGCCGGCAAGGGCGCGGCCGCCATGGCGCGCGCCGTCGAGCAGCACTGGAAGGGCGATATTTCCGGCCTGGTCGTCACGCGCTACGAGCATGGCGTCGACTGCCAGCGTATTGAAGTGATCGAAGCGGCCCATCCGGTTCCCGACGAAGCGGGCCGCCGTGCGGCCGGCCGCATGATGGAGATGGTGCAGGGCCTGAGCGAGAACGACCTGGTGCTGTGCCTGATCTCCGGCGGCGGTTCGTCGCTGCTGGCGCTGCCGGCGCCTGGCATCACGCTGGAACAGAAGCAGGCCGTCAACCGCGCACTGCTCAAGAGCGGCGCCACCATCTCCGAGATGAACTGCGTGCGCAAGCACCTGTCGGCCATCAAGGGCGGCCGGCTGGCGCTGGCCTGCGCGCCCGCGCGTGTGGTCACGCTGCTCATTTCCGACGTGCCCGGCGACGACCCTGGCGTGATCGCCAGCGGTCCCACCTTGCCCGACCCGACCACGTGCGCCGACGCGCTGGCCGTGCTGCGCAAGTACGGCATCGAGATTCCCGGCAGCGTGCGCGAACACCTGGAGACGGGCGTCGGCGAGACGCCCAAGCCGGACGATCCCCGCTTCGCCCGCAACGAACACCACGTGATCGCCATCGCCCAGGACGCGCTGGAAGCGGCGGCCGGGCATGCCCGTGCGGCCGGCATCACGCCCTATATCCTGTCCGACGGCATCGAAGGCGAATCGCGCGACGTGGCCATCGTCCACGCCGCAATGGCCAAACAGGTGGCCACGCGCGGCCAGCCGTTCCAGCGTCCCTGCGTCATCATCTCCGGCGGCGAGACCACGGTGACGGTGCGCGGTTCCGGGCGCGGCGGACGCAACGCCGAGTTCCTGCTCAGCCTCGCGGTGGCGCTCGATGGCCACCCGGACATCCACGCCGTGGCCTGCGACACGGACGGCATCGACGGCTCGGAAGACAACGCCGGCGCGCTGTACGCACCGGATTCGCTGGCCCGTGCGGCGGAGAAGAACCTGCGCGCCCGCACCCTGCTGGAAAACAACGACGGCTACGGCTTCTTCAGCGCGCTGGACGACCTGGTGGTGAGCGGCCCGACCCGCACCAACGTCAACGACTTCCGCGCCGTGCTGGTGCTGTAAGCCGGCCACGCCATACCAAAACAAATAACGGAGACAACATGCGACGACAACGCCAGGCCAAGATCGTGGCCACGCTGGGCCCAGCCACCAGTACCAAAGAGGCGATCCAGGCCCTGTTCGAAGCGGGAGCGGACGTATTCCGCTTCAACTTCAGCCACGGCAGCCACCAGGACCACCAGGCCCGCTGCAACATCGTGCGCGAAATCGAGCGCAACCTGGGGCGGCCCATCGCCATCCTGGCCGACCTGCAGGGCCCCAAGCTGCGCGTGGGCCAGTTCGCCGACGGCAAGGTGACGCTGGCCGAAGGGGCCGAGTTCACGCTGGACCGCGATCCCACGCCCGGCAACAGCCAGCGCGTCTGCCTGCCGCACCCGGAGCTGTTCGAAGTGATCGACGCCGGCCAGTCGCTGCTGCTGGACGACGGCAAGCTGCGCCTGGCGGTGCTGGGCCGCGGCGCCGACAAGCGCTCCATCCGCACCCGCGTGGTGACGGGCGGCGTGCTGTCGGACCGCAAGGGCGTCAACGTGCCTGACGTGGTGCTGCCGATTCCCGCCCTGACGGAAAAGGACCTGCGCGACCTGGACTTCGCGCTGGAAATGGGCGCGGACTGGGTGGCGCTGTCGTTCGTGCAGCGGCCGGAAGACCTGCACCAGGCCCGCGCCATCATCGGCAACCGCGCCGCCTTGCTGGCCAAGCTGGAAAAACCGGCCGCGCTCGACGGACTGGATGCCATCGTGGCCGCTTCGGACGCCATCATGGTGGCCCGCGGCGACCTGGGCGTGGAACTGCCGCCCGAGCGCGTGCCGGGCGTGCAGAAGCGCATTCTGCGCGCCTGCCGCCAGCACGGCAAGCCGATCGTGATCGCCACCCAGATGCTGGAGTCCATGATTTCGTCGCCCGTGCCGACCCGCGCCGAAGCGTCCGACGTGGCCAGCGCCATCTACGACGGGGCCGACGCCGTGATGCTGTCGGCCGAATCGGCCAGCGGCGCCTATCCTACGGCCGCCGTCAACATCATGAACCGCATCATCTGCGAAGTGGAGAAGGATCCGCTGTACCGCCAGATGATCGAGGCACAGAACCAGACGGCGCTGCCCAACAGCGGCGACGCGATCTGTTCGGCCCTGCGCGACGTGACCGGCATCCTGGGGGCTGTCGCCACGGTGACTTACACCAGCTCCGGCCACACCAGCATGCGTGCGGCGCGCGAACGGCCGATGGCGCCCATCCTGAGCATTACGCCCAACTTGTCCACGGCGCGCCGACTGGCGCTGGTGTGGGGTGTGCATTCGACCGTCAGCCCTGACGTGCGCAATGTGGACCGCATGGTGGCGGCGGCCTGCCAGGCTGCGCTGACGGAAGGTTTCGGCAAGCCGGGCGACCAGATCGCCATCACGGCCGGCGTGCCGTTCGGCCAGCCGGGCAGCACCAACCTGCTGCGCATCGCGCAGATCTGGCCGACCGAGGACGCGGCCGCCGCCTGACGTCTAATCCAGTACTAGCGCTTCATTCGCCGCCGTTCCCGCGCACCTGGGAACGGCGGATTTCGGCAGCCCCTCGGGCAACGCCAGCCTTCCAGCTTTCGATATTCTTCATGCAGTTCCAATCCCGCCCCTCCGTTCCCGCATGGCGACCCGCCGTGCCATCGCTGCTGCAAGCCCCGCTGGCCGGGATCGGCCAAATCTACTTCCAGTCATCGCCCCTGTTCGGCGCCTTGTTGCTCGGATGTCTTTATCTCACCGCGCCGGCCATGGCGGCCGGGTGCCTGCTTGGCGTATGCGTCGCCAACGGCACGGCCTGGGCGCTGGACTTTCCCGATGACGCCCGTCATGCCGGCTTGTACGGTTTTAACGGGGCGTTGAGCGGGGTGGGCCTGTGCGCCGCCTACAGTTTCAATGTCGCCCTGCTGTGCTGGATCACGCTGGCCGGGATGGCCACGGCCATGCTGGCGCGCGCGATGTCGGGCCGAGGCCTGCCGCCGCTGACCTCCCTGTTCGTGCTCGTCATGTGGCTGGCCCGGGCGGTGGGGCCGATGACGGGGCTGGCCCCGAACGTGGCGCAGGGCATGGCGTTGCAGCCGGCCGGCGCCGCGGCGGGCTGCAGCATGGCGCCGCTGGCTTATGTGTTCTGTGCCGTCGGCCAGGCCAGCTTTGTGGCCGCCGTCCCGTTGGGGATGCTGTTGTGGACCGCACTGGCGCGCGGGCGCTGGCATCTGGGCGTGTGGACGCTGGGCGGCGCTGCGCTGGCCTGGGGTGCGCTGGCGCTCGCACCGCTGGTGGCGCCGGCATGGCCGATGGCCGCGCTGGCGACGGGCATCGGCGTCAACTGCGCCTTGACCTTGCTGGGATTGACCGTCCATGGGCGCGACTGGCGCTGGCGTTGCGCCGGCGGCCTGGCCAGCGTCGCCCTGTGCGTGGCATGCGGCGCGCTGGGACTGGCCTTTTATACGCTGCCGTTCGTGCTGTCCGTCTGGCTGGTGCTGGCCGCCAGCCGGGCAAAATGATATTGCTTGGTGCATAAGGTCTGCCGCTTGATACGGTGCTGTTGCTTTGGCAATTTTTTCGTGGCAGCATGACTACACAGCGCCGCGATTGAGCGGCGGTCACACCGGCCGAGGCCCGAGGAGCGAAAACCCATGAACGCAACGCGCACCAAGACGCTGCTGGACTACGTGTATGCCCACGAGCAGGCCATGCCGGACAAGGTCTATCTGACGCAGCCCGTCGGCGGCGGCCAGGTGATCGACTACACCTGGGCCCAGTGCATGGACCAGGCGCGGCGCATGGCCGCCCACCTGCAATCGCTTGGCCTGCCGGCCGGCAGCCACATCGCCATCCTGTCGAAGAACTGCGCCCACTGCTTCATGGCCGAACTGGCGATCTGGATGGCCGGCTGCGCCACGGTGGAGATCTTTCCCACGGAAGGGCCGGAGACGATACGGTTCGTGCTGGAGCACAGCGAAAGCAAGCTGCTCTTCGTCGGCAAACTCGATGGCTGGGAGCACCAGGCCGCGGGCGTGCCGGCGGCCATGCCGCGCATCGCCTTCCCGCTCGCGCCGGACAATGCGGGTTCCAGCTGGGATGCGCTGGTGGCAGCCCAGTCGCCCATGCCGGGCCAGCCGGCGCGCGGCGGCGACGAGCTGGCGATGCTGATCTATACCTCCGGCTCCACCGGCCAGCCCAAGGGCGTGATGCACTGCTTCGCCAACGTCACGCGGGCGGCCGAGATCATGACCGAGGCCATTGCCTGCGGCCCCGGCGACCGCTACCTGTCCTATCTGCCGCTGGCACACGTGGTCGAGCGCTCGTACATCGAATGCTGCAGCATGGTGGCCGGTTGCCATGTGTACTTCGCCGAGAGCCTGAGCACCTTTGTCGAAGACATCAAGCGCGCCCGGCCAACGCTGTTCCTGTCGGTGCCGCGGCTGTGGCTCAAGTTCCAGCTCGGCGTGTTCGAAAAAATTCCAGCCAGGGTGCTGGACTTCCTGCTTGGCGTGCCGCTGGTGGGCAAACTGGTCGGGCACAAGGTGCTGGCCGGACTGGGGCTGGGCCACGTGCGCCTGGCCGGCAGCGGCTCGGCGCCCACGCCGGCCGAACTGATCGCGTGGTATCGCCGCCTGGGCCTGAACCTGATGGAGGGCTACGGCATGAGCGAAGACTTCGCGCTGTCACATATCTCCACGGCGGAGCACCATGCGGCGGGTTATGTGGGCATTCCGTTTCCCGGCGTGGAAGTGCGCATCAGCGACGACCATGAAGTGTTGATCAAGTCGCCGGGGCGCATGGTGGGCTATTACAAGCGGCCCGACCTGGACGCCGAAAGCTTCACCGCCGACGGCTTTTTCCGCACCGGCGACCAGGGCGAACGGCGCGACGACGGCCTGCTCAAGCTGACCGGGCGGCTCAAGGAAGTGTTCAAGACGGCCAAGGGCAAGTACGTGGCCCCAGCGCCGATCGAGAACCTGATCAACGCCCATCCGATGGTGGAGCAATCGATGGTGACCGGCGTGGGCCAGCCCGCAGCCTACGCACTGGTGGTGCTGACGGAGCATCTGCGCGGCCAGCTGGGCGACCCGGCGGAGCGGATGCGGGTGGAACAGGACCTGCAACTGATGCTGAAGGACGTCAACGCCCAGCTGCCGAGCTATGAGCGCTTGCAGATGCTGGTGGTGGCGCCCGATCCGTGGTCCATCGAGAACGGCTGCCTGACGCCCACCATGAAGATCAAGCGCCGCCAGATCGAAGCGCAGGCGTCGGAGCGCATGGCAAGCTGGTACGGCGAGCAAAGGGCGGTCGTGTGGGGCTGATGCCGCCCTCGTGCAGTGCTGCCGTTACAGCAGATCGACGCCGAAACGGCGCATCACGACGGCAAACAGGGCGAAGCAGGCGACCGTAAACAGGGCACATGCGATCAGCGAGGGCCAGAAGCCGATCCGCGACAGCAGGGCAGGGAAGACCAGGAACATCGGCAAGGTCGGCACCACGTACCAGAATGTGTACCAGGCGTGGTTGGCGATTTTTTGTTCCGGCTGGTGCTCGACGTGCAACCAGATCAGCGCCAGGAAGGTCACCAGCGGCAAGGCGGCCACCAGACCGCCTAGCTTGTCGCTGCGCTTGGCGAATTCAGAAACGGCTACTACTACGGCCGATGTCAGCAGATACTTGAAGATCAGCCAGGTCATTGCTCCTCCTTGGGGGTGTGTCGTTTGTTGTCCAGCGCATCCGCATCCGCGTCATCAGTACCTGCGCCTGCGCCTGCGCCCGGCCTCGCGGGCGGACCTTCCAGTACGGCCAGTAGCCGCTTCAGTTGTACATCCAGCGCCTTCAGGTCCGCGGTGCCGATAGGCGACAGGATCTGACGCTCGTTTTCCACGTGAGCCGTCACGGCGCGGTCTATCAGTTCCAGTCCGGCCGGCGACAGACGCACCAGCAGGCTGCGGGCGTCTTCCTTGTTGGGCACGCGCTCGATCAGGGAGCGGCTTTCCAGGCCCTTGAGCCGGTGCGTCATGGTGCCCGAAGTGATCATGAGGGCAGAAAAAAGCGTTGTCGGCGCCAGGCAGTAGGGGGCGCCCGAACGGCGCAGCGTGGCCAGCACGTCGAACTCCCACCCATTTAATCTGAACTGTTCGAACGTGGCGTCGAGCCGGGGACGCAGCAGCATGGAGCAGCGCTTGATGCGGCCTATCGTTCCCATTGCGCCTAAATCGGGCGCCAGATCCGGACGCTCCCGGCGCCATTGGCCGAGGATGACATCGACGGTATCGGCAGTATCGACGGCATCGCCGACATCGGCGACATCGGCGACATCGGCGACATCGGCGACATCGGCGACATTGCGCTTGCGGTCAGTTCTCATTTTTTTGGTCCAATTTATCTTCAATTCAAGATTATATGCTAGACTGATTTATCTTGAATTGAAGGTAAATCAAAATGCGACCAAAAAACCACACCCGCTTGCTTGATACGGCGCTGACTGCGCTGGCGCCCCTGTTCTGGGGCACGACCTACATCGTCACGACGCAATTTCTCCCGCCCGCCATGCCGTTCACGGCAGCCACCGTACGCACCCTGCCGGCCGGCATTTTGCTGGCGCTGCTGTTGCGCCAGTGGCCGCAACGGGCGTTCTGGGGGCAGCTGCTTGTGCTGTCTGCCCTGAATATCGGCATTTTCCAGGCCTTGCTGTTCGTGGCCGCATATCGCCTGCCCGGCGGGCTGGCGGCGGTCATGGGGGCGGTGCAGCCTTTGCTTGTGATGGGTTTCGCGTGGGTGGCCGACCGCAGTGCGCCGGCCCGGATGGCGGTGGTGGCGTCGCTGGTGGCGGTGGCGGGCATGGCCTTGCTGCTGCTGGCGCCTGGCGCGGCGTGGGATCCGATCGGGATCGCCGCCGCGCTGGCCGGCACCACTTGCATGGCCGCCGGCAGCTTCCTGGCGCGGCGCTGGAAACCGGAAGTGCCAGTGCTCGCATTCACGGGTTGGCAACTGCTGATCGGAGGGCTGATGCTGGCGCCGTTGTCGTGGTTTGCCGAGCCGCCGTTGCCGCACCTGGGCACGTCAGCCTTGCTGGCCTATGCCTATCTGGGCGTGGTCGGCACGCTGCTCACCTACGCGCTGTGGTTCCGCGGCATTGCCAGGCTGTCGCCCGTGGCCGTGTCGTCGCTTGGGTTACTCAGCCCCCTCACTGCCGTGGTGCTGGGCTGGATCGTTCTCGGCCAGACCATGCGCGGCAGTGCCATGCTGGGCTTCCTGGCTGTGTTGGGCAGTGTGCTTGCCGTGCAGTGGAGCATGCGGCCTGCCGTACCGGCACAGTTATCCGTCACTGTACGCGCCTGAATTGTCTTTGTTCTTTAACTGTAGAGGAATTGTCATGCCACACGCCACACACACCATCCGTCAACTGATCGAGAACCGTATCTCGGCCAATCATTTCGATGCCAGCCGCACGCTGGAGACGCCGCAGATCGAAGAGCTGGTCCGCCTCGCCACGCGCGCGCCGTCGGCCTACAATTTCCAGAACTGGAAGTTCGTCGCCGTGCGGACCGGGGCAGCCAAGGCGCGCCTGCAGGCGCTGGCGTTCGGCCAGCGCAAGGTGTCCGATGCGGCCGTCACCTTCATCATTTGCGGCACGCTGGCGGCGCATGAAGGTTTGCCGGCGGCGCTCCAGCCGTCGGTGGAGGCGGGCATCATGGGCCAGGCGTTCGCGGACGGCTGGGTGAGTATGGCGCGCGCAACCCATCCGGAACAGCCCCAGTTGCAGCGCGATGAGGCGTTGCGCTCCGCTTCGCTGGCGGCCATGACGCTGATGCTGGCGGCCGAAGGCATGGGCCTGGCCACCAGCGCGCTCAGTGGCTTCGACGCCGCCGGCGTGGCGCGGGAGTTCGGGCTGACGGAGCGTGAAGTGCCCGTCATGCTCGTCACGGCAGGCTATGCGGCGCCCGGCAACTGGCCGCAAAAGCCGCGCAAGCCGCTGGCCGATGTACTGGAATTTGCCTGAGTCGAAAGCTGCCCGGGCGGCTCAGGGCCGGTCGGACCACAGGCGGCCGGCGGTCGCCCAGTCTTCTTTCTTCAACTCGTGGATGATGATATCGACCGATTCGGGCGTGGCGCCCAGCGTTGCGACGGTCGCTTCGGTGACGGCCTTGACGAAGGCGCGCTTCTGTTCCAGCGTGCGGCCTTCGAAGACCTGGACGTTAATGGTGGGCATAATCTCTCCTCGTTCTTTTAAATGACTCAGTTTCGGTAGGCGGGGCTGAGCTGGTCCAGCTTGCGCAGCAGGGCAGGCCATTCCAGCGCGCCTTCCAGTGCGCCGCCGCCCTCCAGGTCGCGCTGGGCCTGGACGCAGACGTCATGCGGCGGCATGCGCAGCTGCGCGCCGCCCGCCTGCGCCTTGAGCTGGAAGCCGCAGGCCTTGTCCAGCGTCTCCATCCGCGCGAACGCTTCGGCCACGGTGCGCCCGCAGACGAGCGAGCCGTGATTGCGCAGCAGCAGGGCGGGAAAGTCCCCCAGCTGTTTGACCAGCCGCGCCGCCTCCGGCGCCGTCAGCACCAGTCCCTCGTAGTCGTGGTAGCCGATCTGCTGGTAGAAGCGCAAGGCGTGCGACGATAACGGCAGCAAGCCTTGTCCTTGCGCGCCGACGGCGATGGCGTTGCCGTTATGCAGATGCATGACGCAGCCCAGTTCCGGCCGCGCGCCATGTACTGCGGCGTGCAGCGCAAAGCCGGCGCGGTTGATGGAATGCCCGGAGCGGCAAACGATATTGCCCGCATGGTCGACCTTGACCAGGTTGGACGCGCGCACCTCATCGAAGCGTAGCCCGAACGGATTGATCAGGTAATGCCCTGGCTGATCCGGCACGGCGGCCGTGATGTGGGTGTAGATCACATCGTCCCAGCCATACAGTGCGCACAGCCGGTAGCAGGCGGCCAGGTCGACACGCGTCTGCCATTCGGCTGCGCTGGTCACGCCGGGCGGCGCCAGGGCGGCCCGGCCTTCGTTGGAAAGGCGGTCCATGTTCAATCCTGGCGCAGGTGTACGGCCTTGCCGGCGGCATAGGTGGCGGCCACGGTGCGGTCGTCGCCCAGCATGGCGATGGCGAATAGCAGCTCCTCCAGGCTGTCGGTGCGCTCGGTGCGGCGCGCCAGTAGTGGCGTCGCCTTCGGGTCGAGCACGACAAAGTCCGCTTCCGTGCCCGGCGCGAAATTGCCGATCGTGCCTTCCAGCTGCATGCTGCGCGCGCCGCCCAGCGTGGCCAGGTAGAACATGCGCATGGCTTGCAGGTAGGTGCCGCCCATGCGGGCCACCTTGTAGGCCTCGTTCATCGTCTGCAGCATGGAGAACGAGGTGCCGCCGCCCACGTCGGTGGCCAGCGACAGCGGCACCTGCTGCGCATTGGCGCGTTCGAAGTCGAACAGGCCGCTGCCCAGGAACAGGTTGGAGGTGGGGCAGATCGAGATGGCCGACTTGGTTTCGGCCATGCGGGCGCGGTCGGCGTCGTCCAGCCAGATGCAGTGCGCGTACATCGAGCGCGGACGCAGCATGCCGTAGCGGTCATACACGTCCATGTAGCTGCGCGCGTTGGGGAACAGCGACTTGACCCAGGCCACTTCGTCCTTGTTCTCGGCCACGTGGGTTTGCAGGAAGGTGTCCGGGTAGGCCTTGGCCAGCGCGCCGGCCAGTTCCAGCTGGGCTTCCGTCGAGGTGGGGGCGAAACGCGGCGTGATGGCGTACAGCTGGCGGCCCCGCTTGTGCCAGCGCTTGATCAGTTCTTCGCTTTCGCGCACGCCCGATTCGGCCGTATCGCGCAGGAAGTCGGGGCAATTGCGGTCCATCAGCACCTTGCCGGCCACCATGCGCAGGTTGCGCTTCTCGCTTTCGCCGAAGAAGGCGTCCACCGACTGCGGGTGCACGGTGCAGTAGACCATGGCCGTGGTGGTGCCGCAGCGGGTCAGTTCGTCGAGGAAGAAGCTGGCGACCTGGGTGGCGTGCTCCGGATCGGCGAACTTGCGCTCGGTGGGGAAGGTGTACTTTTCCAGCCATGGCAGCAGGCCCGGTGCGGGCGAGGCGATCATGTCCGTCTGCGGATAATGCACGTGGGTGTCGATGAAGCCGGGCGTAATGAGCTTGCCGCGATAGTCGTGCACGGGCGTGCCTTCGGGCAGGAAGTGCACCAGCCGGGCGTAGTCGCCGGCCAGGTGGACCTTGCCGTCGTTGACCACCAGCAGGCCGTCCTCGTGCCAGCTGTAGGCGTTGCTGTGGTAGGCCGGGTCGTCGTTAAAGTGCAGCAGGCTGGCGCGGTATGCCTGGAAAGTGCCGGACGTGAGTGTACTTGCCATGATGATTCCTTGATTCCGATGATGCGAGACGCAGGTGGTCGCTGACTGCCGGCACGCAGGTGCGCGGGCAGTCCCTTCTTGATGGTGTTGAAGCTAGCGCGCTGGCTAGTGGGATGTACAGCGATGCAGCGCTCCCGCCCCGGCGCTGCCGGAGAGTGAGAGCGCCTGTGTTGCGGGCGATGTAGAGGAAATCAGGCGGTGCATGTGTGGTCCTGGGCTGGCGTATCGGCCAATGCCGTTATCGTTTCTGCCGGCGAGGCAAGGGCGGCGGCTTCCCATACTTGCATCAGCTGCGCCGCCACCGATACGGCGATGACGGCGGGCGCCTTGTCGCGGATGCCGGGCAGGCCGATCGGGCAAGTCATGTCTGCCATGCGCTCGGCCGGTATGCCCCGTTCGCGCAGGCGTCGTTCGAATTGTACACGTTTGGTGGCCGATCCGATCAGGCCGAACCAGGTAAAGTCGGTGCGGCGCAGTATGTGCTCGGACAATTGCTGGTCCAGCGCATGGCTGTGCGTGAGCACCAGGAAGGAGGCGCCGGCCGGCGCTTCCTCGATCACCGCTTCCGGCGTATCGGTCGCTTCGATGCGCACGTTGGCCGGCAGGGCGGACGGGAACATGTCCTCCCGCTCATCTATCCACACCACCTGGCAAGGCAGCTCCGCCAGCGCGCGCACGATGGCCGCGCCCACGTGGCCGGCGCCGAACAGGTACAGGCGGGGACGGTAGGGCAGGCAGGAATCGACCAGCCACTGGCGTCCCTCGTCATCGGGCCGCAGTTTGCAGTCGATGCCGGGGCCTGGCAGGGGCAGCAGCGCGGGGCCGGCGCCGGACAGGCGCAGGCCGGCCGCGTCGTAGATGCTGGCCGCTTCCGTGGAACCCAGCGGGATCAGGCGCCAGCTGTCCTGGCCTTCACCCTTGCGCCGCACCAGCGTGGCGAAATGGGCGTCGGCCTCGGGCATGATGCGCTCGAACGCCAGCTGCACGACCCCGCCGCAGCACTGGCCCAGGCTGGGGCCGAGCGGGAAGCGTTCCAGCCGCCGCTCCGCCGGCAGCGTGCCGGCCGGCATGGCCAGCATTTCGCGGGCGATGTCGGTGGCGCGCATTTCCAGGTGGCCGCCGCCTATGGTGTCGTAGGCGCCATCGCGGGTGATGAGCATCTTGGCGCCCGGTTCGCGCGGCGCCGAACCGGCCACCTGCGCCACCGTCACCAGGATGCGCGGCTCGGCCAGTGCGGCGGCCGCCACCAGTGCGTTGGTCGGAGAGGACGTTCCGTTTGCCATGTCGTTCAGCCTTGGGCCAGTTCCTGCACCGCGCTGATGGCGTTCAGGATCGCTTCGCTGGTAGCCGGGGCGCGCAGCGGCGGATTGAACTTGTGGTCCGCCACGCTGGAGCAGGCGTCGCGGATCGCCAGGAACACCGAGAACGGCAGCAGCAGCGGCGGTTCGCCGACCGCCTTGGAGCGGTGGATGCTGTCGGTCACGTTGCTGTTCTTGAACAGGCGGATGTCGAAGTCCTCCGGGCAGTCCGATACGCCGGGGATCTTGTAGGTCGACGGTGCATGCGTCATCAGCTTGCCGCCCGCGTTCCACCACAGTTCCTCGGTGGTGAGCCAGCCCATGCCCTGGATGAAGGCGCCTTCCACCTGGCCCACGTCGATGGCCGGGTTGAGCGACTGGCCTGCGTCGTACAGGGCGTTCACTTTCAGCAGCTTCCATTCGCCCGTCAGCGTATCGACCACCACTTCGGACACCGAGGCGCCGTAGGCATAGTAGGAGAACGGGTTGCCGCTCATGGTTTTCGGATCCCAGTGCAGGCCGGGGGTGGCGTAGAAGCCGTCCGACCACAGCTGGACGCGGGCCATGTAGGCCTTCTGCACCAGTTCCGGGAAAGGCACGGTATCGCCGTTGACATGCACCAGGCCCGATTCGAAGCGTACGTCATCGGCTTCGCCACCGTGGCGCTTGGCGGCAAAATCGGCCAGGCGCTTGCGGATGGTGTTGGCGGCGTCCTGTGCGGCCTTGCCGTTCAGGTCAGCGCCCGTCGATGCGGCCGTGGCCGAGGTGTTGGCCACCTTGCTGGTGTTGGTGGCGCTGGCGCGCACCATGTCCAGGCCTATGCCCAGTTCGTGCGCCACCACCTGGCACACCTTGGTGTTGATGCCCTGGCCCATTTCCGTGCCGCCGTGGTTGACCAGCACCGAGCCGTCCGTGTACACGTGCACCAGCGCGCCGGCCTGGTTGAAGTGAGTGACGTTGAAGGCGATGCCGAACTTGACCGGGGTCAGCGCCAGGCCGCGCTTGAGCACGGGGCTGGTGGCGTTGAAGGCGTTGATCTCGTCGCGGCGCTGGCGGTAGTCGCTCTCGCTGACCAGCTGTTCCACCAGTTCGTGGATCACGTTGTCGACGATCTTCTGGCCGTACTGCGTGACGTTGCGGCCTTCCTCGTCGTTGCGGCCGTAGAAGTTCACCTTGCGCACGTCCAGCGCGTCCATGCCCAGGTTGCGCGCGATCTCGTCCACGATGTACTCGATGGCGATGGCGCCCTGCGGGCCGCCAAAGCCGCGGAAGGCCGTGTTGGACTGGGTGTTGGTCTTGCCGCACATGGCGCGGATGTCCACGTCGCCCAGATAGTAGGTGTTGTCGAAGTGGCACACGGCGCGGGCGGCCACCGGGGCCGACAGGTCGGCCGAGTAGCCGGCGCGCGACACCATCTGCACCTTGGCGGCGCTGATGCGGCCATCGTCGCCGTAGCCGATCTCGTACTCGTAGTAGAAGCAGTGGCGCTTGCCGGTCACCATCATGTCGTCGTCGCGGTCGGCGCGCAGCTTGACGGGGCGCTTGGTGCGCGCGGCCGCGATGGCGGCGCAGGCGGCCCACAGCGCGGACTGCGATTCCTTGCCGCCGAAACCACCGCCCATGCGGCGGCATTCCACCACGATGTCGTGCGAATGGCGGTGCAGGGCGTGGGCCACCACGTGCTGCATCTCGGTGGGGTGCTGGGTCGAGCAGAACACGTGCATGCCGTCGCCTTCCTTCGGTACGGCGTACGAAATCTGGCCTTCCAGGTAGAACTGCTCCTGGCCGCCCACGTGCAGTTCGCCCTTGAGGCGGTGGGTGGAACGCTCGAACGCCGCTTGCGCGTCGCCGCGTGCCAAATGCATGGGCGGCACCACGAACGATTGCGCGTCGCGGGCGGCCTGCGGGGTCAGGATGGCCGGCAGTTCCTCGTATTCGATCACGGCCTTGCGCGCGGCGCGGCGGGCCTGGTCGTGGCTCTTGGCGACGACGATGAAGATGGGCTGGCCGACATACTGCACCAGTCCCTCGGACAGGATAGGGTCGTCGTGGATGATGGGGCCGCAGTCGTTGGTGCCCGGGATATCCTTGTGGGTGTAGACCGCCACCACGCCGGGCATGCGGCGCACCGGCTCCAGGTCCATGGACAGGATGTTGGCGTGCGCCTTGGCCGACAGGCCCAGCGCGGCGTGCAGCGTGCCTTGCGCTTCGGCGATATCGTCGGTGTAGGTGGCTTCGCCCAGCACGTGCAGCACGGCCGATTCATGTTTGTGCGACTTGCCCACTTCGGCCCAGGCCATCGGTACCTGCTGGGTCAGGAAAGCTTCCGTTTTGCTGTTCATGCTGCGGCGCCTCCTTCAGCGTAGTTGAATGCGTTGATCGACTGGATGGGCATGGCGCCGTCCGGGCGCGTCTCCAGCCAGTAGCGGCGCAGCAGGTTCTGGGCCGTCTTCATGCGGTAGTCGGCGCTGGCGCGCATGTCCGTCAGCGGCGTGTAGTCGCTGGCCAGTGCGGCCATTGCCAGCTTCAGGTTCTCTTCGTTCCATGGCTTGCCGTTCAGGGCCGCCTCGGCCAATGGTGCGCGGCGCGAGGTGGCGGCCATGCCGCCGTAGGCAATGTGGGCGTCGCTCACGATACCGGCGTCGTCCAGTGTGATGGCGTAGGCGCCGCAGACGGCGGAAATGTCCTGGTCGTAGCGCTTGGCCAGCTTGTAGGTGCGGAACTGCACACCCTTGCGCGGCAGCGGTATGCGCACGGCTTCCACGAACTCGCCCGGCGCCCAGTCCTTCTTCATGTAATCGAGGTAGAACTTCTCGAGCAGCAGCACGCGCTGTCCTTTTTCGCTGCGCAGCACGATCTCGGCACCGAGCGCGATCATCCACGGTGCGGAGTCGCCGATGGGCGAGCCGTTGGCGACGCTGCCGCCCAGGGTGCCCGTGTTGCGGATCGGCTGGGAAGCGAAGCGCTGCCACATTTCCGTCAGCTCGTCCTTGTAGTGCTCGCAGACGGCGCCGTAGGCGTCGTTCAGGTTGACGGCGGCGCCAATGTGCAGCATGCCGTTGCGTACTTCCATCTCGTGCAGTTCCTTGACCATGCGGACGTAGATCATGTCGCCCAGGTCGCGCATCTGCTTGGTGACCCACAGGCCCACGTCGGTGGAGCCGGCCACGATGGTGGCGGTGGGTTTTTCGGCCCGCAGGGTGGCCAGTTCGGCCAGCGTGCGGGGGGCATGGAAGGTCTGGCCGTCGTGGCTGTAGCTGAACATGGCGTCGCGCTGCAGGGCTTGCAGCGCCGTCTTGAGCGCATCGCGGTCGAACTGCACGGCAGGCAGTTCGCCCATGCGGCGCGCGGCGTCGATGATGGGGCGGTAGCCGGTGCAGCGGCACAAGTTACCGGACAGGGTTTCGTCGATGGTCTTGCGGCAGGGCGCTGCCGTCTGGCCTTCCTGCTTGAGGTAGAGGCTCCACAGCGACATGGCGAAGCCGGGGGTGCAGAAGCCGCACTGCGAGCCGTGGCACTCGACCAGCGCTTCCTGCACCGGGTGCAGGGCGCCGTCGGCCTGTTGCAGGTCTTCCACGGTGAATACGGCCTTGCCGTCGAGGGTGGGCACGAACTGGATGCAGGAGTTCACCGACTGCATGGCCACTTCGCCGTTCGGCTGGAGTTCGGCCACGACCACGGTGCAGGCGCCGCAATCGCCTTCGGCGCAGCCTTCCTTGGTGCCGGTGCAGTGCAGGTCTTCCCGCAGGTGCTGGAGCAGGGTACGGGTCGGTGCGCCTTGCGCGACGGTGTGGACCTCGCCGCGGTAGAAAAATCGAATTGGTTCTGACATTGGATGCTCCGCGCTGTTGAACTGATGCTGTTTGCACAGGTTAGCAGCCACCGGCCCACCTACCAATATCCGGGCTGCGATGGCTACTATGCTCAATTGATTATAGAAATCTGCTTTTGTATCGTTTGAATCTGATAAAACAGTGTCGTTACGTCAGGATTTCGGTTGGAAGTTGCGCAGGAAGTCCAGGAACACCTGGGCCGACACCTCGGCGTCGTCGGCCGTCATGGTTTCCAGCGGGTTGTGGCTGATGCCGCCGTTGCCGCAGCGCGTGAACAGCATGGCCACATCCGTCATGCGGGCCAATGCCATGGCATCGTGGCCGGCGCCGGACGGCAGCTCGAACACTTCCACGCCGGCCTGCTCGGTGGCGGCGGCGAACTGCCTGACCAGCCACGGCGCGCACGGCGCGGCCGGGGCGGACATGATCTTGGTCACCTTGATCTCCACCTGGCGGCGGGCGCAGATGGCTTCGGCCTGGTTCAGGATGTCGGTCACGGCGGCATCGCGGGTGGCATCGTCGGCGGCGCGGATGTCGAGCGACAGCTTGCAGGCGCCCGGGATCACGTTGACGGAACCGTCCGGCACCTGCAACTGGCCCACGGTGCCCACCAGCGACGGCGCCTGGCTGGCGCGCTGTTCGACGAACAGCACGATCTCGGCGGCTGCTGCGGCGGCGTCCTTGCGCATGGTCATGGGCGTGGTGCCGGCGTGGCTGGCCAGGCCGGTCAGCTCCACCTGGTAGCGGCAGCTGCCGGCGATGGAGGTGACCACGCCCACGGGCAGGTCGCGGTTCAGCAGCACGGGGCCTTGTTCGATGTGGACTTCGACGAAGGCCAGCACGTCTTCCGGCTTGCGGCCGACGGTGGGGATCGTGCTCACGTCGTGGCCCGCTTCCGTCAGCGCCTGGCGCATGGTGATGCCCTGGGCGTCGGCCTTGTCCAGCAGCGTCATGTCGAACTGGCCGATGACGGCGTTACTGCCCAGGAAAGTGCTCTGGTAGCGCACCCCTTCCTCTTCCGAAAAGCCGATGATCTCCAGGTGGAAGGGCAGGCGTTCGCCCCGTTCGTGCATATATTTGACGACGGCGATGGGCAGCAGGATGCCTTCGCGGCCATCGTACTTGCCGCCGTTGCGCACCGTATCGTAATGGGAGCCGGTCAGCAGGGACTTGGCGCCGGGGCGGTCGGACAGGTAGCGGCCCACCACGTTGCCGACCGGGTCGATATGCACTTGCATACCCGCTTCCGTCATCCACTCGGCCAGCTGGGCGGCCGTTTTCTTGTGGGCCGGCGTCATGTAGGCGCAGGTCAGGTTGTCCGGATCGTCGCTCCACGCGCCGATGATTTCCGACCACGCCATGATGGTGGGGCCGAAGCGGAACGGCAAGTCCATCAGCAGGTTCAGGCGCATGGCGGCGATGCGGCCGATCTGGCGCAGGCACTCGGCCAGTTCATCGTCGCGCTGAGCGCGCAGGCGGCGCGTGAAGTGGGCGATGATCTCCTGGCGGGTCAGGCCGTTGCCGGTCGGGCCCTTGACGGCCAGGATGAAGGGGAAGCCGAAGCGGGCGTTGTATTCAGCGTTGAGGCGGTGCAGGGTAGCCAGTTCCTCCGGGCTGCACTGGGTCAGGCCGGCCTTGGCCTGCTCGCCCGTGGACTCGGCCGTCAGGGTGCCGGCCAGGGCGGCCTTGCCGGCCAGCTCGGGGTGGGCGCGGACCAGGCCCAGTTGTTCCTCGACGGTGGCCTGGCGCACCACGCGCTCGAGTGCCTGCTTGAGGGCGGTCACGGTGGCGTAGGGGCGGCCGGCGGCGGCGCGCTCGGGGATCCACGGCGAGTGTTCATACAAGCCATGCAACAGCCGCGTGAATTCATCGGCGCCGCACTGGTTCAGGTGTTCGAGAGTGATCGTCATTTTTTGTGCAGGCGGCCCCACCAGCCTGTCTCCTCAGTATAGGTGGCCCGGCGCATGGGACCTGGCGCCGTCCTTGATATATGAAGAATAGTATAGGCACGGCAGCACTTATATATAAGCCACCGCGCATAGGGAAGTTCAGCATGCGGATATGGCAAGTGTTGCCCGCCCACCACGCCCGCGTCCCCAGCCGTCCAAATGCGCCGTCAAAAAAACGTCAACCAAAAAATGGGGACGTACCCCTTTTCCTAGGGACGTACCCCTTTTCCTAAAAATGGGGACGTACCCCATTTCTGTTCGCGTTTCCCCTTCTTCGGAAAAGGGGGACAGAAAAGGGGTACGTCCCAATTTATTCTATTTGCCGCTCAGGGCGGCGGCCGCTTGGGTGATCTGGTCGCGCAGCCATTTGTGCTCGGGGGCCTGGTGCACGCGCTCATGCCACAGCTGGTAGAAGCGCATCGCCGGGAAACGCAGCGGCACCGTGTAGACCTTGATCGGCAGGTTGCGCTCGTAGAAGCGCAGGTATTGGCGGCCCGTCGTCAGTACCAGGTCGGTCTGGGTCAGCATGTGGGGGATCAGGCTGAAATAGGCCGATTCCACCATCACGTTGCGCTCCAGACCCTGCTGCGCCAGGAAGCTGTCGATCACGCCGTGGAATCCGGGCAGCGTGGGCGAGGGCGCCACATGCGGCAGGTTCAGGTAGTCGTCCACCGTCATGTCGTTGGCACCCGTGCGCTTGGCGTAGGGCGAGTCGGCGCGCATGGCGCATACGATGGGGTCTTCGAACAGGCGCGACAGGTGCAAATGCTCGGGCGGCTCTTCCCAGTTGCCGATGATGAGGTCCAGGTCACCGTCCGACAGCATGCGGATCGAGTCCACTTCCTGCCCCAGGCTGTGGATGATGATGCGGCTTTTGGGCGACTCGCGTCGCAAGCGCGCCACAACCGTCGGTAAAAACTGGATGTCGAGGTAGTCCGGCGCGCCGATGCGGAAGGTGCGGCTTTCTTCCATCGAGGCGAACGGCGTCTTGTGCAAAAACAGCTGGCCCACTTCGTCCAGGATGCGCTTGGCGGGCTTCTTCAAACTCTCGCCGTGCTGGGTCGGCACCATGCCCCTTCCACCCCTTACCAGCAGCGGATCGCCCGTCAGTTCACGCAGTTTGCGCAGCGAGGCGGAGATGGAGGGTTGCGGCTGGTCGAGCTTGAGTGCGACGCGCGAGACGTTCTTTTCGCACAGTAACAGGTACAGGATGCGTATCAGGTGCAGGTCTAAATGATCGGGTAATTGTGCCATGGCTTTCAATGTCTATAACTTCGTTCCTATTTTTAATATACGTCGATTCCAATGTGAAAGGCCAGAATTAGTTTTATCGTTCAGTCCATGCCGCGCACTGCCTGTGCGTGGTCTTCAAAAACGGTCGCAGCGGAGCTTTCAACAGTTCGCGGCCAACAGGGACCAAGTCCCAATCGTCTGGAGCGCCCGCGGTGGCAGACGAGCTTAAATCCAATCAAGAGGAAGACATGGAACTGCTCGCATATGGCGTGGACTGGCTTAATTTATTGGTGCGCTGGCTGCACCTGATCACGGGGATCGCGTGGATCGGCGCGTCCTTCTACTTCGTCTGGCTCGACAACAGCATCCGTCCGCCCAAGCCCGGTTCCGACCTGGCCAAGAAGGGCGTGTCCGGCGAATTGTGGGCCGTCCACGGCGGCGGTTTCTACAACCCGCAGAAATACCTGGTGTCGCCGGCCGAGCTGCCGTCGGACCTGCACTGGTTCAAATGGGAGGCGTATGCCACCTGGCTGTCGGGCTTCTCGCTGCTGTTCATCGTCTACTACTTCAACGCGTCGGCCATGATGATCGACAAGTCCGTGGCCGACCTGACCCAATGGCAATCGATCGCCGTCGGCCTCGGCAGCCTGCTGTTCGGCTGGATCGTCTACGACGGCCTGTGCCGCTCGCCATTGGGCAAGCGCGAAGGCTTGCTGGCCATCGTCATGTACGTGTTCATCGTCGCCATGGCCTTCGTCCTGACCCACTTCCTCAGCGGCCGCGCGGCCTACATCCACGTGGGCGCCATGATCGGCACCATGATGGTCGGTAACGTGCTGATGCTGATCATCCCCGGCCAGCGCAAGCTGGTGGAAGCGATGGAGCGGGGCGAAGCGCCCGATCCCATCCACGGCAAGAAGGCCAAGCAACGTTCCGTCCACAACAACTACTTCACGCTGCCTGTGCTGCTGATCATGATCAGCAACCACTACGCCATGACCTACAGCCATGCCTACAGCTGGGCGCTGCTGGGCGCCATCATCGCCGCCGGCGTGCTGATCCGCCACTTCTTCAACCTGCGCCACCATGGCCGCACGGCCTGGGGCTTCCCCGCCGCCGGCGTCGCCATCCTGCTGGCCGTGGCCATCGTGATCGCGCCCCGTCCCGCCGCCCAGGCCGCCCCATCGGCCCAGGCTGGTGTCAGCGGTGAGGAACATGCCGCCGCCGTGGCCGCGCCGGACTTCGGCCGTGTGCAAGCCATCATCAACCAGCGTTGCGTGAGCTGCCACTCGGCCACCCCGACCCAGCCCGGCTTTGCCACCGCACCGGCCGGCATCATGCTCAACACCCCCGAGCTGATCCACCAGAACGCGACCAAGGTCAACCAGCAGGCCGTCGTCCTGAAGGCTATGCCAATTGGCAACATGACCAACATTACGCCCGAAGAGCGCGCCGAAATCGGCGCCTGGTTCGCGGCCGGCGCCAACTGAGCGCCCTATAACTAATCGAAAGAGCAATCATGACAACGACAACCATCAACGGTTTCAACCTGACGGCGGCCCAAGTGGTGGCCGTGGCGCGCGACCACAGCATCGAAGTGAACCTGGCCGCCTCCTCCCGCGCGGCCCTGAAGGAAAGCCGCGACTACATCGAATCGACCTGGATGCACGATGAAGCGCCCATGATGTACAGCTTCAACACGGGTGTGGGCATGCTCAAGGACACCCGCGTCAAGGTGCAGGACATCAACCTGTTCCAGACCCAGCTGATCAGGGCCCACGCGGCCGGCATGGGCGAGCCGTTCCCGGAAGAGGTGAGCCGCGCCACCATGCTGCTGCGCGCCAACGCCTTCGCCAGCAACTACTCGGCGCCGCGGGTGGAAGTGGTGGACCGCCTGCTGGCCTTCGTCAACGCCGGCATCCACCCCATCATGCCGCAGAAGGGTTCCGTGGGCGCCTCGGGCGACCTGGCGCCGCTGTCCTACCTGGCGGCCGCCATCTGCGGTTTCGAGCAGGCCGAAGTGATCTACCGGGGCAAGCGCATGTCGGCGCCGGAAGCGATCCGCGCCGCCAACGTGGGCCCGGTGGAATTCGAACTGAAGGCCAAGGATGCGTCGGCCCTCATCAACGGTTGCACCGTGTCGCTGGCCGTGGCCCTGCTGGCGGCCAGCGATGCCCGCAACCTGCTGTCGGACGCCTGCCTGTCGCTGGGCCTGACGCTGGAAGCGATGCGCGCCGAGATGTCGGCCTTCGACCCCCGCATCCACACGGCCCGTCCGCACGCCGGCCAGATCAAGACGGCGGCCATCATGCGCCACCTGCTGGAAGGCTCGACCCGCACCACCCACGAAGCGCGCGCCGTGCAGTTCCCCGAAGAGCTGCGCCGCACCGACATTCCCTACACGGCCCGCATCCAGGACGTGTACTCGCTGCGCTGCGCGCCGCAAGTCTACGGCCCCGTGTTCGATGCGCTCGACTACATCGACACCATCATAGCCAAGGAAGTGAATTCGGCCACCGACAATCCGCTGATCTTCAGCAAGGACGAGGGCGGCTTCGAGATCATCTCGGGCGGTAACTTCCACGGCCAGTACCTGGCGCAGGCCATGGACTTGCTGGCCATGGCCGTGGCCGACCTGGGCAGCATCGTCGAGCGCCGCGTGGCGCGCCTGATCGACCCGACGCTGTCCTGGGGCTTGCCGCGCAACCTGATGTCGGGCGTGCGGGGCGTGAACACGGGCTATCCCGTCGTGCAGTGCTCGCTGAGCTCGCTGGTCATGGAGAACCGCACCCTGTGCATGCCGGGCAGCGTGGATTCGATTCCGGCCAAGGGCAACAGCGAAGACCACGTGTCGAACTCGACCTGGTGCGCCCGCAAGGCGGCCACCGTTGTGGAAAATACACAATACATCGTCGGCGTGGAAATGTTATTGGCCGCCCAGGCGCTCACCATGACGGAAGACTTGCTGCCCGGTTTCGTGCTGGGCAAGGGCACGGCCGCCGCCTACGCGTCCGTGCGCAGCCAGATTCCGGCCTGCCTCGATGGTGACCGTTGGTTCCACGACGACATCACCATGGCGCGCTCCTTCATCACCACGGGCTCGGTACGCAAGGCCGTGGAAGCACAGATTGGACAATTCGTATAAACCGGCTGGTTACAAAATTAGAGGAGGGCAGTAAGGGGCATGCGCCGCACACCATGCGGCGCGCCCCAGCTGTTATGGGAAATAGCAGATAGCAAGTATGCCGTCATCCGCACGTGGTGCGGCGGCAGGTGGGCTAAGGTCACATCAAGTCAGCGCTGGTTGTTCCCTTGTTTAATCAGCGCATGGCTACAGCAGTACTAAAACAGAACATGGAGACAAAAATGTTGTTACTCGAGAAATTCTTCAAACTGAAGGAAAACGGGACGGACGTCCGCACCGAACTGGTGGCCGGCCTGACCACTTTCCTGACCATGGCGTATATCATCTTCGTCAATCCTTCCATCCTGGGCGATGCCGGCATGCCGAAAGGCGCCGTCTTTGTTGCCACCTGTGTCGCGGCCGCATTGGGCTGCCTGGTCATGGGCCTGTATGCAAACTATCCGATTGCATTGGCACCGGGCATGGGGCTGAACGCTTACTTTGCCTATGTCGTCGTCAAGGGCATGGGCATGCCGTGGCAGATGGCGCTGGGCGCCGTGTTCATCTCGGGCTGCCTGTTCCTGTTCGTCAGCGTGTTCAAGCTGCGCGAAATGATCGTCAATGGCATACCGCACTCGATACGCACCGCCATCACGGTCGGTATCGGCCTGTTCCTGGGCCTGATCTCGCTGAAGAGCGCCGGCATCGTGGTCGCCAATCCCGCCACCCTGGTGGGCGTGGGCAACCTGCACTCGGCGCCCGTGATCCTGGCCATCCTCGGCTTCTTCCTGATCGTGGCACTGGACAAGCTGCAAGTGAAGGGCGCCATCCTGATCGGTATCCTGGCCGTGACGGTGCTGAGCTTCTTCTTTGGCGGCAACCAGTTCAACGGCATCGTATCGGCGCCGCCTTCGCTGGAACCGACCATCTTCAAGCTGGACATCATGGGCGCCGTCTCCGTGGGCCTGCTGAACGTGGTGCTGGTGTTCTTCCTGGTTGAACTGTTCGACGCCACCGGCACCCTGATGGGTGTGGCCAACCGCGCCGGCCTGCTGGTCAACGGCAAGATGGAACGCCTGAACAAGGCCCTGCTGGCCGACAGCTGCGCCATCGTGGCCGGCTCCATGCTGGGCACCTCGAGCACCACCGCCTACATCGAAAGCGCGGCCGGCGTGCAAGCCGGTGGCCGTACCGGCCTGACGGCCGTGGCCGTCGCCGTGCTGTTCCTGGCGGCCCTGTTCATCTCGCCACTGGCGGGCGTGGTGCCGGCTTACGCCACCGCACCGGCCCTGCTATACGTGGCTTGCCTGATGCTGCGCGAACTGGTCGACATCGACTGGAGCGACACCACCGAAAGCGTGCCCGCCGCCATCGCGGCGCTGACCATGCCGTTCACGTACTCGATCGCCCTGGGCGTGGCTTTCGGCTTCATCTCCTACGCGGTGCTGAAGCTGTTGACCGGCCGTGTGCGCGAAGTGCGCCCTGTGATCTGGGCGATTGCCTGCGTGTTCACCTTCAAGTTCGTCTACCTCGGCGCAGGCTGAGGCGGCGTACTTACTTTCCCCCTGCGGTACAGCCGTGCCGGCGCCAGCGATGGCGCCGGCGGGGCGAACCGCATCCATCACTTTGGTATCGACATGATTAAAACTACAATGAGACAGCTGCCACAGATTACTTCCATCGCCTGCCTGTGCCTGGCCGGCACTGCCGCCCACGCCGCCAACTGGAGCGACACCTCCATTAGCTGGCGTACCGGCAACGATTACCGCGAGCCGTTCAATCCCAACGACATCAAGAAGAACATCTTCGCCCTGACCAGCGTCAGCGGTTACGCCTACGGCACCAACTTCTTCAACGTGGATTTCCTGGTGTCGGACAAGAACGACCCGGCCTCGCTGACCCAGACCGCGGGCGCGCAGGAAGCCTACGTGCTGTATCGCCACACGCTGGACCTGGCCAAGGTGAGCGGCACCAGCATGAAGTTCGGCCCCGTCAACAGCGTGGGCCTGACGGCCGGTTTCGACGTCAACACCAAGAACGACGTCGGCTACAACTCGCGCAAGCGCATGCTGGTGCTGGGCCCCACGCTGATGTGGGACGTGCCGGGCCACCTGAACACCAGCCTGCTGCTGCTCAACGAAAGCAACGCCCCGAGCGGCGCCTTCCCGCCGATCTCCACCGTCACGGGCCGCTACACCTACAAGACCCATGCCATGCTGACGGCCGACTGGGCCATTCCGGTCGCCTCGCTGGTCTCGTTCGAAGGCTTTGCCAACTTCATCGCGGCCAAGGGCAAGGACGAAGTGGGCAACGACACCGGCGCTGAAACCAATATCGACCTGCAGCTGATGCTGGACGCGGGCGCCGCCATGGGCCACGCCAAGAACGTGTTCAAGGTCGGCATCGAGTACCAGTACTGGCGCAACAAGTTCGGCAACACCTCGGCCACCACGGGCGGCCAGGGTTACGTGGCCAAGACGCCGATGCTGCGGGCCGAATACCACTTCTGACAGAAAAAGGGGTACGTCCCCATTTTTTAATGGGGACGTACCCCATTTTTGATTAAGCCGACGCGCCGCAACTGCGACCCGTCGGCTTTTTTAGAAAAAGGGGTACGTCCCCATTTTTGGGGATGCCGGTCAGGACATCAGGCTCAGCTTGACGAATACGCACAGCAGCGTCCACACGAGGGCGCCGACGGCGTAGGCCTGGGAGCAGATTTCCTGCGCTTCCATGTCGTTGCTGATCTTGAGGATGGTGGTGCTGCCCTGGAATAGCAGCATCAACGCGGCCAGCAGGCCCACCACGAGGATGGCTACCGTCAGCAGCAGGCTGGGGATGGCCAGCGCCAGCGCCGACAGCCACATGGGCACGGCCGAAATGGCCGCCAGCAGCAGCGTGTCGCGGAATTCAACGCGCACCTGGTGCGCCTCGGCGATGGTCTTGATGGCCTGCGCCATCAACGGTACGGTACACAACTCGGCCAACAGGAACAGGACGGCGATCATCTGGAAACGCTGGGCCGAGGCCGTCATCCAGTACACCTCCGGATGGTGGCTGCCGGCGTAGATCAACATGGCAGGCGGGATCAGCGACAGCGGCAGCACCAGCGACAACAGGGTCTTCCAGATCGCGGGGTGGACCTGGCTTAGTTTGTCCCAGGCGCCGTGGGCGGAAAACGGCATCTTCAAAAAGTCTAACGTGCTCATATCGCATCTCCTCGAGTTGATTGGCTTGTGACCGGCAGGGGACTGTGGCCATGCCCCTGTTGAGGAAACTATATCACTTTGTGAGGTATCTGAAAGCCGTTCCCGGGCGCCGAACCCACGTCAAATCAAGTTTGATGCACACGCGCGGGCAGGGCAACCGGCGTCAGATCAAGCCGGCCGCGCATTTGCGGCGCGCTTGCCGCCCAATTGCCGCCCAATTGCTGCTCATGCCAGCTGGCGCCGCAGGACGGGCGCCGTCACCGCCGCGCGCGGCCGGTGCGCCGTTGCGCCCGGCAGCTTGAAGATGCTTACCAGCTCGGCCAGCCGGCTGGCCTGGTCCTGCATCGAGGCCGCCGCCGCCGCGGCCTGTTCCACCAGCGCCGCGTTTTGCTGGGTCACGCCATCGATATCCATGATGGCCGCGTTGACCTGCTCGATGCCGGAGGTCTGCTCCTGGCTGGCCGCCATGATTTCGCCCATGATGTCGGTCACGTGCTTGACGCTGTCGACAATGGCCGTCATCGTCACGCCGGCGTCGGCCACCAGCGTGCTGCCCAGCCGGACCTGGGTCACGGAATCGTTGATCAGGGCCTTGATCTCGTGGGCGGCCGAGGCGCTGCGCTGGGCCAGGTTGCGCACTTCCGAGGCGACGACGGCAAAGCCGCGCCCCTGTTCGCCGGCGCGGGCCGCTTCCACGGCCGCGTTCAGGGCCAGGATGTTGGTCTGGAAGGCGATGCCATCGATGACGCCGATGATGTCGCTGATCCGCGACGAGGCGGTGTTAATGGCCGTCATGGTCTGCACCACGCGGCCCACCACGTTGCCGCCGTCGGTCGCCACCGAGGATGCCTTGATGGCCAGCTGGTTGGCGGTGCGGGCATTGTCCGCGTTTTGCTTGACGGTGCCCGTCAGTTCCTCGATCGAGGCGGCCGTCTCCTCCAGCGAACCGGCCTGCTGTTCCGTGCGGCGCGACAGTTCCTGGTTGCCGCCGGCGATCTCCGACGAACTGGTGGCGATCTGCTCGGTGCCGCTGCGCACCTGGCTGACTAGGTCGGCCAGCTTGTCGCGCATGGTTTCGAGCGCGGCCAGCAGGCTGTCTTCCGTACGGCTGCGGTGCGCGATCTGCACCGACAGGTCGCCGTCGGCGATACGGCCGGCGATGCGGCTCGCTTCGCGCGGCTCGCACCCCAGCTCGCGCAGCAGGCCGCGCACCAGCAGCCAGGCGCCAATGCCGCCCAGGCCCAGGGCCGCCACGCCCATCAGCAGCAACTGGGTGCGGGCGTTGGCGTAGCCGGCGTTGGACTGGGCCGATTCGCGCGCCATGTGCTCGGACTGCAGCTTGACCAGCGTTTGCAGGGCCGTCACGTACTCCTGTTCGGACAGGCGGATGGTGGCGTTGAGCATGCTCTTCGCTTCCGTCAGGCTGCCGGCGTTCAGCAGCTGGAACAGTTCCTTCTGGTTGGCCTGGTCGGCCTCGCTGGCCTTGATGATGTCGTCCAGCGCGCGCTTGTCGGCCGGCTCGCGCAAGCTGGCCTGCAAGCCCGTTACCAGGGCCGCGTTGCGCGCGCGCACGGGCTTGATCTGCTGGGCCACCGCGTTTTCGCCCTGGTACTCGGCGGCGATGATGGCGCTGCGCAGCAGCTGGTGGATGATGGCCACGTTGTATTTCACTTCGCTCGCATCGGTCACCTTGCGGTACTGGTCTTGCAGGATGGTGTCCACCCGCTGCTGCATGCCGGCCATGGCCAGCAGCGAGACGCCGATGATGGCCACCAGCAGCACCATGGTCAGGCCGAAGCCCATCGTCAGTCGCAATCCTATGTTGAGCTTACCTAGCGCTGCGGCGCAGCGCAGGTAGAAATTCTTGGCCATGCGGGGGTCTCCTGAGTGGATCGTTCTGTGCCGGGATGAAATCTATTTTTGATTTCTTGAAATTCATTGTGTTCCGGCAAGGACAGTAGCCGCTTGTCATTTAATGACAATCAATTATCATTTCACGACTCGGGGGCGCGGCTGGCTCAGGTTGTTGTATGGCGGCCCCACCAGTTTACGGCTCGACGGAATAGCTGCGTTTCAGGCAGCGCAGTACGAAGGTGGAGCGGCTGTGGCGCAGGCCGGGCAGCTTGTACAGTTTGCGGCGCAGGAATTCCTCGTAGCCGGCCGTGCCGGCCACGGCCACCTTGATCAGGTAGTCATATTCGCCCGTCAGCAGGTAAGCTTCCATCACTTCCGGCAGCTCGGCCAGGGCCTGGCCGAATTTTTCGAAGATCTCGTCGTCGTGGCGGTCCAGCGTCACTTCGATGATGACGGTGTCGGGATAGCCGAGCGATTGCTGGCTGAGCAGGGCGGTGTAGCCTTCGATCACGCCCCGTTCTTCGAGCGCCCGGACCCGGTTCCAGCAAGGCGTGGTGGACAGTCCCACTTTTTCTGCCAGCCTGGTGTTACTGAGGCGGCCATCGAGGCGCAGTTCGCGCAGGATGCGGCGGTCGACTTCGTCGAGTTCGTGGTGGTGTTCCATGATTTTGCCAAGCGATGGATGAAGATTCTTCTATTCTAACAATCCATGGAGGAATCTTCTAGATAATGCCCAATTCATGGCGCATTACGGGAGCCTATTCCCGGCCCTGGACGGTATAGTTCTCGCATGACTACCTGCACCCGACTCCACCAAAAGACCCTCCGTTTCTGCATCGAAGCCGATGGCGCCATTGCCACGCTGGAGGGCGCGCTGGCCATCGTGCGGCGGCTGGGGCTGGAACTGCGCAGCCTGCGCACGACGGGCGGGGCGGCCGGACTGGAAGTGCTGATGCGGATCGCCGCCGAGGAAGAGGATGCGCTGGTGCTGTGCCGCCAGCGCCTGCACAACGTGATCGGTATCCTGCCGATCCGTGAAATGCCGATGCTGGTGGCGGTGGGCGGTGAGCTCCGGTTCAGGCGGCAGGCCTGAACCGGCAAGGGGGACGGCCGTGGCGGGGCTCAGGCCTTCAGGTAGGCGTACTTGAACAGGAAGATGGCGGCGATCAGCCATACGATGGGCTTGACCTTGCGCGCCTGGCCCGTGGCCAGCTTGAGCGCGGCGTAGGTGATGAAGCCGAAGGCGATGCCGTGTGCGATCGAATAGGTGAACGGAATCAGCAGGGCCGTCACGGCGGCCGGCACGCTCTCGGTGGTATCGCTCCAGTCCACCTCGACCAGGTCGCGCAGCATCAGGCAGGCCACGTACAGCAGGGCCGGCGCCGTCGCATAGGCCGGCACCACGCCGGCGATGGGGGCGATGAACAGGCTGGCCAGGAACAGCGCCGCCACCACCAGGGCGGTCAGCCCCGTGCGGCCGCCGGCCTGCACCCCGGCCGCGCTTTCGATATAGGCCGTGGTGCTGGAGGTGCCCAGCAAGGAGCCGGCCACGATGGCGCAGCTGTCGGCCAGCAGGGCCTTGTTCAGGCGCTCCATCCTGCCGTTCACGAGCAGGCCGGCGCGGCTGGCCACGCCCATCAGGGTGCCGGTGGCGTCGAACAGTTCGACCAGGAAGAACACCAGCACCACATTGAGCAGGCCGACGGAGAAGGCGCCCTGCAGGTCCAGCTTGAACAGCGTGGGGGCGATGGACGGCGGCAGCGACACCAGGCCGCGGAAGGTATTCCCGCCCAGGAAGAAGCTGAGCACCGTCACGGCGACGATGCCGATCAGGATGGCGCCTTTCACCTTGAGCCTGTCGAGCGTGACGATCAGCACGAAGCCGAAGATGGCCATGATGGCGGCCGGTTTGTGCAGGTCGCCCACGCCCACCAGCGTGGCCGGATTGGCCACCACGATGCCGGCGCTCTTCATCGCGATCAGGGCCAGGAACAGGCCGATGCCGACCGTGATGGCGGTGCGCAGCGAGTGCGGGATGCCGTTGACGATCTGTTCCCGTATCCCGAATACGCTCACCAGCACGAACAGGCAGCCGGAGATGAACACGGCGCCCAGCGCCGACTGCCATGGTATGCCCATGCCCAGCACGACGGCGTAGGCGAAGTAGACGTTCAACCCCATGCCCGGCGCCAGCGCGATCGGGTAGTTGGCATACACGCCCATGATGATGGTGCCCAGCGCGGCGGCGAAGCAGGTGGCCACGAACACGGCTTCCTTCGGCACGCCCGCATCGCCCAGGATGGTGGGATTGACGAAGATGATGTAGGCCATGGTCAGGAAGGTCGTCACGCCGGCCACCACTTCGGTGCGCACGTCGGTGCCATTCTCTTTGAGCCTGAAGAATTTTTGCAGGAAGGTCACAATAGTCTCCGTGTCGTGGTCTGTGGAGGCGCACCAGGCGCAGAGGGCGAGAGCATAGCACGATGGGGCAACGGCAAAAATGGATTATTGACAACTGCGCAAGAGTCGCGTGTTGGCGGCCCGGTGCCGAATCGCTGGCCGCGTGCCCTCGTCATTTGCTACACTTTCCTCATCGGGGAGACAGCATGCGCACCGGCATGCGCCCGCAACACCCAGGCTTGTCGATCATGAAGCGAATGCGGTTCCAATATGCCATCCGGCCGGAGGGGACGGCATGAAGGCGAAGATATGGGGCGCGCGCGGCTCGCTGCCCGTGGCGCTGAACCATGCCCAGGTGCGCGCCAAGCTGGTGGCCGCGCTGGAAGGGGCCATCGGGCGCGGCCTCGACACGCCGGACAAGGTCGCCGCCTACGTCGACACCGAGCTGCCGTTCGATGTGCGCGGCACCTACGGCGGCAATTCAAGCTGCGTGGAGGTGCAGGTATGGGACCCGGCCGTCAGCCACCAGCATGTGATCCTGGACATGGGCTCGGGCGCGCGCGCGCTGGCCGGCGCCAAGCTGGCCCGCTACGGGCGCGACCATCCGCAGACCTACCACGTGTTCATGTCCCACCTGCACTGGGACCACATCATGGGCTTCCCGTTCTTTACGCCCGCCTACATCCCCGGCAACCGCATCATCATCTACGGCTGCCACGCGGAGCTGGAGCAGGCGTTCCGGCGCCAGCAGGAACCGATCAGCTTCCCGGTCCGCTTCGAGCAGATGGCCGCGCATATCGAGTTTCGCACGATGGCGCCCGGCATCCCGGTCGAGATCGACGGCCTGCGGGTGACGGCCATGCGCCAGCTGCACGGCGGCGATTCCTACGGCTACCGGCTCGAGCACGGCCAGCATGCGGTGGTCTACAGCACCGATTCGGAACACCGGCTGGACGATGCGGCCCAGCGCCTGGCCTTCGTCGAATTCTTCCGCGATGCGGACCTGGTGATCTTCGACGCCATGTATTCGCTGGCCGAAGCCATTTCCGTCAAGGCCGACTGGGGCCATTCCAGCAACGTGGTGGGGGTGGAGCTATGCCAGCTGGCCGGCGTGCACAAGCTTTGCCTGTTCCATCATGAGCCGGTGCAGGGCGATACCCAGATCGAACGGGTGCTGGACGAGACGCGGCGCTACGCCGAAGTGACGGGCGAAGCGCCGCTGGAGGTGGTGTCGGCCTACGATGGGATGGAGATCGATCTGTAGGCCGCCCCCATCTCAGGCCGCGCTGCGCACCAGGGTGCCGCGCTGGCGGGCGTCCAGGCTGAATGTACCGGCGCCGTAGGCGGCAATCTGCAGCAGGCCGCCGGCCATTGCGATATTTTTCAGCAGGTGGATCAGCTGGTTCTGGTCGCCGATGGCGTGGTGGAAGATCATCCCCGTCACCAGCGAAAACGCGGCCAGCACCAGCGCCGTGGCGCGCGTCTGCAGGCCGGCAATCAGCAGCAGGCCGCCGCCCACTTCAATTGCGATGGCTCCGATCAGCCCCAGCGTGGGGAGGGGCAGTCCCATGGCGCCGATGTAGCCGATGGTGGCGGCCGGCGCGGCGATCTTGCCCAGGCCGCTGAAAACGAAGATGGTGGCCATCAGCAGACGGCCGATCAGGGGCAGGGTGGTGGTGTTGGCGTTGTTCATGATAGCTCCTTGGGTTTTGGTGGTGGAGCGCGATGTGCGATCCGATGACTGCATGGTAGGTGCTGGACTGCCATCGCGGAAGCCTATATATTTAGATGGAATCCATCTACCGGAGCGATACATGCTTGACGCCATGTCCCTGGACCAGCTGCGCACCTTCATCGCCGCCGCCGACGAAGGCAGTTTTTCCGCCGCCGGCCGCAAGCTGCGGCGCGCCCAATCCGTGGTCAGCCAGACGCTGGCCAACCTGGAGCAGCAGATCGGCTTTGCCCTGTTCGACCGCAGCGGGCGCTATCCGCGCCTGACGGAGGCCGGCGCCGCCCTGCTGGACGACGCCCGGGCCACGGCCAGCAGCATGGACAGCTTCAAGGCCCGCGCCCGCACGCTGGCCGAAGGGCTGGAGCCGGAGCTGTCGGTGGTGGTGGACGTCATGTTCCCCATCGCCGCGCTGACGGAGGCGGTACGCTCGTTCCACCAGCAGTTTCCGCGCACGCCGCTGCGGCTGTACGTGGAAGCCCTTGGCGCCGTGGTGCAGCCGGTGCTCGATGGCCGTTGCCGGCTCGGTATCGTCGGATCGTTTCCCGATGTGCCGCCCGAATGCACCCGCGAATTCCTGCTCGACGTGCCGGGCCTGCTGGTGGCCGCGCCTGGCCATCCGCTGGCCATGCATGCGGCCCCGGCGCCGCTGGAGGAGGCGGCCCGTCACGTGCAGCTGGTGCTGACCGACCGATCCAGCATGACGCAGGGGCGCGACTTCAACGTCATGTCGCCCCAGGTGTGGCGGTTGGCCGATCTGGGCGCCAAGCTGTCGTTTCTGCGCGCGGGGCTGGGCTGGGGCAGCATGCCGCGCCACATGGTGGAGGACGACCTGGCGCGCGGCACGCTCGTGCCGCTGGAGATCGAGGGCGGGCCGGCGTTCGGCGCGGGCTTTTCCATGCGCGCCCTGTACCGTAAGGACACGCCGCCAGGGCCAGCCGGGCGCTGGTTCATGGAGCGCATCCGCCAGTGATGGCCATCCTTGCTCTACAATATCCCTCACCGAGCAGGCAACCAACTGAAAGGCACGAGGCATGAGCGAATTTTCGCAGGATATCTACACCGAACCATCCGACATCGACATCCGCACGCTGGAAAACCTGGGGCCGTTGCGGCCCATGGCCGGTGTGTGGGAAGGCAAACGGGGGCTGGACATCAAGCCCAAGGCGGACGGTCCGCGCAAGCAGGCCTTTGTCGAACGCATCGAGCTGCAGCCAATCGACCCGGTCACCAACGGCCCCCAGCTGTTCTACGGCCTGCGCTACCTGATCCTCATCACCAAGCCGGAACAGGTCAAGACTTACCACGAGCAGGTGGGCTACTGGTTGTGGGAGCCGGCCACCGGCACCGTGATCCAGACCCTGGCCATCCCGCGCGGCCAGATTGCAATGGCATCGGGCAAGGCGGCCCCCGGCGACCGCAGTTTCGAACTGGTGGCGCAGCGCGAGCAGGATACCTACGGCATCTGCTCCAACCCCTTCCTCGAATACGGTTTCAAGACGACGGAATACCGCATCAAGGTCACCATCAACGACGACGGGACCTGGGGCTACGAAGAGGATACGGTGATGCAGATCCGCGGCAAGGATGAACCGTTCCACCACATGGACCGCAACCTGCTGGTCAAGGTGGCCGAGCCGACCCCCAATCCGATGGCGCGCTGACGGCGCGCGGCGTCCTTACTGCGCCACCACGTAGCGGTCGCGCCCGCGCCGCTTGGCCGCATACAGGGCGCCGTCGGCGCGCGCCACCAGTTCGGCCGGCGTCTGGTCGCCGCACTGGTGCAGCGCCACGCCGATGCTGGTGCTGACCTCCAGCGCCTGGCCAGCCACCATGAAGCTGGGGCGGATCGCCTCGACGATCTTGGCCGCCAGCCGTCCCGCCTCCTCGGGGTCGTTGACCTGCTCGAGGATGATGACGAATTCGTCGCCGGCCAGCCGGGCCACGGTGTCGGTGGCGCGTACGTTGCCTACCAGGCGCGCGGCAAATTCCTTGAGCACGGTGTCGCCGCCGCCATGCCCCATGCTGTCGTTGATGGACTTGAAGTTGTCCACGTCCAGGTAGGCCAGCGCCATGGGCTGGCGGTTGCGGCGCGCCCGGCCTATGGCCAGCTGCAGCAATTCCTCGAACATGAGGCGGTTGGCGATGCCGGTCAGGGTGTCGATGCGGGCCAGGTGGGTCAGCCGTTCCTCGATCTCCTTCATGCGCGTGGTGTCGTGGGTGAGCGAATAGACCCCGGCCACGCTGCCGTCGGCCTGCACCTCGGGCACGAAGGTGGTCTCCAGCGTGTGGATGCTGCCATTGATGCGCGCCTTCAGTTCGTACGTGACGATATGGCCCTGGTAGGCCCGCTCCAGGTGCGGCTCGGCATTGCGGTAGTGGTCCTGGCCTATGCTTTCGGCCAGGGTGTGGCCCACCATGCGCTCCGGGGCGATGCCGAACCAGTGCTGGAAGGTGGCGTTGACGAACTGGATGCGGCGCTCGCGGTCCGCATACGAGATCAGCACCGGCAGGTTGTCGGTCAGCAGCTTGAGGCGCTTTTCGCTGGCGGCCTGCGTCAGTTCGGCGGTCTTGCGCTCGGTGATGTCGAGCGCCATCAGGTAGAAACCGGCCACGCTGCCGTCGCTGCGCAGGTCCGGTATCATGTCCACCATCAGCTGGATGGCGCGGCCTGTTTCGCGGCCCTCGCGTTCGTAATGCACGCGTTCGCCCCGCAGCGCCGCCTCGTAGTAGGGGCGCAGGCGCTGGCGGAACTCGCTGCCGAAGGTGTCGCCGAAGGTCTTGCCCAGCAGCGAGTTCGGTTCGATGCCCATCAGTTGGCGGAAATGCTCGTTGGTGAAGCGGTAGTGCAGCTGGTCGTCCACATAGGCGATCATGGCCGGCATGTTATCGGCGATCATGCGCACCCGTTTCTCGCTGGCGGCGATCTGGCGCTCGTACAGCAGCCGTTCCGTGATGTCGTGCAGGAAGGCGGTGGCGTAGTGGTTGCTGCCGTGGCGCAGGGCCCGCACCGACAGCTCGACCGGCACTTCGTGGCCGTCGCGGTGCAACGCGGCCACCCGCACCCGCGAATTGAGTACCGGTCCGCCGCCGCCCAGGGCAAAGCGGGCCATGCCGGCCCGGTGCTCGTCGCGCATGGCGGGCGGAATAATGAGCTCGGCCACGTCGCGGCCCACGGCCTCGGCGCGGCTCCAGCCGAAGCTCTTCTCGGCCTGGGCGTTCCATTCCGTGATGATGCCGCCGGCGGTGCAGCTGATGAAGGCGTCCGGGGCCTGTTCCAGGATGTTGCGCACCAGCGATTCGCTGTCGAGCGTACTGGCCTGGGCTGCCTCGCGCTCGGCCATCAGGACGTGGAAGGCGGAACTGAGCTCGCCGATCTCGTCGCGCCGGCGGCGCTGCAGCACGTCGATGCCAGCGTTGCCGCTGCGGATGTCGGCAATGTGGCGGCGCAGGCGGCCTAGCGGGCGCAGCAACGCCAGGATGGCGCCCCAGCCGATGGCGCCGGCCAGCGCCGCGAACAGGGTCGAGGCCAGCACGGCATGGCGCCGCATCACGATCATGGGCGCGAACGCTTCTTCGGTGGGGAAGCGGGCGCCCACGATCCAGTCGGTGGCCGGAATCCGTTTGTAGGCGTAGATGCCTTCGCTGCCATCCTTGTTGGCGGCCGTGGTCCAGCCCTCGAAACCCTGCAGTGCCATTTGCGTGGCGCGGTTGACGCCGGGCCGGGCATTGATGTGCTGCAGCAGGCGGGAGCGGGTGGGGTGGTTCACCAGGATGCCCTTGCTGGTCATGATGTACATGAAGCCGGTCTTGCCGGGCTTTTGGGCGTTGATCGGCGTGAGGAACGAAGCGTTGGCCAGGTCGATGCTGCCGGCCAGTACCATCGCCACCTTGCCCTCATCGTCCAGCACCGGTTGGGTGATGAGCACCACCGGCAGGTCGGTGACGCGGCTCTTGAACGGTTCCGAGATGATGCTGGCGCGGCTGGCCATGGCCTGCTCGAAGAACTGGTGGGCCCATTCGGACAGCTGCAGGGTGGCGATGCCGTCGCGGCTCGTGTGGCGCAGCACGCCGTTGCGATCGTAGGTGACCAGGTTGAGGAAGGCCGCACGCACCGTGGGATGGTGTTCGACGAATTGCTGCATCCGCTCGGGATGGGCGCCCACCTCGGGCGGCAGGCTGTCGGCCAGGCTGGCCAGCAGCGTACGCTTGGCCTCGAGCTGCGATTCGATGTTGGCGGCGGCGGCCGACAGCAGCGCATATTGCTGGTCGCCGATCACGGCCTCCATGTCGCGCTCGGCCAGTAGCAGCGCCAGCGACGTGACGATCACCGTGGCGGCCAGCACGAGCGCCACCACCACGGCCGTCATGCGGAATTTGAGGCTGCGGATCAGGGGCACGTTGGCGGGCATAGGACATCGGAGGTGGGGTACAGGCAGAGTATTGCACACACGGACATACATGGCCAAGCGGCGGGCCCGGCCCGGGTACAATTGCCGCTGCGGGAGGGCCCGCATCGCGACAGAGGTAGCATGTTACAAGGTATATTGTGGGACAACGACGGGGTGCTGGTCGATACCGAGCGCCTGTTTTACGAGGCCAACCGGGACCTGTTCCAGCGCCATGGCGTGGCGCTGGACGCGCAGCATTTCTTCGACTGGTATCTGGCCGATAATTGCGGTGCCTGGCACTTGATGGACCCGGTACCCGGGCCCGAGCGGATCGCGGCGCTGCGCGAGGAGCGCAACCGGGCCTACGCGCGGCGCCTGGCCGACGAGGCTATTCCCGCCATGGATGGCGTGGCCGCGCTGCTGGCGGCGCTGGCGCCGCGCGTGCGCATGGGCGTGGTGACCAGTTCCAATGCTGACCATTTCCACATCATTCACGGCCGGCTCGACCTGCTGCGCCATTTCGATTTCGTGCTGACGGGCGAATCCTACGCCGACAGCAAGCCTTCGCCCGAACCGTATCTGCTGGGCCTGGAACGGCTGGGCTTGCCTGCGGATCAGTGCGTGGTAGTCGAGGACTCGCCGCGGGGCCTGCAGGCCGCCGTGGCGGCCGGCATCCGCTGCATCGTGCTGCGCCATACGCTCACCCGCCACCACAGTTTTCCCGGCGCCTACCGCGTGGTCGACACCATGGCCCAGCTGCAGGCGGAGCTGGAATTGCTGCTGGCGCCGTCCGCCTGAGCGCCGCTCAGAACTCCATCCACTGATCCTCGTCGGCGCCGTTGGCCACCTTGCGGCTGGTCGCTTCACCCGTGGCGGGGGGCGGCAGGGGCGCCGCGATGCGCTTGGGCGCCGCGCGCCGGCGCGGCATGGCGCGCACGCTGGCCGTGGGCGCGGCCGTGCCGGCCGGCGCCGCGCCGGACAGGCGGAACAGGCCGACGGCATCCGACAGGTGGGCCGCCCGTTCCTGCATGGTAGCCGCCGCCGCCGAAGCCTGCTCCACCAGCGCCGCGTTCTGCTGCGTGCCCTGGTCCATCTGGGTGACGGCTTCGTTGATGTGCTCGATGCCGTCCAGCTGTTCCTGGCTGGCGGCGGCGATGTCGCGCATGATGTCGGTCAAGCGGCGCACGCTGGCCACGATCTCGCCCATGGTGTGGCCGGCCTCGTCGACCAGGCGGGCGCCGGCGTCGACCTTGCCGACCGAGTCGCCGATCAGGGCCTTGATCTCGCGCGCCGCCGCCGCCGAGCGCTGGGCCAGGTTGCGCACCTCGTTGGCCACCACGGCAAAGCCGCGCCCCTGTTCGCCGGCGCGGGCCGCTTCCACGGCCGCGTTCAGGGCCAGGATGTTGGTCTGGAAAGCGATGCTGTCGATGACGCTGATGATGTCGACGATCTTGCGGGCCGATTCGTTGATCGAAGCCATGGTGTCGACCACCTGCGCCACCACGGCGCCGCCCTGGCCGGCCACGTCCGAGGCCGACTGGGCCAGCGCGTTGGCTTGCCGGGCGTGGTCGGCGTTCTGCTTGACGGTGGAGGTCAGCTGCTCCATCGACGATGCCGTCTCCTCCAGGGCGCCGGCCTGGCGCTCGGTGCGCTCCGACAGGTCCAGGTTGCCGGCCGCGATTTCGGCCGAGGCGGTGGCGATGGCGTCCGTGCTGCCCCGTACTTCCTGCACGATGCCGACCAGGCTGTGGTTCATTTCCTTGAGCGCGGCCGACAGCTGGCCGATCTCGTCGGTGCTGCGCACGTCGATGCGCGAGCTGAGGTCGCCCCCGGCCACCGTGCGCGCCACCTTGACGGCGTGATTGATCGGTCCCACGATGCCGCGCGTGATGTACCAGGCCGTCAGCAGGCTCAGTACGCCGCCGGCCAGGCCCAGGGCGATCATGATGTTGCTGGCCAGGCGGGCGTCGTGCGCCGCGTCGGCGCTGGCCTGGCGGGCCGCGTCGTCCTTGATCGGCTGCTGCAGGCCGATCTGGGCATGGCGTTCGTTGGCGCTGCGCTCGATTTCCGCCGCCGTCGTGCGCAGTGCGCTGGCCCCCAGGGCAACCACCACCGCCAGCATGACGGTGGTGAGGGAAAAGGCTATCGTCAGCCGATGGCCGATCTTGATGTTTGCGATATTCATAGGCCGTCTTTTTTGTTTTCTGTCCCCGGCGGCGGGCTGCGAACGTCCGCTGTCGGGTGCGGTTGATCAAGGCCGGCGTCTCCTCCGGCTGCGGGCAGTGTAGCAGCGACTGCTTTGCGAATCGAGAAATATTTCTTATTAGAATCACAGTACTAAAAGATAGAAAAACAACATATCTGGTGGGAATGAAATGTTGCCGAATATTTCACTGCCATGTACACTCGACACGCAGTGCATTTGCAGTGCGTGTTAAGGTGCGCGAAAGAAAAGAGCGGCGGGTGGCCGGTGGCGTTGCCGGTGCCGGCCTGGCTTTAACCCCGCTGGCTTGCCGTTACGGCCCGCCGGCCATTTGAAGACGCCGAACCGTGTATTCACAATCGCAAATCGATCCGTTGGTCAGTTTCCGTAATTCGCAAGGCGAGGCCGTGCGCGGCACGCTCGTCAACGTCCAGCGCAAGGCGCTGGTGATGGAAATCTACAATCCAGATTTCATCATGCAAGTAAGTGAGGTGCTCAGCGAGCTGACCGTGCGCATCGGCACCCGTACCGCCTACTGTGGCCGGGCGCTGGTGGTCAGCATGGTCAATACCGGCCTCACGGCCGTCGTCTCGCTGACGCTGGTCGATGAATGGTGCGAGCTGGGCGACCTGATGCTGGTGCCGGGCGCCGTGGGCGCCGAGGCGGCCGGCTTCGTGCGCGAATGGAGCGAACGCTATCGCATCGGCCGCGACTACCAGGCCGTGGTCAACGAGATGCGGGCCTTCTTGTCGGACGTGTCGCGCTGGGTGGACCAGGTGGACCTGGCCGGCAACTTGCCCAAGGTGGACGGCATGCTGCGCGAAGATCTGTTCTACGAGCTGGCCAGTCCGGTCATGGACAAGACCCTGACCTACCTGGAACGGCTGGAGAACGAGGCCGCCATCATCGAGCCGGAACTGGCGCCGGCGCACCGCGCCTTCGCCCAGTCGGCCCTGCACCCGCTGATCCTGCGGGCGCCGTTCGTGTTCCGCACCTACACCAAGCCGCTCGGCTACGCGGGCGACTACCAGATGGTGAACCAGATCCTGGACGACCCGCGCCAGGGCCCGAATACCTATTTCCAGATCGTCAATACGGCCTTCCTGCAGGCGGCCGTGGCGGCGGCCCACCGCAACCGCATCGATATCCTGGTCGGCTTCCTCAAGGGGCTGGCCGACGAGGCGCGCCAGCTGGGGCGGCCGGTGCGCATCCTCAACATCGGTTGCGGCCCGGCCGTCGAGGTGCAGCGCTTCCTCGACAGCTATCCGGAACCCCACCTGCTGCAATTCGAGCTGCTCGACTTCAGCGCCGAGACGCTGGACTGGACGCGCGCCCAGCTGTCGCAGCGGGCCGCCCGCAGCGCCCGGCCGGTGGAGATCAGCTACGTGCAGGATTCCGTGCACCAGCTGCTCAAGCGCCGCGCCGGTCCGGCCGGCGAACGCACGGCCGAATTCGACGCCGTCTACTGCGCCGGCCTGTTCGACTACCTGTCCGACAAGGTGTGCGCGCGCCTGATGGCCCATTTCGCCAGCCGTATCCGTCCCGGCGGCAAGCTGCTGGTGACCAACGTCCACTCCGACAATCCCGGCAAGTTCGGCATGGAGCATTTGCTGGAATGGCATTTGATCTACCGTAACGAGGCGGGACTGGAAAAACTGCTGCCGCCCCAGGCGCGCGAGCGCAAGATCTATGTCGACGCCACGGGCGTGAACCTGTTCGCGGAAGTGCGCATCGCATGACGGCCCGCCTGCCGGACGGTGTGATACTGGCGCCCGAAGAGAGCTACGAGACGGCGCTGCGCCACTTCCGCCTGGAATTCAGCCGGGCCGGGGTGCGCACCGGCATCATCCTGGTGTTGCTGGGGGTGGGGCTGGACCACGCCATGTATCCGGAATGGCAGGCCACATTCGCCGGCTGGCGCCTGCTGGCCTCGGCCCTGATGGGCGCCATGCTGGGCCTGATGGGCACGGCCTGGGGCCAGCGCAACATCCAGTGGCTCACATTCGGCTGGCTGTTGCTGCCCCAGCTGATGATCGCCGCCATGATCGCCGCCACCGAAGGGGCCGCCTCCATCTATTACGCGGGATTGACGCTGGCCGTCTACTCGTCGGGCATCGTGCTGGCCTTCGGGCTGTGGCAGAACATCGTGTTCGGCGGCGTCAGCTACCTGCTGTATGCACTGGCCTGCGCGCACCATCCCGTCAGCTTCGAGCTGCACGGGCCGTTCGTCGTCAATTCCATGTTCCTGCTGATGTCGGCCACCATCAGCGCCGTGTTCACCGTCTACAACGAGCGGGCCCGCTTCCTGCTGTTCCAGCTCAAGGCCCAGGTGGCGCAGAAGAACCGCGAACTGGAACTGACCAACAGCAGCCTGGCTGAAATCAAGGGCCAGATGCTGCAGCAGGAAAAGATGGCGGCGCTGGGCACGCTGGCCGCCGGCCTCATGCACGAAGTGAACAATCCCGTCAATTTCTGCCTGATGGCGATCGACCTGGCGGCCGAGGATCCCGTCGCGCAGGCCAGTCCGCTGCTCTCGGAGTGCCTGGCCGACGCCCGCCAGGGCATGCAGCGGGTGCAGCACATCGTATCGGACCTGAAGACCTTCGCCTACCGCAAGCACGGCACCGACCTGCTGAGCGCGCACTTCCTGTTCGAGCGGGCGCTCGGCTCGGCCATCCGCCTGATCGGCCACGAACTGAAGGACGTGCAGGTGGAGCGCGAGCTGCCGGACGACACCCTGGTGCGCGGCGACGAGGCGGCCATCATCGGCGTGCTGATCAACCTGTTCAGCAACGCCATCCTGGCCATGCGCAAGGCCGGCAAGACGCCCTATGCGCTCAAGATCACGGCCCTCTGGCAGGCCCAGCGCCTGCAGGTGACGGTGTGCGACAACGGCCCCGGCATCCCGGCCGAGCAGCTGGCGCGTGTGTTCGAGCCGTTCTTCACCACCCGTGAAGTGGGGCAGGGACTGGGCCTGGGGCTGAGCATCAGCTACCGCGTGATCGAGCGGCACGGCGGGGTGCTGCTGGCCGAGAGCGTGGTCGGCGAGTGGACCAAGATGATCTTCGACTTGCCGCGGGCAGAAACGGAGAAGCGATGATGCGGCAAGCCCCCCATCCGGCCGCCAGCGTGCTGTACGTGGACGACGAGGAACTGGCCTGCAAGTATTTCGAACGGGCCATGGCCGACGACTACCAGGTGGTGACGGCCGGCGGCGTGGACCAGGCCATGGCCATCCTGGCCGAACCGGGCCACGGCATCGGCGTGCTGGTGACGGACTACCGCATGCCGGGCCGGGTCGGCAGCATCCTGCTGCGCTACGTGAACCAGCATTTTCCCCACATGGTGTGCCTGCTGGTGACGGCGTACGCGGACAAGGAAGTTCTGCTCGACAGCATCAACGGGGCCGAAGTGTTCCGGGTGCTGGAAAAGCCGCTCGACCTGTACCAGCTGCGCCTGGCCCTGCGCCAGGCCAGCGAGCGGGCGCGCGAGCGCCAGTCGCGGCGCGACAACCTGCTGGCGATCGAGGAGACGCTGGCCTTCCTGGCCCACGAACTGAATACGCCGCTGGCCACGATAGGCAACTTCGCGCGCGGCATTGCCCGCCGCGCGGCCGGCGCCGACCCGGTCCAGCAGCTCGAGGAGATCGGCCACGCGGCCGCCCTGATGCAGGACAATGCGCGCTACTGCCTGTCGGTGCTGAGCAGCTTCGTCGAATCGGTCAAGCTGGCCCACGGCACCTTGCCCGAGCCGGCCGGGCGCAGCGGCCACAGCGCCGAGCAATTGCTGTCGGCGCTGCTGGACGCCTATCCGCTCACGGCCAGCCAGCGCCAGATGATCTGCACCGACGTGCAGCAGGACTTTGCCGTGCGGGCCCTGCCCAACTGCGTGGCGCTGGTGCTGTCGTCCATCATGAGCAACGCGCTGCGCGCGCTCGACGGCCAGGCCGACGGCGCGCTGCGCTTTTCCGTGCTGGTGGACGGCACGCCCCAGATCAGCATCAGCGACAACGGTCCCGGCATTCCGCCCGACATCCTGGCGCGGCTGCTGGTCGATCCCGTCACCACGCACGCCCACAATGGCGGTAATGGTTGGGGTTTGATCTTTTGCCAGCGTATTATGCAGTCGTTTGGCGGCAACATCATGGTGCAATCCAAACCCGGACGCTACACCACCGTCACTTTGAACTTCCCAGCAATCGAAAAGGAACTTGTATGAGCGATCCCGCAGCGCAGGCACCGACCATTCTGTATGTCGACGATGAAGCGACCGCCCTCAAATATTTCCAGCGCGCCTTGGGTGCGCTGGCCAACGTCATCACGGCCGAGTCGGTGGAAGAGGGCAAGCGCCTGCTCGACGCCCATGCCGACACGCTGGCCGTGCTGGTGTCCGACCAGCGCATGCCTGGCGCCAATGGCAACGAGCTGCTGTTCTATGCGTGGGACCGGCATCCGCACATCGTGCGCATCCTGACCACGGCGTATTCGGAACTCGAGCATACGGTGGAAGCGGTCAACCAGGGCCAGATCCACCGCTACATCCAGAAGCCATGGGATATTTCGGCCCTGCGCATGGAGCTCAAGCAGGCGCTGGACCTGGCCTCGCTGCGCAAGGACCACAACCAGCTGCTGCGCGAAAAGCTGCTGGTGCGGCAAAAGCAGACCATCGCCAACCGGGCCGCCATGCTGTACACGCTGTGCTCGGGACTGAGCGAGCGGGGCGCCCATGTGGCGGTCGAGGCCAGCCTGGGCGCGGCCATGTGCGCCGGCCTGGAAGGGATGGAGCCGGACTGGCTCATGTACGACTACGCCGACCTGACGGGATCGGAAGTGATGCGTTGCGCCGCCCTGGGCGACGCCGTGCGCGCCCACCTGGTCCGGATCGAGCAGCGCTGTCCCGGCCAGGAAGCGGAGCAAGCCTTGCTGCTGCTGGCGGAGCACTTCGGCCCCACGTTCGAGGCGACCGGCGGCGCCGGCGGCATGTTCCTGCAACCGGCCATGCTGATGGAATTCCTGGCGCTGCCGACCCAGGCCGCGCCGTCCACCGCCCACGCCTACTGGCTGGCCTGCCTGCTGTGGCTGGGGCGGCGCGGCCATGCCATGCAGCTGACGGCCGACGGCTCCGTGCTGCGCTGCCAGCTGACCGTGGCCGACGCCAGTTTCGGCGCACCCCAGCTGGCGGCCTGGATAGGGCAGCTGTGATCGCCGCGCCGGCGCGCCCAGGTGTGCGCCGGCCGGCTTGACGATACGCTAGCATGGGCATTTCCCGGTACATCGTGGAGGTGCATCATGCCTAAAGGTGCTAGTCCGAAGCGCGAACGCGAATACAAGGAACTGGAGCGCAAGTTCAAGCAGGAAGGCCGCTATGCCGGGCGGGAGGAGGAGGTGGCGGCCCGCATCGTCAACAAGCAGCGGGCCGCGTCCGGCGAGACGGAGGAGGAGCAGGCGCATCGCGCCACCGCCCCTGAACGCAGCCTGCCCATCGCCAATTACGAGGAACTGACGGCCGAGCAGGTGCTGCGCCGGCTCGACCAGCTGTCGCTGTCCGAGTTGCGGCGCGTGCGCCGGCACGAGGCGCGGCACAAGAAGCGCAAAGGGATACTGGAAGAACTCGACGCCAGGCTGGGATAGCTGTTGCGTTCGGGGGCTTCTTCACGTGCCAGGGGCATTTCAGTCGATGGTATGAGGTGCAACTGCGGCGCCGGTTTCCCTATGCTCATCCAACGCTGCGCGTACTGCCTCGGGGTTCATTGCCTGGCCCAATGCGCTGGCCTCAAGATCGTCTCGATTCGTCACATTCGGCAAGTCCCTGCGCAGCTCCTCGAGTAAGTCGATAAGTTTGGCCGCCTTTTGTTCGGTCAGTAGTGTGATGCGCAAATCGAGATGGGCACGCTGCTCGGCAAGCTTTGCCATGCGGTTTTGCTTGGTAAGCACAATCGTGCTGGTTAATAACGCGCCAAGACAGAGTAAGCCTTGTAGCTCAAAAAAAGGCGCAGGGTCAAATGGCGGCTTGCCAGCGAAGCGCAACGCCATGTTGGCCAGTATCCAGCAGAAGACAAAGATGAGAATGAGGAATGGAAAAGCAGGCCGGCCGATGAAATTGCCAATGGCTTCGATGATATGCTGTGGCCAGGTAATTTTCCCTTCTTCCTGCGCATAGTAATCCAGTAGCGCCCCGATGTTTTGGGCTGCCTGGTTTGGTCCTCCACTGGCAGCGTTACAGTCGTCGCCCGTGGAGGTTGGCTTTGGCTTCTCCGGAACTTCGGTACAGTCTTGTTGAGTCATAGTCCCGATAGTTTATGGGAAATTTCTTGATGTCGGCGCCGGGTTGAGACGGATAGACATCGGCGTCGGCCAATGCGTGTAGTTGCCTGGCCGAAGCGAGAGACGTTCGCCGAGCATAGCGCCCGCTAGTGCGCCAACGGCAGTCGCCGCAGTGTGGCCATTTCCAAGGTCCTTACGTGCTCCCTGAATTCGGGTGATGTTATTGCTGGCCCACGACCTGGTTACGCTTGGCGATTTCGTTGCCCACGTAGCCGCCACCGACGGCGCCTGCGATTGCTGCCAGGGTGCGGCCGTTGCCGCCACCCACTTGACTGCCCACCAGACCGCCGACCAGGGCGCCAATGCCGATGCCAAGAGGACTGTTCTGGGCGGCCGGAGCGGGCTGCGGATATGCGGGTGCCGGTCGATAGTCGCGGGCATGTTCAGCCTGAGCCAGTTGCGGACGGTCGCCATAGGCTGTTGGGCTACGACGGGGATATTCGTGGTGAACGATGGTTTTGTATCGCACCACCTCCCGCACGGCCGGTGCGGGCGTCGACTGCTGCGCAAGTGGGGCGCTACCGAGGTTCGTCATTGCCGCTGCAGGAGTGGTTGCAACGGCGCCGCGGGAGTTAGGTAAAAGTCCCGCAATCGCGGCGGCGCCGACCAGGCTGACCAAGGTCAACGACACAGCGGCAGTGGCCATCAGTGGGTGGATACGATTCGGGGTAGCGGTGGTTTCCATTTTCATTCTCCGGTATGGCGCTGACTTTGCGCTGTTGAACCAATAACGGTTGAAATCAAGAATGGGATGTAGGAAAGACGTTTCCTGGGTAAGCATATGTAACAAACACTGGAGCTTGTTCGGCGACGCGTCCCGCACGGATGTGTTAGCCATGGCGGCGCAGCCGCCATGGCATGCGGTGTCGGTCTTATACGCCGCAGTAGGTCGTCTTGACGGTCGTGAAGAACTCGGCCGCGTACGTGCCCTGTTCGCGCGAACCGTAGCTGGAACCCTTGGTGCCGCCGAACGGCACGTGGTAGTCCACCCCGGCCGTCGGGACGTTCAGCATCACCATGCCGGCCTGCGCGTGGCGTTTGAAGTGGGTGGCATACTTGAGCGAGGTGGTGCAGATACCGCTCGACAGGCCGAACTCCGTATCGTTGGCCAGGGCCAGTGCGTGTTCATAGCTGTCGGCCGGGATCACGCTGGCCACGGGGCCGAAGATTTCCTCGCGGCTGATGCGCATGTCGTTGCTGCAGTCCGTGAACAGGGCGGGGCGCAGGAAGAAGCCGGGGGTGGCGCACGTCACGCGCTCGCCGCCGAAGGCCAGGGTGGCGCCTTCGTCCTGGCCGATATGGATGTATTCCAGGTCCTGTTCCAGCTGGCTGGCGTCCACCACGGGGCCGATGTCGGTGCCGGCCGCCAGCGCGTCGCCGATGGTGAGGGCGGCCAGCTTTTCCTTCACGGCCGCCACGAAGGCCGGGTAGATGCCTTTTTCCACGATCAGGCGGCTCGACGCGGTGCAGCGCTGGCCCGTGGAGTAGAACGAGCCCTGGACGGCGCAGTTGACGGCCGTGGCCAGGTCGGCGTCGTTGAGCACCACAAGCGGATTCTTGCCGCCCATTTCAATCTGCACCTTGGCCATGCGGGTCATGGCGGCCTGGGCCACCTTGGCGCCGGTGGCCACCGAGCCCGTGAAACTGATGGCGTTGACGCGCCGGTCGTTCAGGAAAGCCTGGCCGACCACGCTGCCGCGGCCCATCACGAGGTTGAATACGCCAGGCGGCAAGCCGGCGCGGCTGATGATCTCGGCCAGGGCCCAGGCGCTGCCCGGCACCAGTTCGGCCGGCTTGAGCAGCACGCAGTTGCCATAGGCCAGGGCCGGCGCGATCTTCCAGGCGGGGATGGCGATGGGGAAATTCCAGGGGGCGATGATGCCGACCACGCCGACCGGTTCGCGCGTGACTTCCACCTCCAGGTTGGGGCGTACGGACGGCAGTTTGTCGCCGCGCAGGCGCAGGCATTCCTGGGCGAAGAACTTGAAGATGGCGCCGGCGCGGGCCGCCTCGCCTATGCCTTCGGGCTTGGTCTTGCCTTCTTCGCGCGACAGCAGGATGCCCAGTTCCTCCTTGCGGGCCAGGATTTCACTGCCTATCCTGTCGAGTGCATCGGCGCGCATCTGGACGTTGGACAGGGCCCAGCCCGGTGCTGCGGCCGCCGCGGCCGCGATGGCCAGCTGCGCCTGCTGGGCGTCGGCCTGGGCATAATGGCCGATGACGTCGTCCGTGTTGGAGGGATTGATGTTGGCAGCAGAGCTCGCTCCTTCGACCCATGCGCCGTTGATATAGTTGTGTTTCATGGTTATCCGCTTGTTGTGAATGAAGTGGGGGTGCCCGCATTATCCTCCTTTATGGCCGTTTCGCCACAGGCAAGATTGCCTATAACGCAGGAAATAAGCGCCGGGGGCGGCGCACGGCCGACTGTTGTTGTTTGGAACAAACTGAGAGAATTCGTTACAGTTCAGGTCGAAAGCGCGCTAAACTAACTCCGATAACTTGTTCTCCAGCCAATGCTGTTTGCTCTATTACAAGCTGGAAAGCGTTGTACCGCATAACAAGAAAAACAAAGGTTGGCCCGGTTCCCGTGACCGGCGTCACCTGCACTCCCAATAATAAAAAAAGTATGGGCCGGCCGCGATCCTTCGCGTCCGGCCCTTTTTTATTAAAAAAATGGGGACGTACCCCTTTTCGAAAAAATGGGGTACGTCCCCATTCTTTGTGAGCCGTCAGACCGCATGTGAAAATGGGGACGTCCCCCTTTTTCCAAAACCCGGGACGTAATACGGTTTTTGGGTCAGGCTGGGGGAAAATGGGGTACGTCCCCATTTTTTTCCTCGCTCTTGAGCCGTTAAGCTGTATGCCAGGCCTGGTAGGCGCTGAGCATGGCCGTCGCCAGCAGTAGCATTCCCATGACGCGGGCTACCACGATCGCGGCAGCCGGATGACGGTTGAACCAGCCACTGGCGCCGCTGGCCGCCAACGCCACGGCGCCGTACACGCCGGCCTGGGTCAGCGCCGTGATCGCGCCCAGCACGCCCGATTGCACCCAAAGCGGCCCCAGCCCCGGGCGCAGGAACTGGGGGAAGATGGCCAGCATGAACAGGTAGGCCTTGGGATTGAGCAGGCTGGTGACCATGGCGCGGCGGAATATGATGCGTTCCGGCGCGCGCTCCTGGTTCGCCGCCGGCAGCAGGATGCTGTTGCTGCCCAGTAAAGTCCAGCCTATCCAGGCGATGTAGACGGCGCCGCCCAGCAGCATGGCGCGGAACAGGCCAGGCCACCATTGCAGCACAACGGCCACACCCAGCGCACCCATCAACAGATGGCAGAATCCCCCGGCGATGATGCCGCCCACGGCCGCCATCCCGCTGCGCCTGCCGCCCAGCAGCGAGCTGCCCATGACGAAGGCCATGTCCAGCCCCGGCAACAGGACCACGCCGAATACGACCAGAAAATACAGCCAGAGATAGCCAGTTTGCGTCATGTCTTTGCTCCCGATGAAAGATTTCGGCCGTCCGCTACGGCGATATGGCACTGTAAATCTCATATAGGACAGATTCCGCCCTGATAATCTGTTATCTTTGTGAAATGTACCATCCCACCACCCGCGTCCTGGCAGTGCTGGAACTGCTGCAAACCCATGGCCGCCTCAGCGGCGCCGACATGGCGCGCCGGCTGCAGGTCGATGGCCGCACCTTGCGCCGCTACATCGTGATGCTGGAGCAGATCGGCATCCCCATCACCAGCGAACGGGGCCGGCATGGCGGCTATGCGCTGGTGCCCGGTTTCAAGCTGCCGCCGATGATGTTCACGGAAGACGAGGCCCTGGCACTGTCGCTGGGCCTGCTGGCGGCCCGCAGCCTGGGCCTGGCCGAAGCGGCACCGGCCGTGGCCAGCGCCCAGGCCAAGCTGGCCCGCATCATGCCCGATGGACTCAAACAGCGCGTCAGTGCGCTGGACGAAACGGTGCGGCTCGACCTGGCCGACGGCATGGCCCCGCGCGACAACGGGGCGCTGGTCGTGCTGAGCGCAGCGGCCCAGCGCGGCCAGCGCGTCCACCTGCACTACCGGTCCGGCGACGCGGACTCGGCGCGCGATGTCGATACCTATGGCCTGGCCTATTACCTGGGTTTCTGGTATGCCGTGGGCTGGTGCCATCTGCGCGGCGGCATGCGCACCTTCCGCCTCGACCGCATCCTGGCGGCAGTGCCGGCGCCGGGGCGGTTCGAGCGTCCCGCCGATTTCGATGCGCTGGCCCATTTGCGCCTGTCCGTCGCTTCCTTGCCGCGCGCCTTCTCGGCCACCGTGTTGTTGAAGACGGACCTGGCAACGGCCCGCCGCGCCTTGATGGAAACCATCGGCCTCTTCGAGCAGCGTGCCGATGGCGTGCTGCTGCATAACCAGTCCGACGACCTGGCCTGGCTGGCCCGCCAGCTGGCCGGCGTGCCGTTCGGCCTGGAGATCGTCGATCCGCCCCGGCTGCGCGATGAATTGGCCGCGCACGCCAGGCGTTTGTTGCAAATGGCCACCGTCTTATAGAATGCGGCAACTTGAACTTTTTCGCCCATTCCAGAAGGAACCATGCAACACCCTAGTCTGCTCCAGAAAACCCTGGCCGCCGCCATTTTGGCTTGCGGCACCTTCGCCGCCAGCTTCGCCTTGGCCGGCGCCTGTCCCGCCCACTATGTCGATGGCCGGCTGCCGGAAATCCGCAACGAAAAGATGGGCGCCGCCACCCGCGAGCTGTGCTACGGTGTGTTCGGCGTCATGCATTCTGGCCTCACGCGTACGCCGCTGTGGTCGGCCGAGCACCTGACGGCCGACAATATCGCGGCCGCGCAGAGCCTGTCGCGCGAGAATTCCTTCCACGCCGAGCCGCAATTGCCCGTCAGCCAGCGGGCCGAATTGTCGGACTACGCGCGCAGCGGCTACGACCGTGGCCACATGTCGCCCAACGGCGACATGCCGGACCGCGAAACCCAGCACGAAAGCTTCACGCTGGCGAACATGGTGCCGCAAAACGGCGACAATAACCGTCATGTGTGGGCAGGTATCGAAGGCGCCGTGCGCAAGATGGCGAAAAAGGAGGGCGACCTGTACGTGATTACGGGCCCGGCCTTCCTCGGTGGTAACCTGCAAAAGATCGGCAACGTGCTGGTGCCTACGCACCTGTACAAGCTGGTCTACAGCCCGCGCCAGCGGGCCGGCGCGGCCTATTTCATTGCCAACGCGTCGACCAACGATTATGAGACGCTGACCATTGCCGAGCTGGAGAGACGGGTGGGTATCAACCTGCTGCCCTCGCTGTCGGCCGGCGAGAAGGAAGCCATGCTGCGCCTGCCCAAGGTCAAGCCGCGCAAGGATAAACGTGAAGACTGGAGCCTGTGATGCCTAAATTTGTTCCCTACGCCAACGAAGCCGATGTGCTGCACATCGGCCACCTCTGCATAGAAAACCGGCTCGACCGCATCACCCTCAGCGGCGACGTGGACCTGACGGCCGACCAGGCCGGCCTGCGCGACGCGCGCGCCCTGCACCAGTTGCTGGGCGACATCGTGGCGCGGCTGGAGGCGCAGGACTTGCCCGCCAGCTTGCCGCCGCCGGACGTGAAAACGGTCGCCAACCCCTTCGGCTGATCAGGCCCGGCCCACGGCCGGGTCCTGTTGCTCCTGCAGCGGCAGGCTGATGCGGTTGCGACCCATGTGCTTGGCCCGGTACAGGGCCGAGTCGGCCGTCGCCACCAGCTGGCTGGGGTCGGTGTCCACGGAGGGCAGGGCGGTGGCCGCGCCGATGCTGACGGTGACCACGTGGGCGTCGCTGCCCAGGTTGGGCAAGTGCAGCTGCTCGACCCGGCAGCGGATGCGCTCGGCCACGATGGCCGCGCCCTTCAGGGCCTGGTTGGGCAGGATCACGGCGAATTCCTCGCCGCCGTAGCGGGCCACCAGGTCGTTGGCCCGCATTTCGCTGGCCACCGCGTTGGCGATGCGCTGCAGGCATTCGTCGCCGCCCAGGTGGCCGTAGGCATCGTTGTATTGCTTGAAGTTGTCGACGTCGACCATCAGCAGCGACAAGGGCTGCTGCTGGCGCAGGGCGCGCTGCCACTCGGCCGCGAGCGTATCGTCGAAGCAGCGGCGGTTGGCCAGGCCCGTCAGGCCGTCGCGCGTGGCCAGCTGTTCCAGCGCCACCTGGGCCCGTTTTTCATCCGTCATGTCGCGCAACGTTTCCACCACGGCCACCAGCCGGCCTTCGGCGTCGTAGATGGGGCTGGCGTCCACGGCCAGGTAGCGCCGCTTGCCCACGCGCGGCATTTCGCACCAGTTTTCCGCGCACAGGTTGTCGCCACCCTCGCTGCGGTGGGCGTGCTGGTCGTACAGCGTGTGCACTTCGCCCGTGCGGCCCTGGATCACCAGGTCGGCCAGTGTGGGGCGGCGCTCGTTGTAGAAGCTGCGCCAGTGGTCGGACGTGCCCAGCACTTCGTAGGCCGGCACGCCCGTCAGCCGTTCGCAGGCCCGGTTCCAGATCAGCACCTTGCAGTTGGCGTCGATCACGAAGGTGGGGATGACCAGCAATTCCATCAGCTTGAGCGCAAAGCCGTGCTGCTGGTCGGCTTGCGGGAATTCCATGACGTGCTGGATTTTCTGGATGTTGTTCATGGGCGATCCTTGTGCGGGGTGTGCCTGTAATGTTGTCATGGTGGCTGGCGCGGTGAAGAGGGTTGTCATTTTGCTTCGTGTACGGCGTCTTCCGTTTGATGCTGCACAAGCGCGAGCGGGAACGACATGGACAGCGCCGTGCCCTGGCCGGGCCGGCTGGCCACGTGGAACTTGCCGCCGGCCCGGGCCACGCGGTCGGCGATGCCGCTCAGGCCGTTGCTGCCCCGGGGCGGCTTGGCGGGCAGGCCGATGCCGTTGTCGCACACGGTCAGGGTCAGGCTGCTGGGGTGGCGGCACAGGGCGATGTCGACCCGGGTCGCGTTGGCGTGGCGGGCGATGTTGCTCAGCGATTCCTGCAGGACGCGGTACAGCACGGCGTCCACCTTGGCGCCGGGCGCGGCGTTGTAGACTTGCTGGTCGGCGTCGAGCCGGCACTGGATGCCGCTCAGGCGCGAAAACTGGGTCACCTGGCTTTCGACGGCGCTGCGCAGGCCGTCGTCGAGCGCCTCGGGCCGCAAGTCGTGGATGATGGTGCGCAGCGAGCGGATGCTGGCGCCGATGTGGGCTTCGATCTGGTGCAACTGGGCTTGCAGGCGGGGCTGGCCGCGGCTGAGGACGGCGATGTCCATTTTCAGGGCCAGCAGGTTCTGGCCCAGGTCGTCGTGGATGTCGCGGGCGATGCGCTGGCGTTCCGTCTCCAGCGCGCTGTCCTGCTGGGCCAGCAACTGGCATACGCGGGTGCGCTGTTCGAAGGCGGCCTGGTCGGCCCTGGCCCGCGCCCCCTGTTCGGCCGCCAGGGCTTGTTCCAGCCGGGTCAGCGTGGCGCGCTGGCGCTGCTGGCGCCATAGCAGGGCCAATGCGATGAGGGTGAGCATGACCGCGCCGGCGGCGATCAGGTCTACATGCAGGGACTGTGCAGCGTATTTCATAGGGTGCAATTCTCCATGCGGGTGTAGCAGCGGGGATTTGGCTGGTGCACCGCTACAACATATCGCGGCTGTCGCCGGCGGGCGTTGTGAAAAGTCAAATTCTTGCGGGGAGGAAAGCGAAATCAGGGGTGGTGCCGGTAAATTCCTGCGCGGCCTCAGGCTCGCTTATAATGGAGGGTTGTCAACCGGAGTTTGCGCGCCGTACGCAGCCGGTCAGTCGAGGAAACGTTGTGACTTACAGCATCAAAGAAATCTTTTATACCCTGCAGGGCGAGGGCGCCCATGCGGGGCGGCCAGCCGTTTTCTGCCGCTTTTCGGGCTGCAACCTGTGGACGGGCCGCGAAAGCGACCGGGCCAGTGCCGTGTGCCAGTTCTGCGACACGGACTTCGTGGGCACGGACGGCGAGGGCGGCGGCAAGTTCGCCACCCCGGCGGCCCTGGCCGGCGCCATTGACGCCCTGTGGCCGGCCAGCTATCCGTCCAGCAAATACGTCGTGTTCACGGGCGGCGAACCGCTGTTGCAGCTCGACGGGCCGCTGATCGCCGCCATGCATGCGGCCGGATTCGAGATCGCCATCGAAACCAACGGCACCATCCCGGTGCCGCCGGGCGTGGACTGGATCTGCGTCAGCCCCAAGATGGGCTCGCAGCTGGCCGTGCAGCGGGGCAATGAAATCAAGGTGGTGATACCGCAGACGGACCAGGACCTGGCGGCCTACGAAGGATTGGCGTTCGACCACTTCTTCGTGCAGCCCATGGATGGCCCGCTGGCCGAGTTCAACACCAAGCTCGCGATTGACACCTGCAAGCGCCGTCCGAAATGGAAACTGAGCCTGCAAACCCATAAACTCTTACAAATACCATAACAATGCTGACCATTACCCGCAAGCTCGAATTCGACGCAGGCCACCGTATCCCCGACCACAAGAGCCAGTGCCGCAACCTGCACGGCCACCGCTACACGCTGGAAATCACGCTGACCGGCAAGGTCATCTCCGTCGAAGGCAATTCCGACAACGGCATGATCATGGACTTCTCCGACATCAAGTCGCTGGCCAAGGAACACCTGGTCGACGTGTGGGACCACTCCTTCCTGGTCTACGAGAAGGATGCGGCCGTGCGCGACTTCCTGGCCACGCTGCCCAACCACAAGACGGTGGTGATCGACCGTATTCCGACCGTGGAGAACCTGGCCCAGGTCGCGTTCGACATCCTGAAGGCGGCCTACAAGGACCGTTTCGGCACCGGCCTGCACCTGCACAAGCTGGTGCTGCATGAAACCCCGAATTGCTGGGCAGAGATCACCGATGCCTGAAACCGCAGCCACCGTGACGGACGGCGTGCCGGCGGCCGACAGCGCGGCGGCGCCGTTGCCGGCGCCGGCCAGGCACGCCGTCACGCCCGATGAACAGGCCTTCATGCAGCAAGCGCTGGCCCAGGCGCAGTTCGCGTGGGACGAGGGCGAGGTGCCGGTGGGCGCCGTCGTCGTCAAGGATGGCGTGGTGATCGCGCGCGGCTACAACCGTCCCATCGGCAAGCACGACCCCACGGCGCACGCGGAAATCGTGGCGCTGCGGGCCGCCGCCGAGGCGTTGGGCAACTACCGCCTGCCCGGCTGCGAACTGTATGTGACGCTGGAGCCGTGCGTGATGTGTTCCGGCGCCATGATGCATGCCCGCCTTGCCCGCGTGGTCTACGGCGCGGCCGATCCCAAGACGGGCGCGGGCGGCTCCGTCGTCAACCTGTTTGAGCAGGAACAGCTGAACCACCACACCGGCATCGTGGGCGGCGTGCTGGCTGACGAGTGCGGCGCCATGCTCAAGCGCTTCTTCGCCGCGCGCCGCGCCGCCGCGGCCGAGGCGCGCCGCGCCGCCGGCGCCGGCTGACCAACGCCGTTCCCGCCCGCGCACCGGTCTGCGGTGCGCCATTTCATGCTCCCAGCAAAAATGGTATGCTAAAACCATATCGCCGGGAGTACAGATGTCACACCGCAAGGCCGTCACGCAAACTTTGGAAAACGACAACGCCCCGGGCATGCTGCGGCTGGCGCTGGAAATGCGCGCCCCGTGGGAACTGGGCGCGGCGCTGGCCGCCTACCCGTTCATGCGCGTCGCGCCGCGCGGCGACGGCCATCCCGTCATGGTCTTTCCCGGCCTGGCCGCGGGCGATTTCACCACCCTCGTCATCCGCCATTTTCTGAGCGACCGCGGCTTCTCCGTGCACGCCTGGGAGCAGGGGCTGAATTTCGGCCCCCGGCCCGGCGTGCTGGAAGCGTGCCTGGACAAGATCCGCCAGCTGCGGGCCGATACGGGCCGCACCGTGAGCCTGGTGGGCTGGAGCCTGGGCGGCGTGTACGCGCGCGAACTGGCCAAGATGCTGCCGGACGACGTGCGCACCGTCGTCACGCTCGGTTCGCCGTTCACCGGCAGCCCCAAGGCCACCAATGCCTGGCGTGTGTACCAGCTGGTGTCGGGCGAAAAGGAGATCGACGCCGAGCGCTTCGCCGCCCTGCGCGAGCGCCCACCGATGCCGACCACCTCCATCTTCAGCCGCACCGACGGCGTGGTGGCGTGGCACTGCAGCATGGAAGAGGAAACGGCCAGTTCCGAGAACATCGAAGTGCATGCCAGCCATGTGGGGATGGGCGCCAATCCATCGGCGCTGTATGCCATCGCCGACCGCCTCGCGCAGCCGGAAGGGCAGTGGCGGCGCTTCGACCATGAAGGCCACACCGGCCTGAAAAAACTGCTGTACCTGGACCCGCAACGCACCCCGCTGTTCCAGTCCCTGTTCGGCCTATATTGAAGGAGTCGCCGTGGCTACCGCGCTCGCAAACGGCATCACCATCGCATACGAAACGCACGGCGACCCGCATGACCCGCCCGTGCTGCTGGTGATGGGGCTGGGCATGCAGCTCACCAGCTGGCCGCAGGACTTCGTCGATGGGCTGGTGGAACAAGGCTATTACGTGATCCGCTACGACAACCGCGACAGCGGCCTGTCGAGCAAACTGCGCCAGCACGGCGCGCCCAGCATGACGCTGACCTGGCTCAAGACGCTGGTGCGCTGGCCCGTCAACCCGGCCTACTCGCTGCACGACATGGCCGACGATGCGTGCGGCCTGCTGGACTTCCTGGGCGTGGCCAAGGCGCACGTGGTCGGCGCTTCGATGGGCGGGATGATAGGCCAGATCTTCGCGGCACGGCACGCCGAACGCACCTTGAGCCTGACCTCCATCATGTCGAGCAGCGGGCGGCGCGGCCTGCCGGGGCCGACCGCCGTGGCGCGCAAGGCGATCATGCGCATGCCGGGCTATCCGCGCGACCAGGCGCAGGTGGTCGAGCGCATGGTGCAGACGCTGCGCACCATCGGCAGCCCCGCCTATCCGACACCGGAAAAACTGCTGCGCACAAGGATAGAGCAAGCGCTGGCCCGCAACACCTGCCCGGACGGCATCGCACGCCAGATGGTGGCCATCGTCGCCTGCGGCGACCGCACGCCCTTGCTCGGGGATATACGCTGTCCGGCCATGGTGATCCACGGCGCGGCCGATCCGCTGATACCGCTGGCCTGCGGCGAGGATACGGCGCAAGCCATTCCCAACGCGGCGCTGCACGTGATCGAAGGCATGGGCCACGACCTGCCGCCGCAGCTGATCGAACGCCTGATCGCCTTGATCGATGCCCACCTGCACGGTAAGATGGAGCCGAACGACATGGCCCCGTCCACCCGGCGGGCCGGCAGCGACACCCACTACTGATCGAGACGAATTTTTGAGTACAACCCAAATCGGCATCGCCATCGCCGCACCGGGCGGATACGCGCCCGACGACGCCGCGCTGGAAATGGGCATCGCCCGCCTGCGCGCGCAGGGCATCCTGGTCCACAACTACTACGACTCTTCCCGCAAGCACCTGCGCTTTGCCGATACGGACGCGGGCCGGCTGGCGCAGCTCAACGCCGCCGCCGCCGATCCCGAAGCGCAGATCGTGGTCGCGCTGCGCGGGCAGTACGGCATCAGCCGCATCCTGCCGCAGATCGACTTCCAGGCCATGGCCGACAGCGGCAAGCTGTTTGTCGGCTACAGCGACTTCACGGCCTTCCACATGGGGCTGTGGAAGAATACGGGCCGCGCCAGCTTCGCCGGACCTATGATGTGCGACGACTTCATCCGCGACGAGCCGGTCGAGTACACGCTCAGGCAGTTCTGGGACTGCCTGCGCGGGCCCATGCACCGGGTGCGCGGCACGGCGCAGGGCAATCCGCCGGTGGACGTGCGCGGCCGGCTGTGGGGCGGTAACCTGGCCATGCTGGTGCACATGCTGGGCACACCGTTCTTCGCCCCCATCGAGGGCGGCATCGTCTACCTGGAAGACATCAACGAACATCCGTACCGGGTCGAGCGCATGGTGCTGCAGATGCTGTACGCGGGCGCGTTCGAAGGCCAGCAGGCGCTCGTGCTGGGCGACTTTTCCGGCTACCGCCTCAACCCCGCCGACAACGGCTACGATTTCGACACCATGCTCGCCTTCTTGCGCGAACGCCTGCCGATACCGGTGCTGACCGGGCTGCCGTTCGGCCACATCAAGGAACGCTGCACGCTGCCCTACGGCGGCATGGGGCACCTGGTATCGGATGCCGACGGATTCGACCTGACCGTCGGCGACTACCCGACGCTGGCCCGTGCCTGAGCGGCTGTCCGGCGAAAATTACTACCGCGCCAGCGCGGACACACCGGTATGGCCGGCGCTGGCGGGCAGCACATCCGCCGCCGTGTGCGTGATCGGCGGCGGCTTTGCCGGCCTGTCGACGGCGTTGTCACTGCTGGAGCGGGGCGAAAAACATGTGGTGCTGCTGGAAGCGGAAGCGGTGGGCCATGGCGCCTCGGGCCGCAACGGCGGCTTCGTGTTCGGCGGCTATTCGCTTGGTGAACGCAGCCTGCTGGACGCGGCAGGCGATGCCCGGGGCGCCCAGCTTTACCGCCTGACGCTGGACGCCGTCGACCTTATCCGCCGCCGCATCGAACGCTACGGCATTGCTTGCGACGCCACGCACGGCGGCATCTACCTGGCCAACTGGTTCGACGACGAGCGCATCCTCGACGACCAGCAGCGCTTCATGGCCGACAAGCTGGGCGTGCAGTGGCAGCGCGTGGGCCGCAAGGAATTCGCGGAGCGCGTCCACAGCGAGCGCTATTTCGGCGCCCTGTACGAATCGAATGCTTTTCATTTCCACCCGCTCAAATACGCGCATGGCCTGGCCCGGGCGCTGACGGACGGCGGAGCCCAGGTGTACGAGCAAAGCCGCGTGACCCGCATCGTGCGCGAAGGCGAGGGCTGGTCTGTACGCACGGCGCAGGGCGCGGTCCATGCGCGCGAGGTGGTGGTGTGCTGCGGCGGCTATATTGAACGGCTGTATCCCAGGCTGGCCGGCGCCATCCTGCCGATCGCCACCTACGTGATGGTGACGGAGGCGCTGGGCGAGCGCCTGCGAACGGCGCTCGACACCAACGCCGCCGTCTACGACACACGCTTCGCTTTCGACTACTACCGGCCGCTGGCCGACAGCCGCCTGCTGTGGGGCGGGCGCATCTCGATCCGTGACCGCAGCGCGCCGGACGTGGCGCGGCTGCTGTACCGGGACATGCTCAAGGTGTATCCGCAACTGGCAGGCACGCGGGTCGACTATGCCTGGAGCGGCATGATGAGCTACGGCCGCCACAAGATGCCGCAGCTGGGGCGCTTGCCCGAAGGGCTGTGGTACGGCATGGGCTTCGGCGGCCACGGCGTGGCGCCCACCACCTTGTCGGGAGAAGTGCTGGCCCGCGCCATCCTGGGCGAGCGCGCCGACCTTGACCGCTTCAGCCAGTGGGGCCTGCCCGCCACGGGCGGCCCCGCCGGCCTGCTGGCCGCGCAGCTGACCTACTGGTACTACGAGCTGCGCGACTGGATGCGGCAGTAGGCTCGATTTCACCCTCGTCAAGAAACAGTTTGACATAACCGGCCGCTTCCACGTAGTCATTGGTGATCGATGCGGCGATATCGCTCAGGCGAGGCGTCACATAGCCCAGTGACTGTGGATCCGGCACGAAGATGTCGACGTCTTTGCTGGAACGGTGACCGAAACGTAGCATGAGCGCAGTCCCGCCGCCAAATGTCCAGAACGGTTCGTCTCGGCCGTATATGGCGATCTCATCGATGATCGCCATCGCTTTCGAAAATAGTATTTCCCAGTTTGCGGGAACTACAGGCGTGCCGGCCATTACCAGACCGTCCTGCACACTTTCCATTGCGTCGCCCACGCGCTTAAATGCTTCATGATCTTTCGGGCCGGGACGCCGGGCGTGGCGGCCTCGGAAACTGCTCTGACGACAAGGGGTAGGGGGGTCTCGTCCAGCAATGCCATCAGATGTGGATGAAATTGCTCGGGCGCTTGGCCAGTGCGAAGCATTATCGCCAGCATGTCGGAAGTTAATACATCGCGGTAACTAGTGCTGGCGCTGCGTGCAGCGACCGTCAACGCACTTGTTATGTGGAATGGTTGTACCGTTTCCACGTTGATACTCAAGACATCCAAAACGGACTTCAGTTTGGTATAGCTAAGATCCTTCACCGTCCCCTTTTCCAACTGGTTGATGGTCACACGGGATAGCCCGGCAAACTTGGCCAGCTGTTCCTGCGATAAGCCGGTGCAGACACGGCTGTCGTGAATTTTGACACCGATTTCGGCCAAGTTCATTTCCGTATCCATTTCTGTTAAGTATATTTAACATTTTAGTGCGGATAAAAGACTTGCCTAGTTCTTTTTTCGGGCTGTAGTGCATGCCGCTGTCAGGCAGATTCCCCGCAGACGCGACTAGCGCCGTCAGCCGCCCGTGACGGCAAATGCGGCTTATCGGCGCTAGTCAGGTTGATGCTTAGAACCAGGCTTCCACCTGCAAACCGGCGGACGTGCCGCTGGTGTTGCTGCCGTAGACAGCGCCGGAATTATTGTTGGCGTTGACGGCGGCGCGGGCGGCGTCGTTCCACTTGCCATAGGTGATGAAGGCGCGCAGTTCCGGACGGTCCCAATAGCCCTTGCCGGCCGTGATGGTCGGCGCGAACGTCACCTTGGTCAGGCGCAGCGTGTCGGCGCCCGGCTGGGTCACGCGGTGGGTGCCGATTTCCATCTGCAGCTTGAAGTGGTTGTTGAGCGCGTACGCGGGGCGGGCGCCCAGCGTGGTCCAGGTGCTCGAACCACCGGCGTCGGACTTGTCGTGCTGGGCCAGCGCCACGAATTCCATGCTGAACTCCGGCGTCGGCTGCACCACCAGGTCGTCGAAGATGCGGCTGCGTTTCACGTCCGAGGTGAGGGTGGTGCTGCCGGCCGCGCCCATGCGGTCGTTGCCCACGCCGATGCCCGTGCCCGGGCCGACGCCATACTGCACGCCGAAGGTGTTACTGCCGCCGAATACCTTGTCCTGCTTGTGCAGCGCGGTCAGCTGCCAGCCGCCGTGCTTGCCGTCGCCCTGGGCCGAGATCAGCGACGCGGCCAGGTCGATGCTGCCGCCGGCGTTCACCGGCAGGCCTTCGTAGATGAAGTTCTGGCGGATGGCGGCGTTGGTGTTGGTCACCAGGCCCGTGTTCGGATCGATGACGTTGCTGTCGTTGTCCTTGAACACGGCGTAGCTGAACTTGCCCGGACCGGCCTTGATGGCGTCGATACCGCCGCCGGTGCCGTTCAGGTTGATGTACTGCAGGTCCAGCATGTGGATGTCGGGACGGTAGTAGTAGCGCTTGCCGATCCAGGCCACGCCGCCGTTCAGGAAATCGAGCCCTTTCGCTTCCACATAGGCCTTGGCCAGGCCCAGCTTGGCGTCGCCGAAATCGGAGCCGGAGTTGTACTCCGTGCCCCACAGCGTGGCGACAAAGCTGACGCCGTCGGCCGACTTGGCCACTTCATGGGTGTAGCCGCCTTCGAAATAGGCGTCGCACTCGTTGCCGAGACGGTATTTCATGGTGTTGCCACCGAGGCCGTAGCAGCTTTGCGGGCCGTGGCCCGAGCTGGTGCCGGCGCCGGCGCGCAGGTAGCCGTGGAAGCCTTCCTCATCGTGACCAGCATCGGCGCGGACAGCGCCGCTTGCCAGTGCGGCCGCGATGGCCAGTGGCAGCAATTTCAACATCCCTTGGTTCATGCCTTATCTCCCTTTCTGATTGTTGTGGTGTACAGCACCACGCTCTGTGAACCTGGTCGGTTCGAATCCGGGGTCTTGCATTGAAATGATCAGGCGGGGCGCACCTGGCCGATGGCGCGCTCCCAGTTGTGCATGCGTTCCTGGGCCTGGGCCCGCTCCATGGCCGGCTCGAACACGCGCTCGACCCGCCATTGCGCGGCCAGTTGTTCCTGGTTGCGATAGACGCCCGTGGCCAGGCCGGCCAGGTAGGCCGCGCCCAGCGCCGTCGTCTCCGTCACTTGCGGACGCAGCACGGGGATGCCGAGCAGGTCGGCCTGGAATTGTAGCAGCAGGTTGTTGGCGCAGGCGCCGCCGTCCACCCGCAATTCCGTGATGGGGGTGGCGGCGTCGGCCATCATGGCCTGCAGCAGGGCCGCGCTCTGGAACGCGATCCCTTCCAGCGCGGCGCGCGCGATGTGGGCTTGGGTGGTGCCCCGGCTCAGGCCCAGGATGGCGCCCTTGGCCGACGGCACCCAGTACGGCGCGCCCAGTCCCGTAAAGGCGGGCACGAACACCACGCCGCCCGAATCGGGCACGGAGGCGGCCAGCGCCTCCACTTCGGCCGTGCTGTTGATGGCCTTGAGGCCGTCGCGCAGCCATTGCACCACGGCGCCGCCGACGAACACGCTGCCTTCGAGCGCGTACTGGCGGCTGGCGTCCGCCTGGCAGGCGGCGGTGCTGATCAGGCCATGCTGCGAATCGGCGCATTCCGTGCCCGTATTGAGCAGCATGAAGCACCCGGTGCCGTAGGTGTTCTTGGCCATGCCGGGCTTGAAGCAGGCCTGGCCGAACAGGGCCGACTGCTGGTCGCCCGCGATGCCGGCGATGGGCAGGGCGGCGCCCAGCCACTGGGCATCCGTGCTGCCATACTGGTGGCTCGATGGATGCACTTGCGGCAGCACTTCGGCCGGAATGTCCAGCCAGGCCAGCAGTTCCTGGTCCCAGCAGCCATCGTGGATATTCCACAGCATGGTGCGGGCGGCGTTGCTGACGTCGGTGACGTGCAGGCGCCCGCCTGTGAGGTTCCACACCAGCCAGGCGTCCACCGTGCCGAAACACAGCTCGCCGCGCGCGGCGCGGGCGCGGGCGCCGTCCACGTGGTCCAGTATCCAGGCCAGCTTGGTGGCGGAAAAATAGGGGTCCAGTATCAGGCCCGTCTTGCGGCGGATGGTGTCGGCCAGGCCGTCGGCCCGCAGCCGGTCGCACAGCGCCTCGGTACGGCGGTCCTGCCAGACGATGGCGTTGAAGATGGGGCGGCCCGTGGCGCGCTCCCATACGATGGTCGTTTCGCGCTGGTTGGTGATGCCCAGCGCGGCGATGTCGGCCGCCGTGAGGCCAGCCTTGGCCAGCGCCGCGCGGGCGGTGGCCAGCTGGGTGCTCCACAGTTCGTGCGCGTCGTGTTCGACCCAGCCCGGTTGCGGAAAGTGTTGGGTGAATTCCTGTTGCGCGGAGGCGACGATTTCGCCGCTGTCGCGAAAGACGATGGTGCGCGAGCTCGATGTGCCCTGATCCAGAGCCAGCAAATAGGCCATAACGATTCCAGTCCTGCCAATTGGTATTGCGGTTTGATAGACCTGCGCGGTGCGTGCCGGGCGCCGGGCCACGCGGACCGGCACCGGGCGCGCACAGACGCGCAGGCACGCCGGCGCCGGCCCGCCGCATGCCCCGCGGGGCAGCGACGGCCGGCGCCGCCGACGGACGCGATTAACGCACGCGGCCTTCCTTCCACGCCTTGAGCAGCGTGTCGTAGGCGATGGTTTCACCCTTGGGCTTCTCGTCGGACAGCTTGGCCCATGGCGCGCCCTTGTTGCTCAGCCAGGCGGCGGCGTCCTTCGGCTCGTTCAGCTTGGGCGAGCAGTTCTTCATGCCGGCGCGCTGCAGGCGCGACAGGATGCCGTCCATTTCCGTGGCCAGGTTATCCATCGCGCCCTGCGGCGTTTTCTCGCCCGAGATGGCGGTCGAGACGTTCTTCCACCACAGCTGTGCCATCTTCGGATAGTCGGGCACGTTGTTGCCGGTCGGGGTCCAGGCCACGCGCGCCGGGCTGCGGTAGAACTCGATCAGCCCGCCCAGCTTGGGCGCCATCTCCGTCATCGCCTTGGAGCGGATGTCGGAATCGCGGATGAAGGTCAGGCCCACCAGCGATTTTTTCAGCGACACGGTCTTGGAGGTGACGAACTGGCCATACAGCCAGGCGGCGGCCATCTGGTCGGGCGGGGTGCTCTTCAGGTAGGTCCAGGAACCGACGTCCTGGTAACCGTTCTGCATGCCGTCCTTCCAGTACGGGCCGTGCGGGCCGGGCGCCATGCGCCACTTGGGCGTACCGTCGCTATTGACCACCGGCAGGCCGGGCTTGGTCATGCCGGCGGTGAAGGCCGTGTACCAGAAGATCTGCTGCGCCACCTGGCCCTGGGCCGGCACCGGACCGGCTTCGGAGAAGGTCATGCCCAGCGCCTCGGGCGGGGCGTACTTCTTCATCCAGTCCAGGTATTTGGTGAGTGCATAGACCGCGGCCGGCGAGTTGGTGGCGCCGCCGCGGGTGACCGAGGCGCCCACCGGGGTGCACTTGTCGGCGGCCACGCGGATGCCCCATTCGTCGACCGGCAGGCCGTTCGGGATGCCCTTGTCGGCGGTGCCGGCCATCGACAGCCAGGCGTCGGTGAAGCGCCAGCCCAGCGACGGGTCCTTCTTGCCGTAGTCCATGTGGCCGAACACCTTCTTGCCGTCCAGGTCCTTCACGTCGTTGGTGAAGAAGGCGGCGATGTCCTCATAGGCCGACCAGTTCTGCGGCACGCCCAGCTCGTAGCCGTACTTGGCCTTGAACTTGGCCTGCAAGTCCTTGCGCGCGAACCAGTCGGCGCGGAACCAGTACAGGTTGGCGAACTGCTGGTCGGGCAGCTGGTACATCTTACCGTCGGGCGCGGTGGTGAAGCTGGTGCCGATGAAATCCTTCAGGTCCAGGCCGGGATTGGTGTATTCCTTGCCGGGGCCGGCCATGTAGTCCGACAGCACCACGGTCTGGCCGTAGCGGTAGTGGGTGCCGATCAGGTCCGAGTCGTTGACCCAGCCGTCGTAGATCGATTTGCCCGACTGCATGGAGGTCTGCATTTTTTCGACCAGGTCGCCTTCCTGGATCACGTCGTGGATCACCTTGATGCCGGTGATTTCCTCGAACGCCTTGGCCAGGGTCTTCGATTCATAGACGTGGGTGTCCAGCGTTTCCGACACCACGTGAATTTCCTTGACGCCCTTGGCCTTGAGCTTGGCGGCGGCGTCCATGAACCAGGTCATTTCCTTGAGCTGGTCGGCGCGCGACAGGGTGCTTGGCTTGAATTCCGTGTCGATCCACTTCTCGGCCGATTTGCTGTCCGCCCAGGCGGCATTGCCGGACAGACCCAGCACCGCAGCAGCGATCAGGCTTAGCTTGAATGCGGTTTGCTTGCTTTTCTTCATGTCATCTCCACTTGTTGTTGAACTTCCAGGGACTACGGCAAGAGAAACGGAAGGGAGTTTCTTCTTGCTTGACTGCGTCTTACTGCAACTACGAAAGAACCTTAAGCCCACACCATCACGATGGCCAGCGCGGCAAAGCCGAGCGCGGCGCCTATCCATTGGCTCAGGTCGGTCAAGCCCACCCACGCCAGGTTGATGTAGGCGGCCGACAGCAGGCCGATGAACAGGCGGTCGCCGCGCGTGGTGCGCATCGGCAGGAAGCCCTTGCGCTCCACCGTGGGCGAACGCAATTCCCACACCGTCATGCCGGCCAGCATCAGGATGATGCAGCTGAAGAAGATGGCGATCGGCGTCGTCCAGGCCATCCATGCGAAAGTCAATTCCATGCTCACACCCTCCCCATCGCGAAACCTTTGGCAATATGATTGCGCACAAACCAGATCACCAGCATGCCCGGCACCAGGGTCAGTACGCCGGCGGCGGCCAGCACGCCCCAGTCCATGCCGGCGGCCGACACGGTGCGCGTCATGATGGCGCTGATCGGCTTGGCGTTGACCGAGGTCAGGGTGCGCGCCAGCAGCAGTTCCACCCAGCTGAACATGAAGCAGAAGAAGGCCGTCACGCCCACTCCGGCCTTGATCAGGGGCAGGAAGATGCGCAGGAAGAAGCGCGGGAACGAGAAGCCGTCGATGTAGGCCGTCTCGTCGATCTCGCGCGAGATGCCCGACATGAACCCTTCCAGTATCCACACGGCCAGCGGCACGTTGAATAGCATGTGCGCCAGCGCCACGGCGAGGTGGGTGTCCATCAGGCCCACGGTCGAGTAGAGCTGGAAGAATGGCAGCAGGAACACGGCCGGCGGCGTCATGCGGTTGGTCAGCAGCCAGAAGAACATGTGCTTGTCGCCCAGGAAGCGGTAGCGCGAGAAGCCATAGGCGGCCGGCAGCGCCACCAGCAGCGACATGACGGTGTTCATGGCCACGTAGATCATGGAGTTGATGTAGCCGCTGTACCAGGACGGATCGGTGAAGATGGTCTTGTAGTTGTCCCAGGTCAGGTGCCGCGGCCACATGGTGAACACGGACAGCGTTTCCTCGTTGGTCTTGAGCGAGGTGTTGAGCATCCAGTACAGCGGGATCAGGGTGAAGCCCACGTACAGCAGCAGCGTCACGGCCCGCGGCAGGCGGTTGGACTGGTTGGTATTACTCATGCGCGCCTCCGGTGGTGGTGCCGCTGTTGCCGGCACCCTGCATCCAGTTGTAGAGCACAAAACTGAACAGCAGAATAATCAGGAAATAGATCAGCGAGAACGCCGCCGCCGGGCCCAGGTCGAACTGGCCGACCGCCTTTTGCGTCAGGTACTGGCTGAGGAAGGTGGTCGAGTTGCCGGGACCGCCGCCGGTCAGCACGAACGGCTCCGTGTAGATCATGAAGCTGTCCATGAAGCGCAGCAGCACCGCGATCATCAGCACGCCGCGCATCTTGGGCAGCTGGATGTAGCGGAAGATGGCCCAGCGGCTGGCGCCGTCGATCTGGGCCGCCTGGTAGTAAGCGTCCGGGATCGAGCGCAGGCCGGCGAAACCGAGCAGCGCCACCAGCGGCGTCCAGTGCCACACGTCCATCACCAGCACGGTGAGCCAGGCGTCGGCCGTGTGCGAGGCGTAGTTGTAATCGACCCCCAGGCCGTTCAGCAGATAGCCGCCGAGGCCGATGTCGGCGCGGCCGAAGATCTGCCAGATGGTGCCCACCACGTTCCATGGGATCAGCAGCGGCATCGACAGCACCACCAGCGCGGCCGACGACTTCCAGCCCTTGGATGGCATCGACAGGGCCAGGCCCACGCCGAGCGGAATCTGCACCAGCAGCACGCACAGCGAGAACACCATCTGGCGCAGCAGGGCGCCGTGCAGGTCCGGGTCGCGCATGATGGCGCGGAACCATTCCAGGCCCACGAACACGGCCTGGGTCGGACTGATGATGTCCTGCACCGAATAATTCACCACCGTCATCAGGGGCAGGATGGCGGAAAACGCCACGCACAGGAACACCGGCAGGATGAAGAACCAGGCCTTGTTGTTATAGGGCTTGTTCATCGCGCTATCCTTTCATCGTTGCGGAAGAAGATGGTTTGCGGGTGCGCCAGGCGCAGCCAGTGACGGCCCGGCTGCAGCCGCAGGGCGCTGTCGAGCTTGGCCTTGAGCGGCAGGCCGGCCACGGTGCCGGTGGCCAGCTGGCAGGTGCCCAGCTGCTGCACCTGCCAGATGTCGGCCTCCAGCGCGCCGGCGCTGCCGGGCGCGGCCAGCTCGACGAACTCGGGCCGGATACCCATGCTCAGGTCGCCGCCGGCCTGGCGCAGCATGGCCACGGTGGCCGGCTCGAGCGCGAGCCGGTGCGGGCCGATGTGGACCGCGTCCGCCTCGCCGTTCAGCTTGACGGGGTAGAAGTTCATGCCGGGGCTGCCGATGAAGTAGCCGACGAAGGTGTGGTCGGGCCGCTCGAACAGGGCGTCGGGCGTGCCTTTCTGCACGATCTTGCCGTTGGTCATGACCACCACCTCGTCGGCGAAGGTCAGCGCCTCCACCTGGTCGTGGGTGACGTAGATCAGGGTCAGCTTGAGCTGCTGGTGGATCTGCTTGAGCTGGCGGCGCAGCTGCCATTTCAGGTGCGGATCGATCACCGTCAGCGGCTCGTCGAACAGGATGGCGGCCACGTCCTTGCGCACCAGGCCGCGGCCCAGCGATATCTTCTGCTTGGCGTCGGCCGCCATGCCGGCGGCGCGCTGTTGCAGCGCATCCTTCATGCCCAGGATCTCGGCCACCTCATGCACGCGCTGGTGCACTTGCGCCTCCGGCACCTTGCGGTTGCGCAGCGGGAAGGCCAGGTTATCGTACACGCTCATGGTGTCGTACAGCACGGGGAACTGGAACACCTGGGCGATGTTGCGCCCGCGGGTGGGCACTTGCGTCATGTCCTGGCCGTCGAACAGCACCTGGCCGTGCGAAGGTACCAGCAGGCCGGAAATGATGTTGAGCAGGGTGGACTTGCCGCAGCCCGAAGGGCCCAGCAGCGCGTAGGCGCCGCCGTCCTCCCACACCATGTTCATCGGCTGCAGCGCGTAGTCCTGCGGGCTGGCGGGATTGGGACCATAGGCATGGCCCAGGTTACGGAATTCAATGCGCGCCATGGGCGTTCTCCTTGGGTGCGCGCAGCAGGGCGCCGTCGGCGTCGAACAGGAACAGATGCTCGGGGCTGACGCTGGCCTGGACCGGCGCGTCGATGTCGGCCACGTACACGCCCGGCACCTGGGCCACCAGGCTGTTGGCGCCGTGGTGCAGGTGGACATAGGTTTCCGAGCCGCTCAGCTCGGCCAGGTCGACGGTGCAGTCGATGCGGTTGCTGTGTGCGGCGCCGTCGCTCAGGCGCACGTGGTGGCAGCGCACCCCCACCTTGACCGGCTTGGCGGCCGGCAGCGCCAGGTCCGGCGCGGCCACGGCCAGGGCCGGGCCGTTATCGAGGCGCACCGTGCGCTGGTCCTGGATGTGGGCGTCGAAGATGTTCATCGGCGGATCGTTGAAGATGGCGGCCGCCCGGATCGTGGCGGGGCGGTGGTAGACGTCCAGCGTGGGGCCGGTCTGGATGATGCGGCCGGCGTCCATCAGCACCGTGTGGCCGCCCAGCAGCAGCGCTTCCTGCGGCTCGGTGGTGGCGTACACCACGGTGGTATTGCCGTCCTTGAACAGCTCGCTCAGCTCCATGCGCAATTCCTCGCGCAGCTTGTAGTCGAGGTTCACCAGCGGCTCGTCGAGCAGCACCAGCGGCGCGCGCTTGACCAGCGCCCGCGCCAGCGCGCAGCGTTGCTGCTGGCCGCCCGACAGGGCGCCGGGCAAGCGTTCGAGCAGGTGCTCGATGTGCAGCTTGGCGGCGATCTGGCGCACGCGCTGCGCGATCTCGTCGGCCGGGCAGCGCTGCAGGCGCAGCGGCGCGGCGATGTTCTCATACACCGTCATGGCCGGATAGTTGACGAACTGCTGGTAGACCATGGCCAGGTTGCGTTCACGCACGCTCACGCCGGTGACGTCCTTGCCGTCCACCAGCACGCGGCCGGCGCTGGGGGCGTCGAGTCCGGCCATGACGCGCATCAGCGTCGTCTTGCCGGCCTGGGTGGGGCCCAGTAACACGTTGATGTCGCCCGGCACCAGCTTCAGCTCCAGGGGATAAAGATGTGTCTCCGCTCCCACTCTCAGGCTTATATCTTTAAGCTCTAAAATCACTGCACTTCTCCTTGCATCGATAATGCCGCCGGCGGCGACTTGGCCGCTTGCGCGATCCATTGCTGCAGCCGGGCTACGTGATGCGGCTGGCTATGCAGCCCGCATTTGGTGCGGCGCCAGAGCATGTCCTCGGCGCTGCGCGCCCACTCCACCGCCATCAGATAGCGCGCTTCGCGCTCGTACAGGCCGGGCGCCAGCTCCTCGCCCAGGTCGGCCAGGCTGGCCGCGTTGTCCAGCATGCGCCGGGCGCGGGTGCCGTAGCAGCGCGCGTAACGCTGCGCCAGTGCGGCCGGCAGCCAGGGATAGCTGCGCTGGAACTGGCCCAGGAAGCGGGAAAAGTCGCCGTCGGCCACCAGCGCGCCGGGCTGATCCAGGTCGCCGCCGGGCAGCGGCGCGGTGGCCGTCCAGTCCGGCGCGGCGCGACCGAGCCGCCGCTGCAGCATCGCCAGCGCCTCCTCGGCCAGCTTGCGGTAGGTGGTGATCTTGCCGCCCCATACGTTGAGGAAGGGCGGGGTGGCGTCGTCGCATTCGAGCAGGTAGTCGCGCGTGACGGCCGAGGCGTCCTGCGAGCTGTCGTCGAGCAGGGGGCGCACGCCCGAATAGCTGCCCACCACGTCGGCCGGCGCGATCTGCTTGCTGAAATAGCGGTTGGCCATCTGGCACAGGTAGTCCACCTCGCCGTCGCTGATGGTGACCTGGCCCGGCTCGCCCCGGTATTCGAGGTCGGTGGTGCCGATCAGGGTGAACTGGTCCTGGTAGGGGATGGCGAAGATGATGCGCTTGTCCGGATTCTGGAAGATGTAGGCGTATTCATGCTCGAACAGGCGCGGCACGATGATGTGGCTACCCTTGATCAGGCGCAGGCCATGGCCGTTCCTGGCGCCCACGGCCGCATCGGCGAACTGGCCGGTCCAGGGGCCGGCCGCGTTCACCACGGCGCGCGCGCGCACCTCGATGCGGCCGTGCTGCTCGCTGGCGATGCTGGCATGCCAGCCGTCGCCTTCGCGCGCCATGGCCACGCATTTGCTGCGGGTGAGAATGGTGGCGCCCCGTTCGGCCGCGTCGAGCGCGTTCAGTACCACCAGCCGGGCGTCGTCCACCCAGCCGTCCGAATACACGAAGCCCTTGCTGTAGCCGACCTTGAGCGGCTTGCCCGCCTCGTGCCGGCGCAGCGCGATGCCGCTCGAGGCGGGCAGGAATTCACGTTTGGCCAGGTGGTCGTAGAGGAACAGGCCGGCCCGTATCATCCAGGCCGGACGCTGGCTGGCGTCATGCGGCATGACGAAACGCAGCGGGCGCATGATGTGGGGCGCGGCGCGCAGCAGCACTTCGCGTTCCTGCAACGCCTTGCGCACCAGCTTGAATTCATAGTATTCCAGGTAGCGCAGGCCGCCGTGGATCAGCTTGGTGCTGGCGGAGGAGGTGTGTTGGGCCAGGTCGTGCTGCTCGCACAGGATCACGCTCAGGCCGCGACCCACGGCGTCGCGCGCGATGCCGGCACCGTTGATGCCGCCGCCCACGATCAGCAGGTCGCATTGCCGCTGCGCCGCCGGCGGCGTGGCGGGCGCCGTCACCATGGACGGGGCGCCGGCCGCAAGCCGCGCACTGGATGAAAATGTTGGTTTGTTTTCATATCTGAGTCCCTCATCGGTTGGTGCGGGGAGGGGGGCCTCCCCTGCACATGGCGCTGCGACCGGACGCGGAAGCGACGCTGGGCAGCCGGTGATGACCATTGTACGCAATTTCGAAAATTGAACAACAAAAATTTGTGTGTTTGTGTTCGTTTTGGTTCAAACGAACATCGGACCGCTTGCGCGCGGCCCGTTCACCATGGGCGCGGCCCGCCGTGGCGGTGCGCGCGCCGGTGCGCCGCCCCATCAGTGCAGCCGTGGTGCGGCTGCCCCCGCAGCTGCAACGGCGGCGCGCGGCGCCGGCACCAGCCGGAACTGCGACACGGTCTCGCGCAGGCGCTCCGCCTCGCCCTTGAGGCCGTCGGCGGCGGCCGTGCTCTGCTCGACCAGCGCGGCGTTCTGCTCGGTGACGCTGTCGAGATCGCTGACGGCGCTGCCGATCTGGCCGATGCCGGCCTCCTGTTCGGCCGAGGCGGTGGAGATTTCGGCCACGATGGTCGACACCTGGCGCACGCGCGCCACGATGTCGGCCATGGTGGTGCCGGCCTGCGCCGCCAGGCGGCTGCCGCCGTCGACCCGTTCCACGCTGTCCGAAATCAGCACCTTGATCTCCTTGGCCGCCTGGGCGCTGCGCTGGGCCAGGTTGCGCACCTCGCTGGCGACGACCGCGAAGCCGCGGCCCTGTTCGCCGGCCCGGGCCGCCTCGACGGCCGCGTTCAGGGCCAGGATATTGGTCTGGAATGCGATGCCGTCGATGACGCTGATGATTTCCGTGATCTTGCGGCTCGACTCCTGGATCTCGGCCATGCGCCGCACCACTTCGTCCACGGCGGTGCCGCCTGCGCTGGCCACTTCGGCGGCCGAACTGGCCAGCGCGCTCGCTTCGCGCGCCGAGGAGGTGTTGTGACGCACGGTGTTCGTCAGCGCGGCCATCGAGGCGCTGGTGCGCTGCAGGTTGCTGGCCTGCGATTCGGTGCGCGCGCTCAGGTCGAAATTGCCCTGTGCGATCTCGCCGCTGTGCAGCGCCACCAACTCGGCCGACTCCTTGATCTGCACCACCATGGCACGCAGCCCGCCCTGCATTTCCTGCATGGCGCCCAGCAGGCTCTCGTGCTCGCCGGAGCGCACCGCGATGTCTTCGCCCAGGTCGCCGGCGGCGATGCGGCGCGCCACGTGGCGCGCGTAACGCGGTTCGCCGCCCAGCTGGCGCGCCAGCGAGCGTCCTATGCCCAGTCCCAGGCCGGCGCTCAGCAGCACCGCCAGCGCCGCGCCGCCCAGCAGCCCGACGGTGGCCGCGCGGTAGGCCGCCTGCATCGACGCCACGCTGGCGCCGGTGCGCCGGTCCTGCAACTCGATCATGGCCTGCATCTCGCCGATCCAGCGCGTTTGCGGCTCCTGCGCCTTCTCGATCAGGGTTTCGCTGGCTACTTCCTTCATGCCGCGCGTGGCCTGCTCCATCGCCTCGTCGAGCAGCGGCAGCACCACCCCGCGCAGGCGGCCGATGTTGGCGTAGACCTTCTTCTCGTCCTCGCTCACCAGCATCGCCGCCAGCGCCGTGTACAGCGCGTCGAAGCGCTGGCGGGCATCGGCCTGCAGCTTGCGCTGGCGTTCCTGCACCGCGCTGTCGCGCGTGACGATCAGGTCGCGCACGCTGCGCGCCGTTTCCTCCAGCTCGGCGCGCATGCGCCAGGCGGTATCGGTCTTGCGGTTGTTTTCGCTGACGATCACTTCGACCCCGCGCTTGACGGAATTGAGGGCCCACCACGAACCGCCGGCGATCAGTGCCAGCAAGATGGTGGACAGGCCAAAGCCGGCAAACAGGCGTTGGCGCACGGTGAGGTTTTTGTACCAATTCATGATTCATTTCCCCTTCAACACTGGAGCTAGGTCGCTGGACAGGGGCTGGGATGGCGGCGCGGGTGCCCGCCATCGCGCCCGCTGTTTTCGTTGTGGTGGTGCCCGGTCATACCGACCGTTGTTGCGCCGCCGGGTCGGCGGTGGGCGAAGCCGGGCGGGGC
>NZ_JBYSZG010000009.1:0-162421 GCF_058786935.1 Rugamonas sp. FW305-51
GGCCGGGGCGGCCGCTATTGGGCCGGCTTGGCGGGGCGTATCCAGATCGCCAGCCGGCCCTCGCTCTTCGATTCGAAGTCCTGCACCTGCTGGATCATGCGCGGGTCCAGCACATACTCGGCCGGCAGCAGCATCAGGCCGTCGCGGCTGATCAGGTCGCGCGCCAGCACCATGCCCGGCTGCAGTTCGCCCGACAGCACATCGACCCCGGCGCCCGGATCCTCGGCCGTGTAGTCGACGATCTGGCGGAATGCCGTCACCACGGCCGGGTCGTAGCGTTTGCCGGCCGCGTCCAGGATGAGCGACCTGGCTTCCTCGGGCCGCAGGTGGCGCTGCACCATGGCGCCCTGCTGCAGGTTGAAATAGTCGGCCGCCAGGGCCAGGATGCGGGCCCCGATGGGAATGGCCAGCCCTGAGATGCCGTAGGGGAAGCCGTTGCCGTCGAAGCGTTCGAGCTGGGCGCGCAGGATGGCGGCGCTGCCGCGCAAGTCCTGCAGCGGCATCAGCAGCTGCTCGGCCCGCAGCGGGTGCTTGCGGTACTGGCCCAGCGCCTCGCCATGGAGCAGCGTGAGCGGGGTGGCCAGCATGTCGTCGGTGAAGCCGATCTTGCCGATGTCCTGCAGCAGGGCGGCGATGAACACGTCCTGGGTTTCGCGCGCGTCGAGCTTGAGGGCCACGGCCAGCTTGCGGGCCAGGTCGGCCACCTGGCGCGCATGGCCCGTGTGCTGGCCGCCGCGCAGCTCGACGATGCTGGAAAAGATCTTGATGGTGGTGATGAAGTTGGTCTTGAGCTTGTCGTTGGCGGCCACGGCCGCGTCGTGCTCGACCTTGAGCTGGCGCGTGCGCGCCTCCACCTTCGCCTCCAGGCTCTGGTTGAGGGCCTTCAGTTCCTCGTTCTGGCGTACCGTCAGCTGTTCCAGGCGCTGCTTTTCCAGTTCCAGTTCGCGCCGCTCGAGCGCATGGCGCACCACCAGCACGATGTCGTTGTCGTCCCACGGCTTGGTGATGTAGCGGTAGATCTCGCCGCAGTTGATGGCGTCCTGGATGGACTGGATGTCGGAATAGCCCGTCAGCAGCAGGCGCAGCACGCCCGGCCAGCGCTGGCGCACCTGGGCCAGGAAGCGGGCGCCGTCCATTTCCGGCATGCGCATGTCGGAAATGACGAGGTCGACCGGCTCCCGCTCCAGCACTTCCAGCCCCTCGGCGCCGCTCTCGGCCGTCAGCACCCGGTAGCCGCGCGGACGGAACAGGCGGCGCAGGGCGGACAGGATGTTGGGCTCGTCGTCGACGAACAGCACGGTGGCGCTGGCCGTCTGCAGCACGGGCGGGCTGTGCGGGAGTGCGGCAGCTGTCATAGGCTCGCTTCCTTGGTGTCGGCAGGGTGGCGGATGGGCAGCGTGACGCGGAAGCAGGTGCCCTTGCCGAGCTCCGTGCTGACGTCGATCCTGCCCTTATGTTTTTGCACGATACCATAAGCGAGCGACAAACCAAGCCCCGTTCCCTTGCCCACGGCCTTGGTGGTGAAGAACGGATCGAAGATGCGCGACAGGGCCTCGGGCGCGATGCCGCTGCCCGTGTCGGCCACTTCCAGCCACACCTGGTCGCCCTCGGTGCCGGTGCGCACCGTGATCCGGCCCCGCTCGGGGCCGATGGCGTGGGCCGCGTTGACCACCAGGTTCATTACCACCTGGTTGATCTGCAGCGGCAGGCATTCGATGTCGGGGATGGCGCCGTATTCCTTGACCACGTCGGCCTTGTACTTGACTTCGTTGCTGACGATGTTGAGGGTGGAATCGATGCCCTGGTGCAGGTCGGCCCACACCCATTCCTGGTTGGCGTCCACCCGCGAGAAATCCTTCAAGTCCTGCACGATGTGGCGCACGCGCACGATGCCTTCCTTCGATTCGCTCATCAGGGAAGGGATGTCCTCGCGCAGGAAGTCGAGGTCGATCTGTTCGCGCATGGCGCGCAGCCGGGCCGCCACCTCGGGCGCCGTGACGCTGGCCTCGGCGTCCTGGTAGGCGGCCAGCATCTCGAACAGCTGGTCCAGGTAGCTTTGCAGGGTGCCGAAGTTGGAGAAGATATAGCCGATCGGGTTGTTGATCTCGTGCGCCACGCCGGCCGCCAGCTGGCCGATTGAGGCCAGCTTCTCCGACTGCACCAGCTGCTGCTGGGCCATCGACAGCTGCTCGTTCAGTTCCGTCAGCTCCAGGTTGCGCCGGCGCAGTTCGGCGTCGGCCAGTTCGCGCTGGCGGATGTCGTCCTCCAGCCGCTCGTTCACTTCGGCCAGCTGGGCGGTGCGCTTCTCGACCACGCTCTCCAGGTTGTCGTGGGCCTTGCGCAGGGCGTTCTCGGCCACCCGGCGCTCCGTCACGTCGCGCAGGGTCTCGATCGCGCCCACCACCTTGCCCTGGCGGTCGCGCAGGGGCGCGGCCGTGAAGTGCAGCCAGTGGCCGCTCTCGCCGATGTTGGGGAAGAAGTCCTCGCTCTCGTAGGCGCCGGGGATCAGGGTCGAGCGCTTGTGCTTGCCCAGGTAGTGGCGGTCGATCTCGTCCTCCACCCCGGACACGATGAGGTCGGCCAGCAGGGGCCGCTGCTTGGGGTAGAACGCTTGCCAGTGGTTGCGCGTGCCCACCATGTCCGCCTTGTTCCAGCCCAGCAGCTGTTCGCACGCCTTGTTCCAGTGGGTGACCACGTGGTCGGTGTCGATGGCGAAGGTGGCCACCGGATGGCCGTCGAAAAATTCGGACAGTTCGATACCGGCGTGTGCCGCGTCGTCGCTGCCGGCGGGAGGATCGAAGTGGAGGTTCATGGCTGGGGCATACTCCGTCAGTGGACCAGGATCTGGCACATGTCCTGGAACGTCGCTTCCGTTTCCGCGAACACGGCCAGCCAGGTGGCGTCGCTCAGGGCCAGCATGCGCCAGCTTTGCTGCGACAGGGGCGGTACCTGGTCGTCGTCCTGCCCGGCCAGGTCAAGCGCATGGGCCAGCGCGTCGGCCACCTGGATCAGCAGGGCCAGCGAGACGGTCTCGCCCGCTTCGGGCTGGTGGTGGCCGGCCACGGCTTCCTGTATCTTGCGGGGGAACTTCCAGTGGGCCGCCAGCGCGCTGCCCACGCGCCCGTGGTCGTAGCCGAAGATGGCTTGCTGGGCCGGGCCGGGCAGGCAGTCGTGCTGGCGCCGGTACGCTTCCACCGCGTCGTACTCGGCCGGGTAGCGGGTGGCCAGCACCAGCGTGCCCAGGTCGTGCAGCAGGCCGGCCGTGAAGGCCGTTTCCGGGCTCAGGCGCGCGTGGCGGGCCAGCACGCGGGCGCATACGGCCGTGCCGACGGCGTGGCGCCAGAACGGTTCGAAGTCGAAATGGATGCCGGGTCCGGGCCCGAAGGCGCCTGTGACGGAACAGGCCGTCACCAGGGTGCGGATGCTGTGGAAGCCCAGCACGGCGATCGCCTGCTGGATGGTGGTGACCTGGGACGGCATGCCGTAGAACGAGGAGTTGGCCAGCCGCAGGGTCTTGGCCGTGAGCGACTGGTCGAGCGTGATCTTGTGGGCCAGCGCGTGCAAGTCCACGTCGTCCTGCTCGACGGTGGCCAGCAACTCGGCCACCACGGCCGGCAGCGAGGGCAGGTCGTGCACCCGCTTGATGATTTCGTCGATGGTGGGCATGCTCACTCCCGGTTGCGGTAGTCGGTCAGCAGCTGCAGCAGCGTGGCGTTGGCCTCTTGCCCGGCGCAGTGGCGGAACAGGTGCTGCAGCCGGGCCAGCTGCTGTTCGCGCTGGCGCGCCCGCGCGGCCCGGGCCGCAGCGTCGGCCTCAGCGTCGGCCGGCGCCGCCGGCTCGACGGTGCAGTGTGCCACGCCGCGCCGCCTGAGGCTGGCCAGGGTGGCGTCCGTCAGGGCCGCGCCGCGCGGCAGCAGCACGGCGCCGTGGCCGTCCAGCAGGTCGGCCGCCAGCACCATGCCGGGCGCGGCCTGGGCTAGGGCGATGTGCTGGCCGGCCGGGCGGTTCATGCCGGCACCTCGCTGCGGCTGAGGGTGATCAGGCTGCCGCGCGACGCCGAGCGCGCGCCCATGGGATAGACCATGACGGCGTAGCGCTGGCCGCCGATGACGGTCTGGTGGGCCGGGGCGCCGGCCTGTTCCGCGTCCGGGAACAGTTCCGGCAACACCATGCAGGCCTCGTTGCCGAGCAGGGCGCCGCTGTGCTGGAACAGGGCGGCGGCGGCACCGTTGATGAAGGCGATCATGCCGGCGTCGTCCATGCCGATCACGGGCAGGGGCAGGTGCTGCAGCAGTTCGTGCGCCACGTTGAGGCTGATCTCGTCGCGGCTGATCTGGCGCTCCTTGCGCAGCAACAGTTCCTCCATGCGGCGGTTGGCGGCGGCCAGCTCGTGGTTGGCGGTGCGCACTTCCAGGTGCAGGCGCTCGTTGTCGTCGGCGATCTCCTTGAGCTGGAAGGCCTGGGCGATGTGGCCGCGCAGCAGTTCGTCCTCCCACGGTTTGGTGAGGAATTTGTAGATGGCGCCCTCGTTGACGGCGTCCGTCACCGACTGCAGTTCCGTATAGCCCGACAGCATGATGCGTATCGTGTCCGGATACAGCAGCTTGGCCTTGCGCAGGAAGTCCGCGCCCAGCATGCCGGGCATGCGCTGGTCGGACACGATCACGTCCACCGCGTGCTGGGCCAGCACGTCCAGCCCTTCCTGGCCGCTGTTGGCCGTGTAGATCTGGTAATCGTCCTTGCGCAGCAGGCGCTTGAGCGACGACACGATGTTCTGCTCGTCGTCCACCAGCAGCAGGCTGCGCTTTTGCTTCTGGATGCGCAGCAGGTGGGGCGGCAGGGCGCGCGCGGCGTGCCGCATGGCGGCCAGCTCGTCGGCCGCGACGGGCGCGGCGAAGTAGCGGCCCTGGATCAGGTCGCACATATTGCGGCGCAGGAAGTCGCACTGGGCTTCCGTCTCCACCCCTTCAGCCACCACCACGATGCCCAGGTTGTGGGCCATGGCGATGATGGTCTTGGCCAGGGCCGCGTCGCCGCTGTCGGTGACGACGTCGCGGATGAACTGGCAGTCGATCTTGACGGCGTCGAACGGGTAGCGCTTGAGGTTGCTCAGCGAGGCGTAGCCGGTGCCGAAATCGTCCAGTGTCAGGCGCACCCCCAGCGCCCTGAGGCGGGCCAGGCTGGCGCCGCTGGCGGCGCTGTCCTGCATCAGGGCCGCCTCCGTGATCTCGAGCGTGATGGCCGGCGCCAGGATGCCGTGCTCGCTGAGGATGGCGGCCACGGTGCCGGCGAACAGGCGGTCGCGGAACTGGCGCGGCGATACGTTGACGGCCACCGGCAGCGGCGCCAGCTGTTGCGCCGTCCAGGCGTTGAGGTCGCGGCACGCCTGGCGCAGCACCCAGTCGCCGATGGCGTCGGCCAGCCCGGCCTGCTCGGCCACGGCGATGAAATCGGCCGCCACCAGCAAGCCCTGTTGCGGATGCTGCCAGCGCACCAGCGCTTCCACGCTGGCGATGGCGCCCGTCTGCAAGTCCACCACGGGCTGGTACAGCAGGCGCAGCTCGTCGCGCGCGATGGCCAGCCGCAGCCCGGCTTCCATGCCGATGCGTGCCAGCGTGCGCTGGTTCATTTCCATCGCGAAGAACTGGTACTTGGCGCCGCCCTGTTCGCGCGCGCGCGACAGCGCCAGGTCGGCGTAGCGCAGCAGGGTGGCGCTGTCGGTCCCGTCCTGCGGGTACAGGGCGATGCCGACGCTGGCGCTGGCGTGCACCGGCTGGCCGGCCAGGGTGAACGGCGGCGCCAGCGCGGCGAACATGTGCTCGCACACGGGCATGACGTCGGCCGCGCCCTGGACGGCGCCCACGATGGCGAGAAATTCATGGTCGCCCAGCCGGGCCAGCGTGTCGTGCTCGCGCATGCATTGCTGCAGGCGCTGGGCGGCGATGGCCAGCATCTGGTCGCCGGCCGCGTGGCCCAGGCTTTCGTTGACCAGGTCGAAATTGTCCAGCCCCACGCACAGCAGGGCCACCGTGTGGTTGTGGTGGCTCGCCTGCAGCATGGCTTGTTGCAGGCGGTCGTTGAACAGGCTGCGGTTGGGCAGCCCCGTCAGCTCGTCGTGGGTGGACTGGTAGGTGAGGCGCTCTTCCTTTTCCTTGAGCAGGGTGATGTCGTTGAGGATGCCGATGTAGTGGGTGATGGTGCCTTGCTCGTCGGGCACGGGCGAGATCAGCAGGTCGTTCCAGAACAGGCTGCCGTCCTTGCGGTAGTTGCGCAGCACCACGTGGGCATCCTTGCGCTGGCTCAGGGCGGCGCGGATGGCGGCCAGCGCCGGCTGGTCGCGGTCGCCGTTCTGCAACAGGCGGCAGTTGCGGCCCATGATGTCGATCGGGGCGTAGCCCGTCATCTGGCAGAAGGCCGGGTTGGCGTACATGATGGGGTAGTCGGGCTCGGTGGCGCTGGTGATCAGCACGCCGTTCGAGCAGGCCGCCAGGGCCCGGTTCGACAGCAGCAGCATGTCCTTGAGCTGGCGCCGCTGGGTGATGTCGTTGACCCACCACACCTGGCCCTGCGGCGCTCCTGCGGCGCCGGCGATGCTGTAGCGGGTCACGTGGGTCCACAGCAGGGTATCGTCCTTGCCGCGCCAGCGCACCTCGCTTTTTTGCGGCACGCCGGGCGCGGCCAGCAGGTCGGCCTGGCCGGCCGCGATCAGCTGGTGGTCGGCCTCGGTCAGGAACTGGCCGTAATGGTGGCCCTGCAGCTCGGCCGGCGACATGCCCAGCAGCTGGCACAGGCGGGGGTTGACGCGCTCGACCATGCCGTCCCGGTCCAGGTAGACGATGCCCACCGGCGCCTGCTCCACCGACAGTTGCAGCTGCACGCCGCAGCCGTCCGGCGACGGCGGGACGGGCGGGCTGGCAGCGGGCTGGTCGTGCAGATCCATCAGGCGTACCTATCGTAATGAAAGCTATATGGACAGAAACATAACAAACAGGGTCAATCGATTATAAGGCCTAGGTCGGCGCGGGCGGTGCGCGGGCTGGAAGTTTTTTCATGCCACATGACGGGGCCGCTTGTTGCGGCCGGCAACAATTTGCGGCGCCGCTTGCGATTTTCCCCATGATAGTTGCTACAATAAAAATGCCCTATTCCGTCCGGCGCCTTGCGGTGCGCTGCAGGGCGCCCGTCACCGGGCCTGGAGCAGAGCTACATCATGGCCCTGCCGTGCAGAACAGGCATGATCTGCCGGCAGGATGCTAACGATAGGAGAGGGGGACGCGGCAATGACACAGGCATGGGTAGAGCTCACGCGGCCCGACGGTCGCGACGTGACGGCCCCCACCGAGGCCCAGCTGGCGGCCGCGCTGGCCGACGTCTACAGCGGCAAGACGACGGGGCCGGACGGCAGCCCCGGTACGGCCGTGCTGCGTTTCGGTTACGACGACGGCTTGATGTATGCGCTGGAAGTGGCCGGCGGCGGCAATGTGCGGTTCGAGGAGTGGTCGGACCGCGACTGCGAAATCGCGCTGGCCAACCCGCGCCACATGACGGCCTTGTCCCAGGCCGACGCGCTGCAGCTGTGGCACTGGCTGGCCCAGCGCCAGGTGGCCAAGATCCGCAGCCAGCCGTGGCTGTCGGACGATTGACGGCGTAGGCGCAACACGTTTGATCTGGCGCAAGACTGCGTCTGATATATCTCATACACTGGTGCATTTATAACAACATCAGGAGGGGATATGGACAGCAAGCGCGTGGCCGTCGTGACGGGCGGCATGGGGGGACTGGGCACGGCGATCTGCCACCGGCTGTACCGGGCCGGTTTTGCCGTGGCCGCCACCTATTCGCCCGGCAACAGCGGGGCCCAGGCCTGGATCGAAGAGCGCAAGGATGAGGGCCTGCGTTGCCGCGGCTATCAGGTGGATGTGGCCGACTATGACGATTGCGCGCGGGCCGTGGCCCGCATCCGGGCCGAGCTGGGCCGGGTCGACGTGCTGGTCAACAACGCCGGCATCACGCGCGACCAGAGCTTGCGCAAACTCTGCCGGGACGACTGGCAAGCCGTGCTGCGCACCAATCTCGACAGCGTGTTCAACATGAGCAAGCAGGTGCTGGACGGCATGCTGGAGCAGCGCTGGGGCCGCATCATCAATATTTCCTCCGTCAATGGCCAGAAGGGTGCCTTCGGGCAGTGCAACTATGCGGCGGCCAAGGCCGGCATGCACGGGCTGACCAAGGCGCTGGCGCTGGAAACGGCGCGCCACGGCATCACCGTCAACACGGTCTCGCCCGGCTACTTGCGCACGCGCATGGTGGAGGAGGTGCCGGCCGAGGTGATGGAACAGAAGATCCTGCCGCAGATCGCCGTCGGCCGGCTGGGCGAACCGGACGAGGTGGCGGCCCTGGTGGCCTATCTGGCGTCGGAAGAGGCGGCCTTCATGACGGGGGCCGAGATCGCCATCAACGGCGGCCAGCACATGCGCTAGGACGGCCGATTTTCCCTGCCGAGCCGGACGGATCGTGGCCCAGCACAAGGCGCCCGACGCCAGACGCGGCGGGGCGCATGGCGCGGCGGCTTGCTTGGCGCTGTGGCTTGCTTAGCGCCGCGCCTTTTCTTCCCGCGTCTGGCAGGCGATGCACAGGCGCGCCTCCGGGCGCGCGTTCAGGCGTGAATAGCCGATGGGGTCGCCGCACGTTTCGCACAGGCCGTAGCTGCCGTCGTCGAACTTGGCCAGCGCATGGCGCACCACCTGCAGGTGACGGGCCGAGTGTTCGGCCGCTTCATGCACCAGCTCATTCAAGGTGCGGTTGCTGGCGTTGTCGGCCGGCGACGCTTCCACTTCCATGACGGGCGGGGCCAGCACGTCGGCGCCCGGATCGAGGTCGTCGGCCAGCTGGCTCAACAGGTCCAGACGGGCCTGTTCAAGCCGGGCTTGCAGGGCCTTGTATTGTTCCTGTTCCAGACCGTTCATGACTGCCTCGCTAGCGCTGGTGGGCAAGGGCGCTCCCGCGCGCACGGCGCGCAGGATGGCGTTCAATGCATTGTACTGCAATCGTTGGGGCACGGCAGCGCCGGCGCGGGGGGGCGTGCGGCGTCAGGGGCCTGCACGGCAGGGGGCGGCGGCCCGTATCACCGCAGGTGGCGCACCGCGCAAGGCCGGCGAGCAGGCCGGTGATCCGGATAGCGGTCAGGCCAGCGGTCAGGCCGGCGATCCGCGTAGTGCTCAGGCCAGCGCTCAGGCCGGTGCTCAGGCCGGTGATCCGAGCAACGGTCAGGCCGACAATCCGGCCAGCAGCCAAACCAGCGGTCAGGGCGGCGATCCGGTCAGCAGTCAGGCCAGCAGTCAGGCTGGCGGTGTGGCAGCGGGGCCGTGCAAGTCGGCCAAGTGCTGTTTGATCTTCTCCAGCGGCGTGGCCAGATGCTCGGGCGCGCCGGCAGCGACGGCCGCGCCCAGTTGCAACAGCTCGGCGGCCAGGTCGATCAGGTCGCGCAGCCGATCCAGGGTACGGATGCGTTCGCCGGCCTGTTGCGTCACGTCCAGCAGCTGCTGTTGGGTGCCGGCCAGGCCGGATGCGGCCAGCACGGCCGCATCCAGATACAGGCCGTTGGCGCGCTGACGCAGCGCTACCTCGTTCTCGAACAAAGCCTGGGCCGCGCCTTGCGACAGGCCCTGATCGATGGAGATGCCGGGGCCGGCCGGCTGGCGGCCGGGTGGCTGTTGGCCAGGCGTGGCGGCGCGGATAGCCTTCATCAGGCGCGCGTGCAGGGCGTCGGCGCAGGCGGACAGGCGCTCGGCCAACGCTTCGATGTCGGCCGTACTGGCGGGCGGGGTGGGTGAGGCTGGCATGGCGGCTCCTTGCGCAATGGGGGGCGATAGCGTCGTCGATCAGGGGTGATGATGGCAAATTAGTGGCTGCACTTGCTGGTTGCCGGCCGGGGCGAATGGGCTGGATGGGCCGGACGGCGGCCGCTGGCCTACGCCTACGGTGCCAGCGCCGAGGGGGCGGTTTCTTCGGCCTGGTTCTGGCTGGCGCGCACGGCCGCGCTGGCACGGGCCAGGCTGGCGACGGCGCTCTGGTCGGGCTGGTCCAGCTGGGCCAGCAGCGTCTTGTGGCCGGCGGCGATGGCGTCCAGGTTGCGCGCCGTGAGCGCCAGGCGCCGTCCGATCAGGCGGTACTCGCCGCGCAGGGCGCGCAGCTGCACCTTGGCCAGGGTGGCCAGCAAGCGTTGGTCGGGCGTGTTGCGGTAGGGGATGTTGACCTCCAGCAGTCCCGTGACGATGGCTTGTTCATTGTCGTTGGTGCCCGCGTAGGCGCGCAGCAGGATGCGCATGGCGTCGAGCAATTCCTGCAGCGGCGCATCGCCGGCCTGCACCAGCTCGCGCACGGCCTGTTCCTGGTAGCGGCTGCCGATGGCGTGGGCCAGCAGCCGGGTCATGCCGGCATAGGCGTTCACGTGGCGATCGTCCAGGCCGCTGTCCGGCCACGCCTTGATGGCCGTGCCGGCGGACTTGATCTGGTCTTCCAGGTCGTACTGGTTGTCGCCGGCCAGGGTGCCCAGGGTCTGCATATACAGCTGCACGCTGCGGCCGATGCGCAGGAAGTCGGCGCTGGCGGCGCGCCGGGCCGCGTCCTGCGCCTGTTCGCGGGCGTCGGCCTCGGGACTCAGGTAGGGCTGTTCGCGGGCATAGGTGTCGCGGTAGCGCTCCGTTACATCGTGCCAAGGGCCCAGCTTGGCCGATTCGGCCGCGAAGTCGCGCACTTGCGCCATGCGCGCCGAGCTGCTGGCGCAGCCGGCCAGGGCGGTGGCCAGCCACAGCATCAGCACCAGACGGAACAAGCCGGAGGGAACGAACAGGCGGAGCGGTTTCATATAATCCTTTGGCGTCGGCGTCGGGAGTATTGTTGAGCTACACGGTGGTATGGATGTTGCGAATGCGCAAGTCTAACGGCCGATGGCCAGCGCGTCGCGCCAGCCCAGGCCGCTGGCGGTGTCGCCCAGCGGCTGGTATTCGCAGCCTATCCAGCCCTGGTAGCCCAGTTCGTCGAGCAGCCGGAACAGGAAGCGGTAATTGATTTCGCCCGTGCCCGGCTCATGGCGGCCGGGCGTATCGGCCAGCTGCATGTGGGCGATCAGGGGCAGGTTGGCGCGGATGGTGTTGGCCAGCTCGCCCTCCATGCGCTGCATGTGGTAAATGTCGTACTGGAGGAAAATATTGTCGCAGCCGGTGGCGGCGATCAGTTCGCGTGCCTGCCAGCTGTGGTTGAGGAAATAGCCGGGGATATCGTAGTGGTTGATCGGTTCTATCATCAGGGCGATGCCGTGCGGGCGGCACTGTTGGGCCGCGTAGCGCAGATTGTCCAGATAGGTATCGCGGGCGCGGGACGGCTCCAGGCCGGGCGGCACGATGCCGGCCATGCAATGCAGGCGCGGCGTACCCAGTTCCGCCGCATATTCCAGGGCCAGCGCGACGCCGGTGCGGAATTCCTCGATCCGGCGCGGATCGCAGGCCATGCCGCGGTCGCCGGCCGCCCAGTCGCCCGGCGGCAAGTTATGCAGCACCAGTTCCAGCCGATAGCGGCGCAAGCGCTCGGCGATCTGCTGGGCATCATAAGCGTAGGGAAACAGGAATTCGACACCATCGAAGCCGGCCTCGCGGGCCAGCGCGAAGCGGTCCAGGAACGGTGCTTCCGTAAACAGCATGGACAGGTTGGCGGCAAATTTAGGCATGGGCGCTCCCGGTAAGTGAGTTGCTATGCTAATCGAAAAGCGGGCGGGGCGGCAAAGGCAAAGCGAGCGCGGCGATCAACGGGAAAATAGCGGCAGAACATGATGAAAAAATGGGGACGTACCCCATTTTGAGCTGCGTCGAAAAAGGGGGCGAAAAAGAGGTGCATCAAAAAGGGGCAAAAAGGGGTACGTCCCCATTTTTTGAAAAAGGGGTACGTCCCCATTTTTTGTCCCCATTTTTCAAAAAAAAACCACAGCGCGGGCTGTGGTTTCTTTGCCGGGGGGCTTAGCGGCCGCGGCCGCCGGAGCGGTGCGCCGGCGCCGAGCGCGGGGCGCTGGTGCGGGCGCCGCCACCACCGCCGCCGCTGCGGGGCTTGGCGCCGCCACCACCAGCCTTGACGCGCACTACCTGGCCACCACCGCCACCACCGTTGCGACCGCCGCCATTGCGATGGCCGGGGCCGCCGCTGCGCAGCTGCACCGGCTGCGCACGGGCGTTCGGATCCGGCTCGAAGCCCGGAATCACGGCGCGCGGCAGGGTCTGCTTGATGAGCTTTTCGATGTCTTTCAGCATGTCGTGCTCGTCCACGCACACCAGCGACACGGCTTCGCCCGTGGCGCCGGCCCGGCCCGTGCGGCCGATGCGGTGCACATAGTCTTCCGGAATGTTGGGCAGGTCGTAGTTGACCACGTGCGGCAGCTGGTCGATGTCGATGCCGCGCGCCGCGATGTCGGTCGCTACCAGCACTTGCAGCTTGTTATCCTTGAACTCGGACAGGGCCTTGGTGCGGGCCGACTGGCTCTTGTTGCCGTGGATGGCCATGGCGCCGATGCCGTCGCCGCCCAGCTGTTCGACCAGCTTGTTGGCGCCGTGCTTGGTGCGCGTAAACACCAGCACCTGGTGCCAGTTGTTGCTCTTGATCAGGTGCGCCAGCATGGGGTGCTTCTTGTCGCGGTCGACGGGGTGGATCTTTTGCGCGATCACTTCCACCGTGGAGTTGCGGCGCGCCACTTCGATCATGGCCGGCTTGTTGAGCAGGCCGTCGGCCAGGGCCTTGATCTCTTCCGAGAAGGTGGCCGAGAACAGCAGGTTCTGGCGCTTCGGCGGCAGGGCGGCCAGCACTTTCTTGATGTCGCGGATGAAACCCATGTCGAGCATGCGGTCCGCTTCGTCCAGGATCAGGATTTCCACTTTCGACAGGTCGACCGTGCGCTGTTCCATGTGGTCCAGCAAGCGGCCCGGGGTGGCGACCAGGATGTCGACGCCATGCTTGAGCTGCTTGATCTGGGGATTGATGCCGACGCCGCCAAAGATCACGGTCGAGTTCAGCTTGGTGTACTTGCCATAGGTGCGCACGCTTTCCTCGACCTGGGCCGCCAGTTCGCGGGTCGGGGTCAGGATCAGGGCGCGGATCGGGCGCTGCGAGGTGTTGCCCGTCATGGCCGCGCCGTTGGCGTCGGTCGACAGGCGATGCAGCACGGGCAGGGTGAAGCCGGCCGTCTTGCCGGTGCCGGTCTGGGCGCCGGCCAGCAGGTCGCCGCCATTCAATACCGCAGGGATCGCCTGCGCTTGGATCGGAGTCGGGGTGGTGTAACCCGTTTCGGTTACTGCGCGGACGATAGCGTCGGACAAACCGAGTTTGGAAAAGGACATGATAACTTTATGTAAAGATCGGCCTGTCGCCACGGATGACGCCAGTCGCAGGCAATCGGATTAGGTAAGACAGCGGCAGAGGACTGGTCAGGGCGCCGCAGGCCGGAGTATAACAGCATAGTTTGCCGATTGTTTCGCCACGGAAACGAAAAAGGGAGCAAACGCTCCCTTTTTTTGTAACAAAACTTCTAATTCTCAGTCCGGGGCCGTCCGCGCTCAGATAAACGGGGTCAGCAGGCCGACCATCTGGCCGAAGATTTTCGGGCTGGCGGCGATGATGTCGCCCTTGTACAGGTAGTCGGATTCGCCGCTGAATTCGCCGACGATGCCGCCCGCTTCCGTCACCATCAGGGCGCCGGCCGCGATATCCCAAGGCTTCAAGCCTTTTTCATAGAAACCGTCCAGGCGGCCGGCGGCCACGTAGGCCAGGTCCAGGGCGGCGCTGCCGGGACGGCGCACGCCGTGGCAACGTTCGGCCATGATGCCGTACATCTTCAGGTATTCGTCCAGCGCCTTGGCCGAGCCGGCCACATAGCCGGTCGACAGCAGGGCGTTGGTCAGGCGGTCGAGCTTGGTGACGCGGATGCGCTTGTCGTTCAGGTAGGCACCGGCGCCCTTGGTGGCCGTAAACAGGTCGTTGCGCACCGGGTCGTAGATGACGGCCTGGGTGATCACGCCGCGCTGGGCCAGGGCGATCGAGATCGAGTACTGGGGGAAGCCGTGCATGAAGTTGGTGGTGCCATCGAGCGGGTCGATGATCCAGGTGTATTCACTCTCGTCGTTGGCGTTCTTGGAAGCGCCCGACTCTTCGGCCAGGAAGGCGTGCTCGGGATAGGCTTTGGACAGCACCTCGATGATGGCCTGTTCGGCGGCCTGGTCGACATCGGTGACGAAATCGTTATGTTGTTTCTCGGTCACAGTGATGCGATCGAGGTCAAAAGAGGCGCGGTTGATGACGGCGGCGCCGCGGCGGGCGGCCTTGATCGCCGTGTTGAGCATTGGGTGCATGTAAGCTTTTCCGTTAAAAGAACGCCACTGCCCGCCGGGACAAAGCCGTCCCGGCAGCACAATGGAGTACAAGAATGAATTAAAGAGCGGAGCGGCGGCGACAGGGTAAAATCCGGGGTTGCAGGCCGTCGCTGGTGACTGGCTTGCAAGATTAAAATTTTTGTATCGATACCGCGCAATAGCGCTATTTTAAATGAACCTGCCCGAAATCAACACGACTCTTTTTCACCGGCTGCGATTTATTCTGGTCCAGACCAGCCGTGCGGGCAATATCGGGGCCGTGGCCCGGGCCATGAAAACCATGGGTTTCACGGAGCTGGTGCTGGTGTCGCCCCGCTTCGAGCACATGCTGGAAGACCCGGAGGCGGTGGCCTTTGCCAGCGGTGCGCTCGACATCCTGCAGGGCGCGCGCGTGGTCGACACCATGGCCGAGGCGCTGGAAGGCATCAATTTCGCGGCCGCCGTGTCGGCCCGGCTGCGCGAATATTCGCCGCCCGTGCTCACCCCGCGTGAGCTGGCCGGCCAGCTGGTGGCCAACGGCGAGCTGCATGGGGCCTTGATTTTCGGCAATGAACGCTTCGGCCTGCCCAACGAGGTGGTGGCCCAGTGCAACGCGCTGATCAACATTCCCGCCAATCCCGACTATTCCTCGCTGAACCTGTCGCAGGCGGCCCAGGTGCTGGCCTACGAATGCCGCATGGCGGCCCTGGACGGCCAGCGCGCCGCCACGGAAGTGGGTTTCCAGGGCGAGGCGGCCAGCCTGGCCCAGATCGAAGGCATGTACACCCACCTGGAGCAGGCGCTGGTGGAAATCGGTTTCCTCGACGCGGGCAATCCGCGCAAGCTGATGCCGCGCCTGAAGCGCCTGTTCGCACGGGCCGGGCTGGAGACGGAGGAAGTCAACATCCTGCGCGGCATCGCGCGCCAGATGGCGGCCGTGGCCCAGGGCAAGGGCGCGCGCCGGCGCTGAACGGCGCTATACCACGTCGAACGGCGCGCTGGCGCCGGCGTAGATATTGTCCATCGCCTGCCGTTCGCGCCCGATGATGGTGGCCACGAACCGTTGCGCCTGCTTCATGCGCTTGAAGGCCGTGAAACCGCGCTCCAGGAATTGCTGCAAGTCGCCCAGCCCGGCCAGTTTGGCCGGCGCGCGCATCATGTGCAGCGTGGCGCTCAGGAACGGCACCCGCACCAGTTCGCACAGCGACAGCCCCAGCGCCTCCACCAGGGCCAGCTGGCGGGTGCGGTCGGGTGCCGCGGTGCAGGCGCGGTAGGCGGCTGCGTAATCGTCGGCATCGAACTGCGTACCGAGCTGGCGCGCCATGGCCGTGTCCAGCCGCTCGGACAGGGCGTCGAGCACGATCGCTTCCGTGATCGCCTGCAGGGCGTTGACGGGCAGCAGCCGCTGCATGGTGGGGATGATGCGTTCCAGGTCCGTGTCGCGCTGGCTCAGGTCGTGCGCGCCATACAGTTCCTCGAAAAAGAACAGGGCGGCGTCGCGCGAATCGGGCGCGGCCAACAGGTCGGCGTGGGTGGTGGCCAGCCGCTGCGACTGGAATTGCTTGAGCGCCGTGCGGGCCGCCAGCAGGGCCGGATCGCGTTTCGCCCCTTGCCGTTCCGACTGGACGGCATGCAGCTGCTGTTGCAGTGTCTGTACCAATTCTTCTTTCTTCATGACACTGTTTTACCAGAAGCTGGTAGACGCGGCACTCTATTTTTCGCCGCAAAATCAAGCTTGCCTTTGACGTACACTAGAAAAAAACATTAGAACCCACTAGAACCGGATGGAGACATGCACACTTCCCGCAGATCGTTTCTCAAGATCGGCATCCTCGGCGCCTTGACGCTGGCCGCCGGCGGCGCGCTGTACCGCGCCGTGCAGGGGCCGGCCCAGCCGCGCCCGTTCGCGCTGGACGACAATGCCCGCAGCGTGCTGACGGCCATCATCCCGTCCATGCTGGGGCCCGTGTTGCCGACGGCGCAGCCGGCGCGCGCGGCGGCCGTGGCCGGCACCGTGGAGCGGGTGGCGGGCGCCGTGCATGGCTTGCCGCTGGCCACCCAGAAGGAAGTGCAGGACCTGTTCGGCCTGCTGTCGCTGGGGCCGGCGCGCCGCTTCCTGGCCGGCGTACCGGCCAGCTGGAATGAGGCCACCCCGGCCCAGGCCGACGCTTTCCTGCACAGCTGGCAGCACCACCGCATCGCCATGCTGGTCACGGCCTACCAGGCCTTGCATGACCTGATCGCCGGCGCCTGGTATTCCGATCCCGCGTGCTGGGAAGCCATCGGCTATCCCGGCCCGATCAAGGAATTGCGCTGAACCGTCCGCCACTCTTCTGGAAGTTGTAATGATCAAAACGAATATCGCCATCGCGCCCGCCACGGGCCCCATTCCCGATCCCATCCAGGCCGGCCTGGCCGCCGGCTGGGATGTCACCGACTGCGCCCGCATCGAGGGCGACCGTACGCTGGAGGCGGATGTGGTCATCGTCGGCAGCGGCGCCGGCGGCGGCGTGACGGCCGAGATCCTCACGCTGGCCGGGCTCAAGGTGCTGATCGTGGAAGAGGGCGCGCTCAAGTCGTCCAAGGACTTCAAGATGCGCGAGGCGGACGCCTATCCCGCCCTGTACCAGGAATCGGGCGCGCGCAAGACGCGCGACAAGGGCATCAACATCCTGCAGGGGCGCACCGTGGGCGGCACCACCGTCGTCAACTGGACCACCAGCTTCCGCACCCCGCCCGGCACGCTCAATTACTGGACCGAGCATTTCGGCCTGAAGAGCTATACGCCGGAGGCGCTGGCGCCGTGGTTTGGCATGATGGAAGAGCGGCTCAGCATCCACGAGTGGGGCACGGCCCCCAACGCCAACAACGACTTGCTGCGCCAGGGCGCGGCCAAGCTGGGCGTGCCCACGGCCACCATCCACCGCAACGTGAACGGTTGCTGGAACCTCGGTTACTGCGGCATGGGCTGTCCCACCAACGCCAAGCAGTCGATGCTGGTGACGACCCTGCCGTCGGCCCTCAAGCGCGGCGCCGTGCTGCTCACGCGCCTGCGCGCGGAGCGCTTCGTGTTCAAGGGCGGGCGGGTCGAGCAGCTCGATTGCGTGGCGCTGGACGAGGCGGGCCTGGCGCCCACGGGCCGCAAGGTGACGCTGCGCGCCAAACACTTCGTGCTGGCGGGCGGCGCCATCAATTCGCCGGCGCTGCTGATGCGCTCGGGGGCGCCCGATCCCCACGGCTTGCTGGGCAAGCGCACCTTCCTCCATCCCACCCTGATCTCGGCCGGCCTGTTCGAGCAGCGTGTGGATGGCTATGCGGGCGCGCCGCAGTCCGTGTACTCGGACCATTTCCTGCATACGGACGCCATCGACGGTCCCATCGGCTACAAGCTGGAGGCGCCGCCGCTGCATCCGCTGCTGCTGTCGTCCACCATGCCCGGTTTCGGCGCGCGCCATGCGGATATGATGCGCCAGTTCCCCCACCTGCAAGGCATGCTGGCGCTGCTGCGCGACGGCTTCCATCCCGAGTCCGTGGGCGGCACCGTCACGCTCACCGGCGCCGGCGCGCCGGTGCTCGACTATCCGATCACGGAATTTGTGTGGGATGGCGTGCGGCGCGCGCTGCTCACCATGGCCGAGATCCAGTTCGCGGCCGGCGCCAGGAGCGTCACGCCGGTGCATGAGATGGCGGGCAGCTACAGCACGTGGGATGCGGCCCGGCAAGCCATCAACAGCTTGCCGTACAAGGTGTTGCAGGCCAAGGTGGTATCGGCCCACGTGATGGGCGGCTGCACGCTGTCGGACGATGAGCGGCTGGGCGTGGTGGGGGCGGATGGTCGCTATCATGGCGTGAGCAACCTGTCGGTGCATGACGGCTCGCTGTTCCCCACCTCGATCGGCGCCAATCCCCAGCTGTCGATCTATGGCATCACGGCGCGCCTGGCCAGCGCCCTGGCGCAGCAGCTGACCGGCAAGCCGGCGCCGCGCGCGAGCGCCTGACGGCACACCGCTGGCTGCTTCGTTGAGGAGGACGATGGCATGTTGAAACGTATCCTGATCGTGCTGTTGCTGGTGCAGGCGGCCGCCGCGCTGGGGCTGGCACTGGCCGCGCAGCATGCCTGGGGCCTGGGCCTGGCGCCGGCCTTGGCGGTGGGCGTGGGTGCGGTGCTGCTGGTGCGGCTGCTGATCTCGCTGCACAATTTCTACCTGAGCTGGCGCGCCGGCAGCATCGTGCCGCCACCGTTCAAGCTGACGCCGCTGGCCTGGCTGCGCCTCGTGTTGTATGAATTCCATGCATCGATGGCCGCGTCATCCATACACATGCTGCATAGTACGGGGCCCCATGTGCACGCCGGCAGTGGCCAAGCGCCCGTGTTGCTGTTGCATGGCTATGCTTGCAACAGCGGTTACTGGACCCAGCTGTCCGCCCGGCTGCGCGCGGCCGGCATCAGTTATTGCGCGCCGGACCTGGAACCGCTGGGCGCCGGCATCGACCATTATGTGGCGCAAGTGCACGCGGCCATCGAGCAGCTGTGCCAGGCCGGCCACGCCCAACGCGTCGTGATCGTGGCCCACAGCATGGGCGGGCTGGTGGCGCGGGCTTATCTGCGCCGTTACGGCCCGGCCCGGGTGGCCCGCATCATCACGCTGGGCACACCCCATCACGGCACCGCGCTGGCCGGCTGGGGCCTGGGCCGCAACGCGGCGCAGATGCGCTGCGACAGCGCCTGGCTGCAGGCACTCGATGCAGCTGAGGCAAATTTGCAACGTAGCATCATTACCTCCATCTATTCTCATCACGACAACATTGTTGCGCCACAGGACTCGAGCCAGCTGCCCGGCGCCCGGCATGTGGCGGTGGGCGCCATCGGCCATGTGGCGCTGGGACGCCATCCCCTCATACTGCGCCGGGTGCTGGAAGAAATCCGCGCCGTGCCGCCCGCCGCACATCGCGTGGACAGTGCCGGCCAGCTTGGGTAGACTGTTTTTACGCTGGCGCGAAGTCACACTTGCGGCCACCTGTTCGGCAAACCGGCGGGCAGGTGATTTTTTGTGAGATTTTCGCTTGTTCGTTGCTGTATGGTTATTCCTAAGCAGGGCGGCCCATGCCGCCGACATGTCCGGCCGCCACGGCCGGCGCAGGCTGCGACCCGGCGCGAGGCATGCGTGCACCCACCCAAGGCGCGACGATGGCAACAGACTTCGGTACCTTGATCCTGAATGAAACGCCGGACGCGGTGATCCTGACCACGCCCGCCGGGGAAGTGTTGTGCTGGACACCGGGCGCCCAGGCCGTGTTCGGCTACAGCGCGCAGGAGGCGACCGGCAATGTGCTGAGCGACCTGATCGTGCCGCCGGACCGCCTGGGCGAGGAAGAGGCCGTCATGCGCCAGACCCTGACGACGGGCGCGGCCACCTACGAATCGGTGCGCCGGGCCAAGGATGGCACGCTGGTCTACATCGACAGTTCCAGCAAGGCCATCCGTCAAGGCGATGGCGAGGTCGAGTACATTTTATGGAGCAAGAAGGACGTCACCCACCTCAAGGTGCTGCGCGACGCCAAGCTGGTCGAGGCGCGCTTCGGCGGCCTGCTCGAATCGACGCCGGACGCCATCATCATGGCCAACGCCAGCGGCCGCATCGTGCTGGCCAACCGCCAGGCGGAAACCCTGTTCGGCTATAGCCGCGGCGAACTGCGCGGCAGCTTGCTCGAGGAGTTGATGCCGGCCCGCCTGCGCATGGCCCACGTGGGCCACCGCAGCGACTATTTCACCCAGCCGCAGGTGCGGCCCATGGGCTCGGGACGCGACCTGTACGGCCTGCGCAAGAGCGGCGAGGAGTTCCCCGTCGAGATCAGCCTCAGTCCCATCGAAACGGAAGAGGGCATGCTCATCATGAGCGCCATTCGCGATATCAGCGAGCGCAAGCAAATCGAACTCACCTTGCACGAAAAAAATATCGAACTGGCCAACGCCAATGCCGCCAAGGACCGCTTTTTGGCCGGCATGTCGCATGAATTGCGCACGCCGCTCAACGCGATCATCGGATTTACAGGTACTATGTTGATGAAGTTGCCCGGGCCCATCAACGCCGAGCAGGACCGCCAGTTGCGCACCATCCAGGGCAGTGCCCGTCACCTGCTGTCGCTGATTAACGACTTGCTCGATCTGACCAAGATCGAGTCGGGCAAGGTGGAATTGAATTTTTCGCCGTTGCAATGCCGGCTCCTGATCGAGGAGGTGTTGCAACTGTTTCGCGAACCGGCCCGCCAGAAAGGCCTGGAGCTGAGCTTTCGCAGCGCACCGCAGGACGTGGGCTTGCTGACGGACCGGCGCGCGCTGCAACAGATATTGATGAACCTGATAAACAATGCGATCAAATTTACCGAGCGCGGCATGGTGCAGGTGGGGCTAGCCCTGGTCACGGTGGACGGGCGCCAGTGCGCCGCCATCAGCGTGCACGACACGGGGCCGGGCATCGCACCCGAGCAGCAGGGCCGGCTGTTCCAGGCCTTCACCCAGCTCGACGCGGGCAACACCCGCCAGTACGAGGGCACGGGACTGGGCTTGCACCTGAGCCAGAAACTGGCGGGCCTGCTGCAGGGCGAGATCGTTTGTGAAAGTCAGTACGGCGTGGGCAGTACGTTCACGCTGCAGCTGCCGTTGGATTGACGACGGCGGACCACCAGCACATGAAGGGGCGGCAGCGCCCCGCAGGGCAGAACGATTAACCAGGAGCGCAAACGTGTCGGCACGCATCCTTATCATTGAAGACAACCCCACCAACATGGAGCTGATGGTGTATCTGTTGCGCGCCTTCGGCTATACCCCGCTGACGGCCGCCGACGGCGAGGCCGGCGTGGCGGCGGCCCGCCAGGAAGTGCCGGACCTGATCATCTGCGACGTGCACCTGCCCAAGCTGGACGGTTACGGCGTGGTGGCCGCACTCAAGGGCGATCCGGCCCTGCGCGCCATCCCGACCCTGGCCGTGACGGCGCTGGCCATGGTGGGCGACCGGGAAAAGCTGCTGGCGGCCGGCTTTGACGGCTACATCGGCAAGCCCATCGAGCCCGATACCTTCGTGAGCCAGATCGAGTCTTTTTTGCCGGGGGCGTCGGCCCCCGGTAAAAGCGAGGTCGCCACCATCCTGATCGTGGACGACCATGTATTGAACCGCGAGTTCCTCATGACGCTGCTCGGCTATGGCGGCCACCGCCTGCTGGAAGCGTCCAACGGTGCCGAAGGCTTGAAGATGGTGCATGCCGAACGGCCCGACCTGGTCATCTCCGACATCCTGATGCCCAACATGGACGGCTACGAGTTCGTCACCCGCATGCACGCCGACCCCACCACGGCCGACGTGCCCATCATCTTCTACACGGCCACTTACCGCGAACGGGAAGCGATGGCCGTGGCCCAGTCCTGCGGCGTGCGCTGGGTGCTGCCCAAGCCGTCCGACCCGGACGTGATCCTGCGCACCGTGCACGAGGCGCTGGGGCTGGCGCCGGAACCGGAGGGCATGCCCACCTTCTCGCCCGAGCCGCCGTCCGAGGGCCGCTTCCACGGCATCGACCACAAGGTGGCCGAGTACCTGGACGTGCTCGAGGCGAGCAGCCAGCAGATCACCCAGCTGGCCAACCACACGGAGGGCGAGGAGCGGGCGCCGGAACACCTGTCGCTGATGACGGCCCGCCTGTCGAGCTCGCTCTCCAGCCTGCAGGCCGTCAGCCTGCGCCTGACGGCCCTGATCGAGCTGGGCATCGAACTGGGCGCCGAGCGCGACCCGCAGGCGCTCGTCGAGATCGGCTGCCGGGTGGCGCAGAACATTTGCGTCTCCAAGTACGCCTGCATCGGCGTGCTCGACAACGGTGCCTCCGAACTGAGCTTTTTCGCTTCCTGCGGCACCGGCCAGCAAGTGCGGGTGGTGGCCGGCGCGCCCCGCTCGGGCGTGCTGCGGGGCCTGCTCGAGCAGCGTTTGCCGTGCCGCATCAACGACGTCCAGGGCGACCCCAGCCGGATCGGCCTGCCGCCCGGCCATCCGCCTGTCCATTCCTTCCTGGGCGTGCCGATCGCCTCGCGCGAGCGCACCCACGGCTGGCTGTACCTGGTCGACAAGCTGGGCGCCGACGAATTTTCCGAGGTGGACGAGCGGGTCGCGGCCACGGTGGCGGCGCAGATTTCGGTGGCCTACGAAAACCTGCTGCTGTACGAGGAAATCCGCCGCCACCACGCCCAGCTGACGTCGGACATGAACGCCCGCATCCGGCTCGACGAGGACTTGCGCCGCTTCCGGCTGGCCATGGACGCCACGGCCGACGCCATCTTCCTGGTCGACCGGGCCGGCATGTGCTTCGTCGACGTCAACGTGACGGCGTGCCGCATGCTGGGCTACCACCGCGAGGACTTCCTCAAGGTGGGACCACAGAAATCGGCCGACAGCAAGCTGGCCCGGCTGGAAGACCTGTACGACAAGCTGCTGGCCGGCGACCAGAGCGGGGCCATGACGGAGTTGCTGCTGCAGCGCCACGACGGCAGTCCGCTGTCGGTGGAAGTGCAGCGGCGCACGCTGCGTTCGGGCCAGAGCTGGATCCTGGTGGCCGTGGCGCGCGACATCACCGAGCGCAAGGAGGCCGAGCAGCGTTTGCTCAAGCTGGCCCACTTCGACACGCTGACGGGCCTGCCCAACCGCAGCCAGTTCTACGAATCGCTGACCCATTCGCTGAACCAGGCGGCCGAGCACAAGTGGGCGCTGGCCGTGCTGTTCCTGGACGTGGACCGCTTCAAGAACGTCAACGACACGCTGGGCCACACCATCGGCGACGAATTGCTGCGCCAGTTCTCGAGCCGCCTGGTCGATTGCCTGCGGGTGCGCGACACGATAGGGCGCTTCGGCGGCGACGAGTTCGCCGCCATCCTGATGCTGCCGGAAGGGGCGCAGAACGCCATCGCCGTGGTCGACAAGATCCGCGAAGCCATGCGCCGCCCGTTCGACCTCAAGGGGCATGAGGTGACGGTCACGGCCAGCATCGGCATTTCCGTGTTCCCCGACGACGGCGCCGACGCCGACACCCTGATCCAGTACGCCGACACGGCCATGTACCGCGCCAAGGAAGCGGGGCGCGACGCGTTCCGCTTCTTCACGGCCGAGATGAACGCCCAGTCGCTGGCCCGGCTGGACCTGGAGAACGCGCTGCGGCGGGCCATCGACAACGACGAGTTCGTGCTGTTCTTCCAGCCCAAGGTGGACATCGGCTCGGGCCGCATCAGCGGCGCCGAAGCGCTGATCCGCTGGAAGCGGCCCGGCCACGGCATGGTGTCGCCGGCCCTGTTCATCCCCATCCTGGAAGAGACGGGGCTGATCGTGCGGGTCGGCACCTGGGTGCTCAACGAGGCGTGCCGCAAGATCGCCCAGTGGAGCCGCAGCAGTATCGGTCCCGTGCACCTGTCGGTCAACGTGTCGGGCATCCAGTTCTTCGTCGGCGGGCTGGAGGAGGAAGTGATGAAGGCGATCCGCGACCACGACATCGCGCCCGAGCTGCTGGAGCTGGAACTGACGGAAAGCTCGCTGATGTCGAACGCGGAAGACACCATCACCGTGCTGCAGAATTTGAAGGCGCTGGGGATACAGATTTCGATCGACGACTTCGGCACCGGCTATTCCAGCCTGGCTTACCTGAAGCGCTTCCCGATCGACAAGCTCAAGATCGACATCGCCTTCGTGCGCGAGGTGACGAGCAACCCGGACGATGCGGCCATCGTGCTGGCCATCATCAACATGGCGCACAGCATGAAACTGGAAGTGATCGCCGAGGGCGTGGAGAAGGATGCGCAGCTGGCCTATCTGCGCCGCCACGGCTGTGATGAAATGCAGGGTTACTATTTCAGCCGTCCCCTGCCGGAAGAGGAGTTCGAGCAAATGCTAAGCGAAGGAAAATCCCTGCAGACGCCGGCCGACGAGACGGTGCTCGAGCAACAGACCCTGCTCATCGTGGACGACGACGCGTTCATGCTGGACGTGCTGACGGACTTCCTGGCCCAGGATGGCTACCGCATCCTGACGGCGCAGACGGCGGCCGAGGGCTTCGACGTGCTGGCGCGGCACCGGGTGCAGGTGATCCTGTGCGACCAGTGCATGCCGCTGATGAGCGGGACGGAATTCATGGAGCGGGTCAAGAACCTGGCGCCGGACACGTTCCGCATCATGCTGTCGGCCTATGCGGACCTGACGCCCATCATGGCCGCCATCAACCACGGCGCCATCGACCGCTTCTACACCAAGCCGTGGAAGGGCGCCGTGCTGCGCGAGAACATCCGTGAAGGCTTCCGCCTGCACGCCCAGCTGCACGGGCCCAGTGCCGTGATCAGCGGCTGAGCGGCGCCTAGAACTCTTCCCACTCGCTCGCCGCCGCCGCGGTTTTGGCCGATGGGCGGGCCGCCGCGCGGGTTGCGGGGACTGGCGCCGGGGCCGGGGCCGGGGCCGGCACCGGCACGGCGGCGCGGCGCGGTGCGGCCGCGGTGCGCTGGGCGGTGTCGATGGTGAAGGCGCTGACGGCCTGGGCCAGGTCGCTGGCCTGGTCCTGCATGTTCTGCGACGCAGCCGCCGTCTGTTCCACCAGCGCCGCGTTCTGCTGCGTGCCCTGGTCCATCTGCGCCACTGCCTCATGCACCTGGGCGATGCCGGCATTCTGCTCCGCCGTGGCCGAGCTGATTTCGGCCACGATGTCCGACACCTGCTGCACGCTCGTCACCACCTGGCCCATGGTGGTGCCGGCCTGTTCGACCAGGCGGGTGCCGCTGTCCACCTTTTCCACCGAGTCGTCGATCAGCACCTTGATTTCCTTGGCGGCCGCCGCCGAACGCTGGGCCAGGCTGCGCACTTCGCCGGCCACCACGGCAAAGCCGCGGCCCTGTTCGCCGGCGCGGGCCGCTTCCACGGCCGCGTTCAAGGCCAGGATGTTGGTCTGGAACGCGATGCCGTCGATCACGCTGATGATGTCGACGATCTTGCGCGACGATTCATTGATGGAACCCATGGTGCTGATCACCTGGTCCACCACGCCGCCGCCGTCGGCCGCCACCTGGGATGCCGAGCGGGCCAGCTGGTTGGCCTGGCGCGCGTTGTCGGCGTTCTGGCCCACGGTCGAGCGCAACTGGTCCATGCAGGAGGCCGTCTCTTCCAGCGCCGCCGCCTGCTGGGCCGTGCGCGAGGCCAGGTCGGCCGTGCCTTCGGCGATCTGCTGCGAGGCCAGCTGCACCGCGTCGGCCGAGCTGCGGGCCGTGCCCACCACGCCGGCGATCTGGCGCAGCAGCTGGTTGAAGGCGTGCGCCGTATGGCCGATTTCGTCCATGCGCTCGATCTTCACCTGGTGCGTCAGGTCGAGCGACTGGCTGACCTGTTCCAGCGTGCCGCGAATGTTGCCCAGGCTGGCGTGGATGATGCGGTACAGCTGCACGGCCAGGATGGCCGTCACCAGCAGGCCGGCGGCCGTCACGCTCACCAGCAGGCGCACGGCGGCGCTGTAGGCGGCGTCGCTGCTGCTGCGCACGTCCTCGATCAGTTTCTTGTTGAAGGCGATGTGTTCGTCCAGGCCCTTCTTGACGCCGGCCGCCGACAGGGCCAGCGGGGTGCCGGCCAGCAGCGTGGCGCGTACGCCGTCCATGTCGCCCGCGTGCGAGGCGGCCAGGAACGGCACCAGGGCCTGGCGGTAGGCGGCCATGTTGGCCTTGTCCGCTTCCAGCAGCTTGCGGTCGGCGTCGTCGTAGAGGTGTTCTTTTTCGTAGCTGGCGATCACCTCGTCGAACTTGGCGTGGGCCTCGGTGTAGGCCTTGTCCAGGGCGGACTTGTCATCCAGGTTGGAGAACACGGACAGGCGGTAGCCGGCCAGGCGGCTGTCGGCCAGCGCGCCCTTGGCGTTGTTCAAGCCTTCGATGCTGGGGATCAGGCGGGCCTGGACCAGGTTCAGGCGTTGTTGCGCGGCAGACAGCTGCCACAGTCCATTGGCGCCTACAAAGATCAGGGCCAGCAGGGCCGCCGACAGAGTCAGGATAAGACGCTTGGAGATAGTCATGGATGGTACTTTTCTTCAGGGTTAGGGAGGGTCGTGCGGTGATGCCGTGCGGACGCTGCCAGGCTGATAAGTATTGCAGAAGTACATTTGTTGGCGCAAGTTTAATTGTTGTGGCATGGACCACAATGCAACGGCACGACGGTGGTGCGCGCAACATGGGCGCGGCGATGGTGGCTGGGCATGGAGTGGCACCGGGGCGTGCCTTGCGGGCCGGTCCCGCATGACGCCCCATCAGACCTGCTATGCGCCGGCCTGCTTGGTGGCGGCGGGGCGTCGTTCCGGCGATCCGGGGCGATCAGCCGACCAGTTGAATATCGGGCAGATTGGCCAGCACCTGCTCGTAGGTCGGGTAGGCCTCGAGCGCGCGCACGACGACGGGCAGCGGCTCGGCCCAGATTTCCGGCAGGTCGCGCTCCATGGGCGCGCGCACGGGAAAGGCCAGCGCTTCCGTGGGCGGCGAGAATGTGGCAGCCACGCCAGGCTTGTTGCCGCGCGCGTCGATGCGGTACCAGCCGAACTCTGGCAGGTGGACCGCGTTCAAGCCATGCAGGCAGTAGGGCGCGCCTGCGGTGCCGACGGACAGCCGCTGGTAGCACAGGCCGGCCGGAATGCCATTGGCGCGCAACAGGGCGGCCAGCAGGTGGCTCTTGGCGTAGCAGTAGCCGGTCTGGTGGCGCAAGACGTCCGACGCCTTGCAGGTGACGGGGTTGAGCTGGTAGTCCACGCTGTGGCGGATCTCGTCGCGGACAAATTCGAAGCAGCGCCGCGCCACCTCCAGCGGCGCGGCGGCGCCTGCCGCCAGCGCGGCGGCCTTGGCGGCCACCTCGGGATGGTCGAAATCGATGTACTGGCTGACGGCGAGATAGGATTGCATGGGACGGTGAACTTTCAGGTGGGAAGATGGCGCTCAGCAGATATCGGTGATTTTGCAGATCGCGCCATCGCGGAAGGCAAACTCCGAGCGGCCCGCCATGACCACTTCCTGGCCTTGTTTGAGGCCGTTGGGCAGGTCGCGGGCCACCACGGCGCGGAAACGGATGGCGGCGACGGCGCCGCCGTCATGGATGTCGAACGAGAGAATTTCCTGGTGCCGCTCGGCGAACAGGGGCAGCGACTGCTCGGCCAGCGCCGCCAGTTGCGTCCGTCCGCTGGTGCTGGCGTTGACGGTGCCGCCGGCGATGTTCTGGAACGCGACATCCGGGCTCACGGTGAGCAGCATGGCGGCGACGTCCTTGCGGTTGTAAGCGTCGATGTAGCGGTCCACCAGCATGCGCATTTCAACGGATTGCATCGACCACCTCCCCCGTGTGGCGGTAACGGATACCGCGGTTAATCAAGATTGAGCTTTGTATTTTTAGCATCGTTGCCGTCGCACTGTAACATAGGCGTACGCTGACCGGAAGATGGCAAGCCGCACTGGCCATCGCCGGCCGTTCGCTTATACTGGCGGGCCGTAGCCAGCCGCCGCACCGTACCGCACCGCACCTGACCCGACGATGAAGAAAGCCGCCACCGCCAATTTGCAAGCAACGCCCGCGCCCGCGCCGGCGCCGCCATCGCGCGCGCGGGTCGGCCGCCCGGGCGGTACGTCCGACCGCGGCGAGCGCACGCGCGAGCAAATCCTGCGCGCCACGCTGGAAATCATCGCCGCCCACGGCCTGTCGGGCGTGAGCCACCGCGCCATCGCGGCCCGGGCCGAGGTGCGGCTGTCGCTCACCAGCTACCACTTCGGCTCGCTGGAAGAGTTGCTGGAGGCGGCGTTCGATACCTATCACGCCCACACGGAGCAGCGCCGCACGGCCCTGGTGGCCCAGGTCGACCAGCAAATGCGGCAGCTGCCCGCCCAGTCGTCCAGGGCGGCCATGACGGCCACCGCCGAAGCGATGGCCGATAGGCTGGCCGCCTACATCCACGCCGGCGTACGCGAACACCGCACCGACCTGGCCGTGGAGTGCAGCTTCCTGTTTGCCTGGAACCTGTCGCCGGCCTTGCGCCACAAGGTGGACCAGCACAGCAAGGGCCTGGTGCAGCTGGCCGCCCGCGTATTCGCCCAACTGGGCAGCCGCGCGCCGGAAGTGGACAGCGCCGTGCTGCTGGCCACCATCCGCCAGCTCGAGTTCACCCAGGTGTCCACCGGCGAGGCGAGCGCCGTGGCCGACATCAAGTTGCCGCTGTTCCGCCTGCTGTTGGGCCTGCTGATGGCCCGGGACGCCACGCCGCCCGGCGCGCCGGTCTGATTCCACCGGCCTGAGTTAATTTAACAACACTTCGATTGACACTGGTTTTGAACAATGTGAATATTGGACGACTGTCCAATTTAAGCGTTTTTTCGATACCGGAGCATCGATGCAGAACCGAAACTCATCCAGGCCGGCCATGGCACTGTCTGCACTGCCTGCGCTGGCCGCGCTGGCCGCGCTGCTGGGCTGTCTGTGGGGTCAGGCCGGCGCGGCGGAGCTGACCGCCCGCCAGTCCCAGCTGCTGGCCTACAACTGCCTGCAATGCCATGCGCGTGCGGGCGTGGGCGCGCCGCAGGCGGGCGATGCGCAAGCGTGGAAGCCATACGCGGCCAAAGGTGAGCCGGCGATGCTGGTCAACGCTGTGCAGGGGATGGGCGGCATGCCGCCGCTGGGCTATTGCAGCGCCTGCACCGAGGCTGATTTCCGTGCCCTGATTCGTTTCATGGCCAGGCTGCCCGCGCCTGCCGCTGCCGCTGATGCCGGCGGCGCGGCGGCGACCCAGGGAGCGGCGAAATGAGGCGCCGCACCTTCCTGCAGGCGGCCGCCGGCGCGGGCGCGGCAGCGGCGGGCCTGCTGGCCGGCTGCGGCCGCAGCGACGCCGTGCCGCAAAGTCCGGTCGATTTCGTGCCCGGCCAGCCCATGCCGTGGATGAACTGGTCCGGCAACCAGAGCTGCACGCCGGCCTGGCGCGCCGCGCCCGCCAGCGAGGCGGAACTGGTCGACGTGCTGGCCCGCGCCAGGGGCGTGGTGCGCGCCGTCGGCGCCAGCCATTCCTTCAGCGCCGTGGTGCCGACGGACGGCACGCTGGTCGCCACCGATCTGCTGAGCGGGCTGGTGGCGCACGATACGGCCAGGCTGCAGGCGGAAATCTGGGCCGGCACCCGCATGCATGCGCTGGGCCCCGTGCTGCACGGTGTAGGCCAGGCGGTGCCGAACATGCCGGACATGGACTATCCGGCCATGGGCGGCGCCATCGTCAATTCCGTGCATGGCACGGGGCAGCGCTTCGGCTCCATGTCCTCGTGCGTGACGGGCCTGACGCTGGCCACGCCATCGGGCCAGCTGCTCGAATGTTCGGCCGAACGCAACGCGGCAGTGTTCCACGCGGCCCGCACCTCCGTCGGCGCGCTGGGCATCGTCTCGCGCATGACGTTGCAGAATGTGGCGCCGTTCCGGCTGGTGGAGACGACCAGGATCGAGACCACCGAGGACGTGCTGGCCGAAATCGCCAGGCGCTGCGCCATGCACCGCAATTTCGAATTCATGCCGCTGCCCCATTCTTCGCTGTGCGTGACCATCGCCACCGACGAAGCGGAGCCGCACGATACGCCGGCCGGGGAGGACGATCCGCAGGCCGTCAAGTCGCTGCGCACGCTGTGGCAGGCCGTGGGCTGGATGCCGGGCATGGGCGAGGTGGCCTACGACAAGCTGCTGACCACCTTCATGGCGGGCGAGGGCGCCCAGGTGCGCGTGGGCCAGTCATACGACGTGTTCCCGCACGTGCGCGTGGTGCGCTTTCGCGAGATGGAGTACACGGTGCCGGCCGACGCCGGCCCGGCCTGCGTGCGCGAGATCCTGCGCACCATCCGCGAGCGGCGCCTGCCGATCGCCTTCCCGCTCGAATACCGCTACGTCAAGGCGGACGACATCTGGCTCTCCATGTTCGAGGGGCGCGACGGCTGTTCGATCTCCGTGCACCAGTACGGCGACACCGACCACCGCGCCTATTTCGCCGAGATCGAACCGATCTTCTGGAAGTACGGCGGCCGTCCGCACTGGGGCAAGATCCACACGCTCGATGCTTCCCGGCTGGCGGCGCTCTATCCGCGTCACTGGAAGGACTTCCACGAAGTGCGGCGCAGCCTCGATCCGCAAGGCCGCATGCTGAACCCGCACCTGAAACACATCTTCGGAGCCTGACATGGTCACACGTCGCACCTTCCTGGCGGCCGGTGGCGCCGCCGCCGTGGCCGCCGCCGCCATCGCCAGGCCGCATGATGAGGGCGGCCCGTACCCGGCCTATTTCGCCGCCATGAACCGCACGCTGCGCGCGCAGCGCATCGACCGCCCGGTACTGGTGATCGATCTGGACCGGCTGGATCGCAACATCGCCCGCGTGCGCAAGTCGGCCGCCGTGGCGCCGGCCAAGACTTACCGCATCGTCGTCAAGTCGATACCCAGTCCGGGGCTGATTGATTACGTGGCCAAGGCGGCCGGCACCAATGCCTTCATGGTGTTCCACCGGCCGTTCCTGAGCGCGCTGGCGGCCATGCGGCCCGATGCCGATATCCTGCTGGGCAAGCCGATGCCGACCGATGCGGTGCGCCACTTCTACGCCGACCTGCAAGGCCCGTTCCGGCCCGAACGCCAGCTGCAATGGCTGGTCGACACGGAGGCGCGGCTGGCGCAGTACCAGCAACTGGCGCGCGAGCTGGGCGTGAAGATGCGCATCAACTTCGAACTGGACGTGGGGCTGCACCGGGGCGGTTTTGATGACCACGCGGCGCTGGCCAGGGCGCTGGCCGTGATCGCCGCCGACCCGCGGCACGTGGAGTTCGCCGGCTTCATGGGCTATGACGCCCATTTGATGGGACTGCCGGATTTCCTGGCCGAGCGCGAGTTCCCCAAGGTGCGGGCGCGCTACCAGGCCTGCCTCGACGTGCTCAAGGCCACCCAGCCTGCCATGGCGGCCAGGCCGTTGTGCCTGAACGGCGCCGGCAGCCCCACCTTCCGCCGCTACGAAGGCGACGCGCTGCTGAACGATATTTCGGCCGGCACCTGCCTGATGAAGCCCAGCCACTACGACTTGCCGTTGCTGGCCGAATTCGAGCCGTCCGCCTTCATCGCCACGCCCGTGCTCAAGCGGCTGGCGCACACCCGGCTGCCGTCGCTCGAGTGGACCGCGCCGCTGCTGGAAGGGTGGAACCCGAACCTGGCGCAGATGTACTTCATCTACAGCGGCAACTGGCTGGCCGAGCCGGAGGCGCCGCCTGGCCTCCATCCCCATTTCGCCTACGTCAGCTCGAACCAGCAGGGTCTGAACGGTTCGGCCAGGGTGGCGCTGGAGGTGGACGATTTCGTGTTCCTGCGGCCGTTCCAGAGCGAGGCCGTGCTGTTGCAGTTCGGCGACCTGCTGGCCCTGCGCGGCGACCAGGTGGCCGCGCGCTGGCCGGTGCTGAGCGCGGGGCTGTAGCAAACGAATGAAGATTCATCATCCGCCATCGATCAAGAGCAGCAATAACAACAACGGAGACCAGAGCATGCAGAATCGAAACCCGTGGGCCGCAGCCCGTTCCCCCTCGTCCGCCGCGCGGGCGCGCCCGCTGGCGCTGGCCATCTGGCGCGCCTTGCTGGGCGGCGCGTTTGCCGCCGGCGCCTTGCTGGAGCCGGCGGCGGCTGCCGAACCTTCCGGCGCGCAGCCGGTCGCCCAGGCCGGGCAGGGCGAGGATGCCGCCATCGGCATCGTTACCATCACGGCGCAAAGCCGTACCCAGGCAGCGCAAGCCGTGCCGATCGCCATGCAGCTGATCAGCTCCGACCAGATCGGCAAGCTGGCCGCGCCCAACCTGTCGGCCATGAACGGCTATATTCCCGGCCTGGCCGTGGATGCGGAGCAGCCCACGCAGCCCAAGTATGCGATGCGCGGCATCGGCACCAGCGACTTCGGCATCGGCACCGATTCGCCGGTGGGCGTGTATGTGGACGGCGTCTACACGGGCAAGACGGGCGGCGCGCTGATGAACTTCAACGACACGCAGCGGGTCGAAGTGCTGAAAGGGCCGCAGGGCACGCTGTTCGGCCGCAACAGCGCGGGCGGCGCCATTTCCGTCATCACGCGCGAGCCGTCGCAGGAGCGCGCGGGCGAGGTGCATCTGCGGGCCGGCAACCACGGCCTGGCCTACCTGGACGGCATGCTCAACGTGCCGCTGAACGACACGCTGGCGCTGCGCATGACGGTGGTCGACCAGTACAGCAAGGGCTGGCTGCGCGACGCCGCCACCGGCGAACGCCTGAACGGCACCAGCGACTGGGGCCTGCGCACCACGCTGCGCTGGAACGCGCCGGAGCAGACCAAGGTGCTGCTGTCGTGGGAACATGAAAAGCTGGACCAGAAGGCGCGGCCGGCCTTCGGCCTGGTGGCCTTGCCGGCGGCGCCCGGCGTGCCCACGGTGCCGGTCAATTCGCAAACGTATCTGGACCCGCGCACGGCGCCCGTCTACAACGACGCCAACGCCAATGCGGAGGCGCGCGACTTCGATGGCGTCACCCTGCGCATCGAGCGTCCGTTCGGCTGGGGCACCTTCAATTCCACCACGGCCTACCGCCACTTCAAGTCGCGCAACCTGGAGGACAGCGACGGCACCAACCGCATTTACACCCATCTGGACACCATCAACTACGAGAGCAACGGCAGCTGGCAGCAGGAATTCAAATTGTCCGGCAAGACGGCGCTGGTGGACTGGGTGGGCGGCGCCAGCCTGTTCTACGAGAACGCGCACCAGACCAGCCAGATCGCCATGAACACCGACACGCTCGACACCGTGTTCGGCAACCTGGCCGGCATGCCCGTCTACACGCTGCTGGACGGGGCGGCGCAGCAGTTCGGCATTCCGGCCAGGTTCTTCGGCCACGGCTGGCAGGAGAGCATGATCAACCGCAGCCAGTCCAAGGCCTACGCGCTGTTTGCCGACACCATCTGGCACGTGGCGCCCCGCCTGAACCTGACGGCCGGTGTGCGCCTGACGCACGACGACAAGCGCTTCTCGTGGTACAGCCCGAACCGCAGCGCGCCGGGGCTCGACGCCACGCTGGCGGCCTTGGACCAGCAAGGCTTCTTCCCCGGCCTGGTGCAGGCAGGCGCGCTGACGCCGGAGCAGTTGCAGCAGGTGATGGGGGCGCTGACGCAGAACATTGAATTCAACAACCCGGCGGCCGCCAACTCGGCCATCAGCGCCCACAAGGGCTGGACCGACGTCAGCCCGCGCGCGGTGCTGGACTACAAGCTGACGCCGGCCGTGATGGTGTACGGTTCCGTCACCAAGGGCTACCAGGCGGGCGGCTTCAATGCGCTGGCCGTGGCGGGAAAATACGAACCGGAGACGATCTGGAATTACGAGGCGGGCGTGAAGAGCTATTTCCGCGAGCAGCATCTGCTGGTCAATGCCTCGCTGTTCCACTACAAGTTCTCCAACCTGCAGTCGCTTAGCCTGATCGGCAACACGGGGTCCGCCATCCCCAGCTACCAGGTCAGCAGCAGCAACCAGGTCGCCACCGGCCTCGATGCCGAAGCGCGCTGGCAGGCCACGCGCGATCTGCGGCTGACTTTCTCGTCCGAGTACATCAACCAGAAGTACCAGCATTTCGTCACTGGAGACGGCGTGGACCTGAGCGACCAGCCGGTGGGCGCGCCATTGTGGTCGGCGGCCGGCGGCGTCGATTACACGTGGCGCGATGCGATGGGCGGCACACTCAACCTGAGCGTGCAGCATGCCTACACGGGCGCCACCCGCTGCAATGCGGACGCGCTGCAGGGCGCCTGCCTGCGCACGCCGGCCTTCACGGTGGGCGCGGCGCGCCAGCACAGCGATTTGCGGCTGGGTTGGGAGGCGGACAGCGGCAGCTGGGGCGTGGCGCTGTTCGTCAACAATGTGTTCGACAAGCGCTACGTGAACCGGATCGACAACACCTCGGCCGGCATCATGGGCACGCCGTTCGCGACCGTGTCCGAGCCGCGCCGTATCGGCATCGAGCTGCGCGCCAGCTTGTAGGGCGAGGGAAGGGGAGCCGGCACAAGCTATGCGGGCTCGCCTTCATGTGGCTGGCGGCAGCCGGGAATTGGTATTGGTTGCGACCGCCGCCAGTATCACGGCAGCACGAGCTTGCCGCTAGCCGGAGTTTCAGGAACGCCACCCAACGCCTGGCAGGCGGCGATGTAATCGTCGACGATTTGATGGAAATTGGCTTCAAATTCAATCACCGATACGCCGTGAAACGTGATGATGTCATCCACATCGTTGACGCGGCCGACGATGATCTTGTCTTCTGGATCGAAGCTCATGCTCGCGGTGTAGCCGCGGTAAGTCATCGTGTTTTTCATGGCTTGATCCCCATTCTTGTCAGCAGTTCGCGCACCGCCAGAATCCGATAACGCAACGCTTCCTTGCCTGGGTGCGGTCGATGGAAGGTTGCTCGGCGTCCCTGCCATTCAAATGTCACAGAGGAACCTTTCCCCTCAAGTATATGACAGCCAAGCGCACTCAACAGGGACTCAATGCGGGCCCATTCGATGTTGCCGTTAACTGGATCGGACCAGACGGCTTCCAACGTTTTATGGTGCTTGCTGTTCATGTGGCGATAATAGTACTGAGTATCCGGCCCGCTGTCGGTGCAGGTCAATATCGCGCAAACAAAAAAGCGCTGGCCCATCACTGGCGCCGGCGCTTGTCTGCTCACATGGGCAGGATCAGAAATGCACCCCGCGCAGCAGTTGCTGCATGGCGATCTGCTCGGACGTCAGCTGTGGCGCCTTTTTGCCGTCGCCGCCCTTGGCCGCGTCGGAATCGGGGAACATGCGGAAGGTCGTGTTGAGCACGATCTGCGCCACGCGCGGCATCAGCGCGTGCAGCACCTGGCCGAAGATGCCGACCCGGGTCGCGATGCGCACCGGCTTGTAGACGATGGCCTGGCTCACCATGTCGGCCGCTTCGTCCGGCGACAGGGTGGGCACGTTCTGGTAGATCTTGGTCGGCGCGATCATCGGCGTGCGCACCAGCGGCATGTTGATGGTGGTGAACTTGATGCCCACGTCCGACAGTTCGGACGAGGCGCAGCGGGTCCACGCTTCCAGCGCCGCCTTCGACGCCACATAGGCCGAGAAACGCGGCGCATTGGTCAGCACGCCGATCGAGGAAATGTTGATGATGTGGCCCCGTTTCTTGGCGATCATCGACGGCAGCAGGCCCATGGTCAGGCGCAGGCAGCCGAAGTAGTTCAGCTGCATGGTGCGCTCGAAATCGTGGAAGCGGTCATAGCTCGACTCGATCGCGCGCCGGATGGACCGGCCGGCGTTGTTGACCAGCACATCGACGCCGCCATGGTTCTCGATCAGCAGCTGGACGAAGCGGTCGCAGTCGGCCATGTCGGCCACGTCGGCCTGGTAGGTGACCAGTGCATGGCCGCGCGCTTCCACTTCGGCCTTGGCGGCGTCCAGCTTGTCCAGGTCGCGCCCGCAGATGATGGTGATGGCGCCCGCTTCGGCCAGCTTGTGGGCGGCGGCCAGGCCGATGCCCGACGAGCCGCCCGTCACCAGCACGACCTTGCCGGCCACCTGGCCGCGCAGCGTGTGGTCGATCTTCAGGGCCGGATCGAGGTTGCGTTCCCAGTAGTCCCAGATCGGCGCCGCGTAGCTGTCGAGCGGCGGGCAGCTGATGCCGCTGCCCTTGAGGGCGGCGGCCGCTTCGCGGTTGTCGAAGCGTGTCGGGTAGTTGACGAAGCGCATCAGGTCGTCCGGCAAGCCCAGGTCCTTCATGATGGCGTCGCGCAGGCGGCGCACGGGCGATAGGGCGAACACGCCCTTGCGGATGGACTTGGGAATGAAGCCGAACAGGGCCGCGTTGATGCGCAGGCTCATGGTTGGCGCATGGGCCGCGCGGCAGAAGGTGTTGAGCACTTCGCCCACCCGCATCGGGTCGGGATCGGTCAGGTGGAAGGCGCACCCGTCCAGCTTGGGCAGGTGCGAGATGTGGTCCATCGCGTTGACGACATAATCGACCGGGACGATGTTGATGCGCCCGCCTTCCAGGCCGATGGTGGGCATCCACGGCGGCAGCACCTGGCGGATGCGCTGGATCAGCTTGAAGAAGTAATAGGGGCCGTCGATCTTGTCCATCTCGCCCGTTCTGGAGTCGCCCACCACCATGCCGGGGCGGTACACGCGCCACGCGATCTTGCTTTCCTGGCGCACGATTTTTTCCGATTCGTGCTTGGAGGCGAAATAGGGGTGATCCAGCCCTTCGGCTTCGTCGAACATGTCCTCGCGGAAGATGCCTTCGAACATGCCGGCCGCCGCGATGGAGCTGACGTGGTGGAAAATGCCGGCCTGGATTGCGTTGGCGAACTCGACCGTGTTGCGGGTGCCGCCGATGTTGGTGGCCATTTCCTCGTCGGGATCGGCCGCCATGTCATAAATGGCCGCCAGATGATAGAAATGATCGATGTTTTTCGTCAGGTTCTTGATTTCATCCTTGGAAATGCCCAGCTTGGGTTTGCGCAGATCACCATATACTGGAATGGCACGGGTCTTGGTTGTGCCCCAATATTCGAGCAGGGCAGGCAGCTTGTCGCGGCTGCTTTCCCGCATCAGGAAATAGACGACGCTGCCTTTGCGTGCCAGCAGTTTCTTTACCAACCGTTTACCGATGAATCCAGTTGCCCCAGTAACAAAATACTGCATCTGCTTCCTCCTTTTGTGTTTTTGGTAATCCGCTGCCGCATCATTACAGGCCCGCCTATGATTGGCAAGTGCTGTGTTTTCAGGGTGAGACACATTAGAACGGCGGCTCTATCGCATTAGAATCACGTCTCTACTTTTGCTGTCTAAAATGAAATTATGTAAATCCGAATCAATGAAAAATCACACGGGAGTTCACTATGGTAAAGAAACTGAAGACTCTGGCAAAAGACGACGATAAACAGCTGGCCAATGCCGTGCGCAATTCGGCCCAGCAGATCTGGCAGGCCGGCCTGGGCGCCTTTGCCAAGGCGCAGGAAGAAGGCGGCCGTGTGTTTGCCAAGCTGGTCAAGGAAGGCACGGAACTGCAGAAACGCACCCGCAGCCTGGCCGAAGAAAAAGTATCGGATGTGCGCGACACCGTCAGCGGCCTGGCCGATGGCGTAGGCAAGCAGGCGGCCGGTTCCTGGGACAAGCTGGAGCAAGTGTTCGAAGAGCGCGTGGCCCGCGCCCTGAGCTCGATCGGCGTGCCTACCCACAAGGACGTGCAGACCCTGAGCAAGCGTGTGGAACAGTTGAGCAAGGCCGTCGAACAGCTGACGGGCAAGAAGCTGCCGGCCGCCAAGGCCGAGCCGAAAGCGGCCGCTGCCAAGAAAACCGCCGCCAAGGCCGTCGCTGCAGCCAAGCCGGCCGCCAAGGCCGCTGCCAAGCCAGCCGCCAAAGCCGCTCCCAAGGCCGCCAAAGCTGCCCCCAAGGCCGCTGCCAAAGCTGCACCGAAAGCTGCCGCCAAGCCCGCCGCAGCCAAGGCCGCCAAGCCAGCCGCCAAGGCCAAGCCTGCTGCCAAGGCCGCCATCAGCTTCCCGACCGCCGCTTCGGTGAAAGCCGCCGCCGACGCCAAGAAGCCAGCCGCCAAGCCAGCCGCCGCCGTCAACGCGGTTGCCGCCGACACGCCCGCTGCCTGAGCAAGCGGGCGCGGTACCGATTCCCCTCGGTCCTCACCCCGGCCTGTGCACGGGCCGGGTCCGGGGGGAACGTGAACGTAGAAATACCCGGGCTTGTGCAGTGCGCAGGCCTTTTTTTTGTCCAGTATCGTCCTCACTGTTGTGGCATGGAAACGCGCCACCTGCACGTATTGCCGGTAACACCTGAAGAATCGTAGTACTGCCATGCCCAAGATTGCCGCATCACCCAGCAAGTCCGCCCGCCGTGCCGCACCGCGCCGGGCATCCCGCAGCGCACCGCCCCCACCTCGTATCGGGCTGGCATTGGCGGGCGGTGGCCCGCTGGCCGCCGTGTACGAGATCGGCGCCCTGGCCGCGCTGGCCGAGGCGGTCGAGGGACTGGACTTGAACGATGCGAAAATCTACGTGGGCGTCAGCGCGGGCGGCATCATCGCCGCCGGGCTGGCCAATGGCGTCACGCCGCACCAGATGTGCCGGCTGTTCATCGAAAGCGATGTGGAGGCGGTCGACGGCGCCATCCTGTTCAAGCCGGAAACGTTGCTGCGCCCGGCCCTGAAGGAGTTCGGCAAGCGCCTGAGCGCCGCGCCGGGCTTGCTGGCCGGCGGCCTGTTCCATTACGTGCGCCACCGCGGCACGCTGGCCTCGTCGTTCGAGCGCATGAAGGAATTGCTGCCGGCCGGCTTCTTCTCGGGCGACGCCATCGGCGACTTCCTGGCCGCCACGTTCTCCCAGGCCGGACGCAGCAACGATTTCCGCAAGCTGGCCCACAAGCTGGTCATCGTCGCCACCGACCTCGACACGGGCAAGGCCGTGCGCTTCGGCACGCCCGGCTGGGACAGCACGCCCATTTCCGTGGCCGTGCAGGCCAGCTCGGCCGTGCCCGGCCTGTTCCCGCCGGTGGAAGTGGATGGCCACCATTTCGTCGACGGTGCCCTGCGCAAGACCATGCACGCCTCGATCGCGCTGGAGGAGGGTGTCGATCTGCTGCTGTGCGTCAACCCCATCGTGCCCTACAACGCCCGCTTCCAGGCCGGCGCCCGCAAGCTGGCCAACGGCGGCCTGCTCGATGTGCTGTCGCAGACGCTGCGTTCCATCCTGCACTCGCGCCTGGAGACGGGCCTGGCCAGCTACCAGATCAGCCATCCGGAGGTCGACATCGTGCTGTTCCAGCCCAGCGAGGACGACGCCGAGCTGTTCTTCACCAATATTTTCAGTTACAACAACCGGCGCCGGATGTGCGAGCAAGCCTATCAGAACACCCGCATGATGCTGTGGGAGCAGCGCGAACAGCTGGCGCCCAGGCTGGCCCGGCACGGCATGCGGCTCAAACTGTCCGTGTTGAGCGACACCAGCCTGACCCTGGTCAGCCAGAAACCGGCCCGCAAGGCCCTGACCCGGCTTGACAATGTCCTCAACGACCTTGAACGGTATTTAAAAGTAGCCCATGGCCTTCCAACGCACGGCAGTTTCTAAAATAGCAGCTTCGGTGTTATGCTTGCAGGAGAATAAAGAGAGATCGCCTGCTATGCTACAAAAAGCTCCCCGCCGCACCCGCGAACGCATCCTGGAATTATCCCTGCGCTTATTTAACGAATTTGGCGAGCCGAATATCACGACCACCGTGATTGCGGAAGAGATGAATATCTCGCCCGGTAACCTGTACTACCATTTCCGCAACAAGGACGACATCGTCAATTCGATATTCGTGCAGTTTGAAGCGGAAATCGAACGCATCCTGACCGTGCCCGACGGCCGCCGCTCCAATATCGAGGACGTGTGGCTGTATCTGCACCTGATGTTCGAATTGATCTGGCGTTACCGCTTCTTTTACCGCGACCTGAACGACCTGCTGTCGCGCAACCGCAAGCTGGAACTGCATTTCAAGCAGATCCTGGCGCACAAGATCAAGGTCGCCAAGCAGCTGTGCGAAGACCTGCGCAGCGAAAAATCGCTGGAAGCGAGCGACGTCGCCATCGACGCCATGGCCACCAATATGGTGGTGGTGGCGACCTATTGGTTGTCGTATGAATACGTGCGCAATCCGCGCAAGTACACGGAACAGCAATCGATGGCCGACGCGCTGGCGCGCGGCTGCTACCAGGTGCTGTCGCAGATCGGCCCTTATCTGCGCGACGAAACGAGCGTGCTGTTCCAGAAGCTGTCCGAAGAATACTTGAAAAAATTGAAATAACAATCTGAGTTACTTTTACGGAGATCGCTATGGCATGGAGTAAATTCCCGCATCCGGACGATGCTTATGTGTACACGGCGGCCAGCCTGAAAAAGGCCTGGCCCCGCCTGCACGTGGGCGATGCGGAACCGTTCCCGAAAGACGCGCGCCTGGTCGAGGCGTGGATCGCCTTCCATGCCGGCGATTTCGAGCGGGCCGCCAAATTGGGGCTGGACGTGGGGGTGGACGGTTACTCGGTGGCGCACAAGGCCACCTGCATGTACGCCACCTACCTGGAAAAGAGCGAGAAGAAAAAGATCGCCACCTACGAAGAAGTGGCCGAGCGCTGCGAGCGCCAGCAGCAGGAGCAGCCCGACAACGCGGCCGGCTACTACTGGCACGCCTACGCGCTGGGCCGCTACGCCCAGGGCATCTCCGTCGTCAAGGCGCTGGCCCAGGGCGTGGGCGCCAAGGTCAAGCACAGCCTGGACATGACGCTCAAGCTGGCCCCCAAGCATGCGGACGCCCACATCGCGCTGGGCACCTACCACAGCGAGATCATCGACAAGGTGGGCGCCATGATAGGCGGCCTGACCTACGGCGTGAAGAAGGAAGAGGGCTACAAGCACTTCAAGAAGGCGCTGGAACTCAATCCCGACTCGGCCATCGCCCGCATCGAGTATGCTAACGCCTTGGTCATGCTCGACGGCAAAAAGAAGATGGACGAAGCCGTCGGCCTGTATGAAGCGGCGGCCGGCTGCGACGCGCGCGATGCGATGGAGCGGCTGGACGTGGAAGCGGCGAAGGCAGAACTTGAGGATTAAATGGCTGTGACGAAAGCGATCTGTGTGTACTGCGGCGCCAACGCCGGCGCCAGCCCCCGCTACGCGGAGGCGGCCCGCGCGCTGGGTCGCGCCCTGGTGGAAGAGAACATCGCACTGGTGTACGGCGGCGGCAACGTGGGCCTGATGGGCATCATCGCCGACGAAGTGCTGCGCCTGGGCGGCGAAGTGACGGGCGTGATCCCCACCGCCCTGGTGGAGCGGGAAGTGGGCCACACGGGCCTGACGCGCCAGTTCATCGTCAAGGACATGCACGAGCGCAAGGCCATGATGGCCCAGCTGGCCGACGGCTTCATCGCCATGCCCGGCGGCATGGGCACGCTGGAGGAATTGTTCGAAATGCTGACCTGGTCGCAGCTGGGCATCCATGCCAAGCCCGTCGGCCTGCTCAACGTGGACGGCTTCTACGATAGCCTGATGGGCTTCATCGGCCATGCCAGCGGCCAGGGTTTCATCCGGCCGCAGCATGCGGCGCTGATGCTGGTCGAGGCCGATCCCCAGGCGCTGCTGCGCCGTCTGCGCGCGCCGGGCGCCTGAACTGCCATCAGGGCGGCCGCCTGCGCGGCGGCCGGCATTGCCGTCTGAACCGCCATCGGCGCGGCCGCACGTGTGGCCGCCCGCATTGCCAGGGCGGCCACGCCACAGTTTGCAACGCGCCGTCAATTCGCCGCCGTCTGGCGCTGCCCTTGGGCTGGATTCGCGTGTAGACTGATGTCATCGTGGGATCGTACGGGCGGCAGCGCCGTTCCCGGCGCGCGTCCACAGACCCCGGGGGCGCCGTGCAGACATGGATATAGCCACAACTGGAAGTATCAGCGATCGCACCCGCCGCGATCGCCCGCAGGCGCGGGCCCTGGTCATCGATGACGATCCCTTCATCCGCCTGCTGGCGCGCGACCACCTGGAAAAACTGGGCCTGCACGTGCGCGAGGCGCCGGACGGCGCCGCGGGCTTGGCCGCCATCGCCGAACTGGCGCCGGACCTGATCCTGCTCGACGTGATGATGCCCGACATGGACGGCTTCGAGGTATGCCGCCGCGCCCGTCAGCTGCCCGAAGGCGCCCTGTGCCCCATCGTCGTGCTGACGGCGCTGGAGGACGTGGACGCCGTCAACCAGGCTTACGAGGCGGGCGCCACCGATTTCATCAGCAAGCCCATCAACTGGGTGCTGCTGCAACACCGCCTGCGTTTCCTCCTGAAAGCGGCCAGCCTGCTGCAATCGGTGGCCAAGAGCGACGCCCAGATGGCCCATGCCCAGCGATTGTCCGCCGTGGGCAGTTGGGAATGGCAACTTGATACGGGGCGCGTCGTCTGGTCGGAGGAAATGTATCATCTCTGCGGCGGCCGCGCCGCCGTTCCCGTGCCCGGTTATCAAGCCTTCCTGCCGCTGGTGCATCCGGACGACCGCCAGCGCGTGGCGCTGGCGGTGCGGGCCGCGCTGGCCGACCGGGAACCGTACGACCTGGAACACCGGCTGCTGTCGCCGGACGGCTGCGAGCGCATCGTCCATAGCAAGGCTGACATCCTGTTCGGCGCCGGCGGCCTGGCCGTGGCCATGAGCGGCACCGTGCAGGACATCACCCAGCGCCGCCAGGCCGAGCAGCGCATCGCCTACCTGGCCAATTTCGACGCCCTGACCGAGCTGCCCAACCGCCACCTGCTCAACGACCGCCTGACCCAGGGGCTGGCGCTGGCCGCGCGCAATGGCCAGGCGCTGAGCTTGATGTGCCTGGACCTGGACGGGTTTAAATACGTCAACGACAGTTACGGCCACGCCATGGGCGACCGCTTGCTGCAGGCCGTGGCGCGGCGCCTGCAGGCGGTGGTGCGCGCCAGCGACACGGTGGCGCGCCTGGGCGGCGACGAATTCGTGCTGGTGCTGCCGGGGCTGGCCGGGGTGCGCGACGTACGCGCCATGGCGCAAAAGCTGGTCGACGCGTTTGCCGAACCGTTCCTGCTGGGCCAACACGTGCTGCGGGTGTCGGCCAGCGTCGGCATCGGGGTGGCGCCGGCCGACGGCGGCGACAGCGAGGCCTTGCTCAAGAACGCGGATGTGGCCATGTACGCGGCCAAGGAGGCCGGCCGCAACGGCTACCGCTTCTACGCGCTGGAGATGAGCCAGCGGGTCGAGCAGCGGGTCGAGCTCGAGCACGCGCTGCGCGAGGCCGTCGAACTGCATCAGTTCGAGCTGTACTACCAGCCCAAGGTGGACCTGCGCGGCGGCAGGATCATGGGCGTGGAAGCGCTGGTGCGCTGGCACCGGCCCGGCTATGGCATGGTGTCACCCGACAGTTTCATCCCGCTGGCCGAGGAAACGCGGCTGATCGTGCCGATCGGCGAATGGGTGCTGCGCACGGCGTGCGCCCAGGCCAGCGCCTGGCACGCGATGGGCTTCGAGCACCTGTCGATGGCCGTCAACCTGTCGGCCCACCAGTTCGCCGGACAACATGTGGCCCGCCTGCTGCTCAAGGTGCTGGCCGACGCGGGCCTGGCCGCCAACCAGCTGGAACTGGAGCTGACCGAGAGCGTCCTGATGAGCGACAGCGACGCGATGCTGGCGGCCCTGCGCGACATCAAGGCGCTGGGCGTGCTGCTGACGCTGGACGATTTCGGCACCGGCTATTCCAGCCTGGCCTACCTGAGGCGCTTCCCCATCGACGTGCTCAAGATCGACCGCAGCTTCGTGCGCAACGTCACCACCGACGCCGACGACGCCTCGCTCGCGCGCACCATCGTCCTGATGGCGCAGTCGCTCAAGATGAAGACGGTGGCCGAGGGGGTGGAAACGGCGGGCCAGTTGCAGTTCCTGGCCGGGCTGGGCTGCGACGCGGTGCAAGGTTATTATTTCAGCGCGCCGCTGGCGGCGCCGCAACTGACGGCCTTGCTGCACGCCCCCGGCGCTCTGCCGGCCGTGCCGGGCGAACTGCGGCGCGAGCGCACGCTGCTGCTGCTGGACGACGAACCGAACGTGCTGAGCGCGCTCACGCGGCTGCTGCGCCGGGATGGCTACCACATCTTGCAGACCACGTGCGCGCGCACGGCCTTCGAGTTGCTGGCCACCCATGACGTGCAGGTGATCGTCAGCGACCAGCGCATGCCCACCATGGCCGGCACCGCCTTCCTGCAACAGGTCAAGCAGCTGTATCCGGACACGATACGCATCATCCTGTCCGGCTACACGGAACTCAGCGCCGTGATCGACGCCATCAACCAGGGCGCCGTGTACCGCTTCCTCACCAAGCCGTGGGATGACCAGCTGCTGCGGGCCCAGGTAAGGGAAGCGTTCGATATGCACAGCCTGATGCATGGTGGCGGCCGGGGCGCCGTGCCGGTCGCCGGTCCGGGCTAGTCCGGCGATGTGACTCGAGAGGAGGGAACCCATGCCGCGAAACTTGAGATGGATGCTGTTGGCCGGCCTGCTGTGGGCGCTGGCCGGCCAGGCGGCGCCGCCCGTGCCGGCGGGCCCGCCGGCGCCAGGTGGCCGGGTGCTGGTGGTGGGCAGCGAGGAGGACTTCCCCCCGTTTTCCACCGGTACCAGCAGTGCCACGGCCGGCGGCTTCACGGTCGAGCTGTGGCGGGCCGTGGCGCGGGAGCGCCAGTTGCACTATCAATTGCGGGTGGGGACCTTCAATCAGATCCTCGACGAATTTCGCGCCGGCAAGATCGACGTGCTGATCAACCTGGCCCAGTCCGACCAGCGCCGCCGCTTTGCCGACTTCACCGTGCCCCACGTGACGGTGGCCGGCGCCATCTTCGTGCGCCAGGGCGAGTCGGGCATCGGGGCCGAGGCGGATCTGGCCCGCAAGGCCGTCATCGTGCTGAAGGCGGACCTGGCGCACGACTACGCCGTGGCCCAGGGCTGGCGGCAACTGGTGGTGGCCGACACGGCCGCCGACTGTTTCCGCCTGCTCGCGTCGGGCCAGCACGACGCCGTGTTGATCAGCAAACTGGTGGGCCTGCAGACCTTGCAACAGCTGAAGATCGGCAACGTCAAGGCCTTGCCCATCAAAGCCGGCTTCGCGCAGAAGTTCGGTTTCGCCGTGCAAAAGGGCGATGCGGACTTGCTGGCCACGCTCAACGAAGGCATGTCGATCGCCAAGCTGGATGGCACTTACGACGCCATCTACGATAAATGGTTCGGTATCTACGAGGCGCGCCAGGTGACCTGGCGCGACACGCTGCCCTACCTGGTGCCCATGCTGGCGGTGACGTTGCTGCTGTCGGGCTACCTGGTGCACCGGCGCCGGATCGAAAACGCGCTGCGCCACGCCAACGAACACCTGGAGGAGCGGGTGGCGGCCCGCACCCGCGAGCTGGAACAGGCCAGGGACGCGGCCGAATCGTCGAACCGGGCCAAGGGCGATTTCCTGGCCAATATGAGCCACGAGATCCGGACCCCCATGAACGCCATCCTCGGCATGGTGTACCTGACGCTGAAGACGGAGCTGCAGCCGCGCCAGCGCGACTACCTGGAAAAGATCCAGCTGTCGAGCAAGCATCTGCTGGGCATCATCAACGATATCCTGGACTTCTCCAAGATCGATGCCGGCAAGCTGGACCTGGAAGTGACGGACTTCGACCTGCAGCGCCTGCTGCAGAACGTGCTGGACCAGGTGCTGTTCCGGGCGCTGGAAAAGAGCTTGCGGGTGCGGCTGGAGCTGGATCCGGCCTTGCCCCGCTACCTGCGCGGCGATCCTTTGCGGCTGACCCAGGTCCTGCTCAATTTTGCCAACAATGCCGTCAAGTTCTCGTCCAGTGGCGAGATCGTGATCCGCGCGACGGAAACGATGGTCGGCGCTAGCGGCAGCCTGATCCGGTTTGAAGTGGAGGACCATGGCTGCGGCATCGCGCGCGCGGAACAGGACAAGTTGTTCCAGGCGTTCCAGCAGGCCGACTCCAGCACCACGCGCCAGTTTGGCGGCACGGGGCTGGGCCTGAGCATCTGCAAGCGCCTGGTGACGCTGATGGGCGGCACGGTCGGCGTGACCAGCTCACCGGGACGGGGCAGCACCTTCTGGTGCGCGATCGAGTTCGCGTTCGGCCGCGCGCCGCTCGAGACCGGCCAGACGCCGGTCATGGCCAGCCAGCGTTGCCTGGCCGGCATCCGTATCCTGCTCACGGAAGACAACCCGCTCAACCAACAGGTGGCCCATGACATGCTGGCCGACGCCGGCGCGACGGTGCTGATCGCCGACAACGGCGTCGAGGCGCTTGCCATACTGGGCCGGCAGACCGTCGATTGCGTGCTGATGGACATACAGATGCCGGAGATGGACGGGCTGGAGGCGGTGCGGCGTATCCGGGCCGATCCGGCGTTGTGCGCGTTGCCGGTCGTCGCCCTGACCGCCAATGCGCGCCAGGAGGAGCGGGAGCAGTATCTGGCGGCCGGCATGAACGACGTCATCAGCAAGCCCGTCGACTTCGAGCTGCTGTACGGCGCGGTGCGCAAGTGGGCCGGTTGCGCCTCGGACGTGGCGGGCCGGCGGCAGCAGGCGGCGGGCAAGCCGCCTTGCGATGGCGGCCCCTGTGCGCTGGACCTGTCGGTATTGAGCCGGCTGTGCGTCGATAATCCGGAACGCCTGGCGCGCTATGTGGACGTATTCGTGGGATCGTTGCAGCAATCGGTGACCGAGTTGCAGGTGGCGCTGGAACGGCGGGACCTGGCCGCCATCGGCTTGCTGGGCCACAAGGTCAAGTCGTCGGCCAGCGCCGCCGGCGCTGGCGAACTGGCGGCGCTGGGGCAGGCGCTGGAAGGGATGGGCAAGGACGGCAGTCTGGCCCAGGCCGCGGCGCTGATCGGCCGCCTGCCGGCCCAGCTGGAGCGGATCAGGGCCCAGGTGGCGCTGCAGCCTGGCGGCGGCTGACGCCGCGGCGCGCTATGGCCACAGCCGCTGGCCGGCCGTGTCGAGCTGGGTCAGGTACAGCCGCAGGTCGAACTCGTACTGGTGGTAGTTCGGTTCCATGTAGGTGCACAGCTTGTAGAAGGCCTTGTCGTGCTGCTTTTCCTTCACGTGGGCCAGTTCATGGACGGCGATCATGCGCAGAAATTCCAGCGGCACTTCCTTGAACACGGTGGCCACGCGGATTTCATGCTTGGCCTTCAGCTTGCCGCCCTGCACGCGCGAAATGGCCGTATGCAGGCCCAGCGCATGGTTGATGACGTGGATCTTGCTGTCGTATTCCACCTTGTTGATCGGTTCAGCGTTGCGCAGATGTTCCGTCTTCAAGTCCTGCACGTACTGGTACAAGGCCTTGTCGGTGCGTACGTCGTGCGCCTTGGGGTAGCGCTTGAGCAGCACTTCGCCCAGGCGATTTTGCGCGACCAGCTGCGAGACCTGTTGCTGGGTTTGTTCGGAATAGGCGCTGAGGTACTTGAGGGCGGACATAACAGAAAGGCAATGGGGAGCCGGGCAGGGGAGGCGGCAATATACCATAGCGGCCGAAAACGCCGTATCATCAGGGGATACCATTGCCGAGCTGCCCGAAGGGTGAAAAGCCGGCAGACCGACAGCCGCCAGTTCGCCAGCCGTCCAGTCCGATAGTCCGCCAGTCCGATAGTTCGTTACTCATGCGTACCCACGTCAATTCCCTCGGCCTCCTGATCCACGGCGACGCCACCTTGCCGTTCAGTTATCCCGACCACATCGACCGCGCCAGCCTGGACGCGCTGCCGTCCCAGCCTGGCATCTACATTTTTCGCGACGCCGATGGCGACGCCCTATACGTGGGCAAGAGCGTCAACATCCGCCAGCGCGTGCTGAGCCATCTGCGCACGGCCGAGGAAGGGCGCATGCTGCAGCAAAGTTGCCGCGTCGATTATGAGTGCACGGGCGGCGAGCTCGGGGCGCTGTTGCGCGAGTCGCAACTGATCAAGCAGTGGCAGCCGCCCTATAACCAGAAACTGCGCGGCTTGCGCGAGATGTGCGCGCTGCGCATGGAAGGCAACCTGCCCCAGGTAGTGTTTTCCAGCGAAGTCGATTTCGCCCGTACGGAAGGCTTGTACGGCCTGTTTGGCGGCCGCTCCAGCGCCATGGAAACGCTGCGTAATGTAGCCGACCGTGCCTGCCTGTGCTGCGCCGTGCTGGGGCTGGAAAAAGTGGCACGGGGCCGGCCCTGCTTTGCCCGCCAACTGGGGCGCTGCGCCGGTGTCTGCATCGGCGCCGAGAGCCGGGAGGCGCACGGGGAGCGGATACGGGCCGCGCTGGAGCCGCTCCACATTGCCCCATGGCCGTTCGCGGGCGCGGTCGGCATCGTCGAGGAATCCGATGGCGTGCGGCAGGTGCACGTGGTTGACCACTGGTGCTACCTCGGGCCGCGCGGCAAGGGGCGGCGCCGTGCCAAGGCTCCGCCGCACTTTGATTTCGACGTCTACCAGGTTCTCGTCCGGCCACTGCTGCAGGGCGGCCTGACGCTGGAACTACCTTAGCTCGCGCTCGCGCGCGCCCTCGAAGCTGGCGCGCGTCGTATCCTCGTCGCGCTGGCCGAAGGCGTAATTGGCCTCCAGCCACATGACGTTGATGATGGCGGCCGACAGCGCCAGCCCCAAGCCCAATATCCAGGTGAAATACCACATAGTGTCGTCCTTTCAGTATGCCGTGTGTTCGTTGTCGCGGATGTGTTCCAGCGTGACCTTGCCGCGCACCACGCGGTAGACCCAGCCCGTGTAGCTGACCACGATGGGCAGCATGATGACCACCACCCAGAACATCACGGCCAGGCTCTTGTGGCTGGCGACGGCGTCCCAGGCCGTCAGGCTGCTGCCCGGCGCCAGCGACGACGGCAGCACGAAGGGGAACATGGCCGCGCCCGCCGTCAGGATGATGGACGCCACCGTCAGGCCGCTGGCCAGGAAGGCCGCCACCGTGTGGCGCCGCAGGCTCAGCACGATGACGAGCGCCGCGCCGCAGAAGCCGGCGATGGGCAAGGCGCGTGTTGCGGGCCAGCGGCTGTAGTTGTCCAGCCAGGCGCCCGTGGCTTGCACCACCGTCTTGGCCACTGGCATGAAGGCCGTGTTCGCGTCCGGCATGGCCGTGATGCGGTAGCCGGCGATGCCGTGGGCCACCCACAGCCCGCCCGCGGCGAACAGCGCCATGGTCACGGCGGCGGCACCGATGGCCAGCACACGGGCGCGGCGCGCGATGACGCCATCCGTCTTTTGCTGCAAAAAGGTGGCGCCGTGCATGGCCAGCATGGCCACGCTGAGCACGCCGGCCAGCAGGCCGAACGGGTTGAGCAGCTGGAAGAAGTTGCCCGTGTATTCCATGCGCATGGTGCTGTCGTACTGGAATGGCACGCCCTGCAGCAGGTTGCCGAAGGCCACGCCGAAGATCAGCGGCGGCACCAGTCCGCCCGTGAACAGGCCCCAGTCCCACGCGTTGCGCCAGCGCGGGTCGGCCAGCTTGCTGCGGTAGTCGAAACCCACGGGCCGGAAGAACAGTGCGAACAGACACAGCATGAGCGCGATGTAGAAGCCGGAGAAGGCGGCCGCATACACCAGGGGCCAGGCGGCGAACACGGTACCGCCGGCGGCGATGAACCAGGTCTGGTTGCCTTCCCACGTGGGGCCGATGGTGTTGATGATGACGCGCCGCTCGCCGTCGTTGCGCCCCAGGAAGGGCAGCGCCATGCCGACCCCGAAGTCGAAGCCGTCCGTCAGCGCGAAGCCCAGCAGCAGCACGCCGACGAAGCACCACCAGATGATTTTGTAGGTTGCATAATCGAATAACATGGTCGCTCCTTAGTGTGCGGGCGCGCGATCGGTGCGTTCCCAGTGGTACTGGCCCGTGTGCAGGCTGCTCGGCCCCAGCCGGGCGAACTTGATCATCAAGCCCATCTCGATCACCAGCAACAGCGTGTAGAAGCCGATGAAGCCGGCCAGGCTGAAGTACAGGCTGCCCGCCTGCAGCGTGGAGGCGGACAGGTGGGTGGGCAAGATGCCGGCGATGGTCCACGGCTGGCGGCCGTACTCGGCCACCACCCAGCCCAGCTCGGCGGCCAGCCAGGGCAGGGGGATGGCGCACACGGCCAGCCGCAGCAACCAGCGCTGGGCCGCCAGCCGCTTGCGGATCAGGAAGTAGAACGAACAGCTGAAGATGAACAGGAACAGCAGGCCCAGCCCCACCATGGCGCGGAACGACCAGAACAGCGGGGCCACCTTGGGGATGGTGTCGTTGACGGCCAGCTTGATCTGATCCTCTGTGGCGTCTATCACGTTGGGCGTGTATTTCTTGAGCAGCAGGCCGTAGCCCAGGTCGGCCTTGACGGCGTCGAAGGCGGCGCGGGCGGCGGGCGAGGTGTCGCCGCCCTTGAGCCGGGTCAGGGCCGCATAGGCCCGCATGCCGTTGCGGATGCGCACCGCGTGCTGCTGCTTGAGTTCCTTGATGCCAATCACTGGCTTGTCGGCCGAACGGGTGGCGATCAGGCCCAGCACATACGGAATCTTGACGGCGTAGTCCGTGCGCTCGGCCGCGTCGTTGGGCAGGCCGACGACGGTGATGCCGGCCGGGGCCGGCTCCGTGTTCCATTCCGCTTCGATGGCGGCCAGCTTGACCTTGTTTACTTCGCCGGCCGTGTAGCCCGATTCGTCGCCCAGCACGATGACGGACAAGGTGGACGCCAGCCCGAAGCCGGCCGCAATGGCGAACGAGCGCAGTGCGAACGGGATGTCGCGCGCCTTGAGCAGGTAGAAGGCGGAAATGCCCAGCACGAACATGGAGGCCGTCACATAGCCGGCCGCCACCGTGTGCACGAACTTGACCTGCGCCACGGGATTGAAGATGACGTCGACGATGCTGACCAGTTCCATGCGCATAGTCTCGTAATTGAACTCGGCGCCCACCGGATGGTTCATCCAGCCGTTGGCGATCAGTATCCACAGGGCCGACAGGCTGGAGCCGAACGCGACCAGGAAGGTCACGCCCAGGTGCTGCACCTTGCTCAGCTTGCTCCAGCCGAAGAAGAACAGGCCGACGAAGGTCGATTCCAGGAAGAAGGCCATCATGCCTTCGATGGCCAGCGGGGTACCGAAGATGTCGCCCACGTAGTGCGAGTAATAGGCCCAGTTGGTGCCGAACTGGAATTCCAGCGTGATGCCGGTGGTCACGCCCATGGCGAAGTTAATGCCGAACAGCTTGCCCCAGAAGCGGGTCATGTCCTTGTAGATTTCCTTGCCCGTCATGACGTAGACGGATTCCATGATCACCAGCAGCCAGGACAGGCCCAGCGTGAGGGGAACGAACAGGAAGTGGTACATGGCCGTGGCGGCGAACTGCAGGCGCGACAGGCTGACGACATCATCGAGCGGAGTCATTTTTCATCTCTGGAGTTGGGGAGGCGGGGATGGATGCCGGGGCGCCGGCCAGCAGGTGCTGCTGGACTTGCACCGTGGGCATCCGCATGTGTTGGGCTTGCGGATGGGAAAAGAAGGCGTGCCACAGCCAGAACAGCAGCGCCCCCTTCAGCAGCAGGGCCAGGCCGATGGCGAGCGCCAGCGGCATGCCGCGCCGCCGGGCAGGGGGCGGTGGTGTGTTCACTGGCCGTCCTTTGCGCCGGCAGCGGCCGGCACTGTAGCGCCGTCGTCGCCGGCCGGGGCCGTATCGGCGCGGCCGAAGCGGAACTTGTCGCGCACGGTTTCGCCCACGTCCAGCAGCTTCTTGACGGTGGAACCCATCTTCATCAGCGAGGCCAGGGTTTCCGGCGACAGGCGCTGCACGTCGTCGAACCAGGCGCTGGACAATTCAATCAGGTCGTACATTTCGCGCATGCGTTGCTGGGCCACGCGGTCGGCGTCGTTGGCTGGCGTTTCCAGCAGGGCGTCGCGCAGCATGGACAGGGTGGGCTCCACTTCGCGCCGGCGGCGCTCTTCCAGCAAGGCCTTGAAGATGTCCCAGATATCCTTGGGCGGCTCGAAGTATTCGCGCCGGTCGTTCGGCTGGTGCAGCAATTTGACCAGCCGCCACGATTGCAGTTCCTTCAGCCCCATCGATACATTGGAGCGCGAGAACGACAGCGCCTCGGCGATCTCGTCGGCATTGAGGGGCCGGGCGCTCACGTAGAGCAGGGCGTAGATCTGGCCCACCGTGCGGTTGATGCCCCAGCGGCTGCCCATCTCGCCAAAGTGCAGGATGAAGCGTTGCGCCAGCGGGGTGAGATTCATCATGATACGCGTCCTTTTGAATTTTCAGTAATTCCTGAAATTATAGAAGGTTTACGAAAAATGCGTATCGCGCCTAGCTATTTCGATGTAGAGCGGGAAAAATCGTTGCGCTATATAATTCCGTATATTGCGTTTCTTGCCATCTTGGAAAGGGAGTGAACGATGCGGATTGCCAGTGTGGGTGCGGCGCTGTTGGTGCTGTCGTTGGGCGCGGCGGCGGGAACGGCCGGCGCGGCCGAGATCACGGTGTCGGCCGCGGCCAGCCTGACCAATGCCTTCAAGGATATGGCCCAGGCCTACGAGCAAGCCCACGTGGGCGACAAGGTGCAGCTCAATTTCGGCGGCTCCGATGCGCTGGTGCAGCAGATCGCCAAGGGCGCGCCGGTGGACGTGTTCGCCTCGGCCGACCAGGAAGCGATGGACAAGGCCGAGGCCCAGAAGCTGCTGCAGCTGGGCAGCCGCAGCAATTTCGCCGGCAACCGCGTGGTGCTGATCGTGCCGGCCACCGGCGGGCCGGACATCAAGGGCCTGGGCGACTTGCCGCAGGCGGCCGTCAAGCGCGTCACCTTGGGCAACCCGGCCAGCGTGCCCATCGGTCGCTATGCCCGGCATGCGCTGGAGCAGGCGCGGCTGTGGGCGGCCGTGGAACCGAAAGCCATCTACGCCACCTCGGTGCGCCAGAGCCTGGACTACGTGGCGCGTGGCGAGGCCGACGCCGGCTTTGTCTACGCTACCGATGTGGCCGTGCAAAAGGATAAGGTCAAGGTGGTGGCCACCGTGCCCACGGAAACGCCGGTCAGCTACCCGATCGCCATCACCGCCGGCAGTGCGCAGCAGGCGGCGGGGCACCGTTTCGTCGCCTTCGTGCTGGCCCCGGCCGGCCAGGCCATCCTGGCCAAGTACGGCTTCGGCCGTCCCTGAGCGCGGCCCGCCATGATGGATAGCCCGGCCTGGATCGCCCTCGCCCTGTCGCTCAAGGTGGCCGGCTGGGCCACGGCCATCGATTTGCTGCTGGGCCTGGCGCTGGGCTACCTGCTGGCGCGTTGCCGCTTTCCCGGCCGCGAGCTGCTGGACGCCATCCTGACCTTGCCCATGGTGCTGCCGCCCACCGTGCTGGGCTACTACCTGCTGGTGCTGATCGGCCGCCACGGCTGGCTGGGCGGCTGGCTGCAGCGCAGCTTCGGCATCAATCTGATTTTTACCTGGCAGGCGGCCGTGATCGCCGCCGCCGTGGTGGCGCTTCCCCTCGTGCTCAAGGCGGCCCGTTCCGCGTTCGAAACGGTGGACCGCCAGCTCGAGCAAGCGGCCCACGTGCTGGGCGTGTCGCCGTTCGGCGTGTTCCTGCGCGTGACCATGCCGCTGGCCTGGCGCGGCGTGCTGGCCGGCACCTTGCTGGCTTTCGCCCGCTCCATGGGCGAGTTCGGCGCCACGCTGATGGTGGCCGGCAGCATCCCCGGCAAGACCCAGACCCTGTCCATCGCCGTGTATGAAGCCGTGCAGGCGGGGCAGGACGACAGCGCCAACATGCTGGTGCTGGTCACTTCCGTCACCTGCATCGTGGTGCTGGTGCTGGCCAGCAAGCTGACGCCCAAGCGTCTCGTGAACGGTTGACCGTCATGCAGATCCAGGTCGATATCCGGAAAACCCTGCGCGCAGGCCCCCGCACCTTTACGCTGGCCGCGCAGTTCGTGTCCGACAGCCAGCGCATCGTCATCTACGGCCCGTCCGGCGCCGGCAAGAGCCAGCTGATGAAAGCCGTGGCCGGCTTGATGACGCCGGACGCGGGCCGCATCGCGCTCGACGGCCGCTGCCTGTTCGACCGCAGCGGCGGCGTGGACCTGGCGCCGCAGCAGCGCCAGGTGGGCTATCTGTTCCAGGACTATGCGCTGTTCCCCCATCTGAACGTGCGGCAGAACATCGGCTTCGGCCTGGCGCGCGGCTGGTTCAATCCGCGCGCGCGGGCCGACAGCGCGGCCGTGCGCTACTGGCTGCAGGCGTTCGAACTGGAACACGTGGCGCACCAGTTCCCGCATGAACTGTCCGGCGGCCAGCGGCAGCGGGTGGCGCTGGCGCGGGCGCTTGTGGCCGATCCGCAGGCGTTGCTACTGGACGAGCCGTTCGCGGCCATCGACCCCAGCCTGCGCGCGCGCATGCGCGCCGAGCTCGACGCCTTGCAGCGCCGCCTGGCCATTCCCATGATATTGATCACCCACGATCCCGACGATGCGCGCGCCTTTGGCGAACACATCCTGCGCATGGAAGACGGCCGGATCGCGCCGGTGCAGGCTTTTGAATTCCCGGAGACGAACGATGGAACACGACAAACGGCAGGCTGAGCCTGCACCCGCCGGGGAGCAAGGCGCGGCGCCGACTATGGCACTGCAAGGCAATGTGTGGATGACGGTGGGCGGCGAAAAGCTGGGCGGCCCGGACCGGGTGGCGCTGCTGGCCGCCATTGCCGAGACGGGCTCCATCACGGGTGCGGCCAAGGCCGTCAAGATGAGCTACAAGGGCGCCTGGGACGCCATCGACGCCATGAACAACCTGGCCGGCGCCACGCTGGTCGAGCGCGTGGCCGGCGGCAAGGGCGGCGGCGGCACGCGGCTGACGGCGCGCGGCGCGCAGCTGGTGGCCAACTTTCGCCAGATCGCCGCCGAGCACGACAGGTTCATCGCCCACCTGAGCAGCCAGTCCCACGGCCTGGCCGACGATTTTTTATTGATACGGAAGATGCAGATGCAAACCAGCGCACGCAACCAGTTCAGCGGCACCGTCACGGCCTTGCAGCAGGGCGCCGTCAACGACGAGGTGGTGCTGGAAATCATGGGTGGCCAGCACATCGTGGCCACCATCACGCGCGACAGTTGCGACAGCCTGGGCTTGCAGGTGGGCGCGGCCGCGTTCGCGCTGGTCAAGGCGTCGTCCGTCATCGTTGTCACCGATGCGGCCGGCGCGCGCTTCTCGGCCCGCAACCAGCTGGCCGGCACGGTGGCGCGCTTGCAGCCGGGCGCCGTCAATACGGAAGTGAGCATTACGCTGCCGGGCGGCGGCACCATCGCCGCCATCATCACGCGCGACAGCGCCGAGCAGCTGGGCCTGGCCGTGGGTGCGCCGGCCACGGCCATCTTCAAGGCCTCCAGCGTCATCCTGGGTACGGCCGGCTGACGCCATCGCTAGACCTGGCCCCACGGCAGGAACTTGGCCGGCGTGGTGCCCAGGATGCGGCGGAACAGGGCGATAAAACTGCTCACGCTGTCATAGCCCAGGTTCATGGCCACCGTCGTCACGGACTCGCCCGCCGTCAGCAATTCCATGCCTTTCTGCAGCCGCGCGATCTGGCGCCATTCCACCAGCGACATCCCCGTTTCATTGCGGAAGTGGCGCGTCACGCTGCGCCGCGACAGGCCTATGCGTTCCGCCCAGCCGTCCAGGTCGGTTTCGTCGGCCGGATTTTCCGCGATGCTGGTGGCCATGGCCAGCAGGCGCGGATGGCGCGGCATGATCAGGCGCAGCGGATCGGGTTCGGCGCGGCCCATTTCATCAAGGAATACCATCATCAGGCGGTGCTCGGCCGCATCGCCCGGCGTACCTTCCGGCCAGGCCCGCATGCGGTCGAGCAGGGCCGTGGCCAGCGGCGACATGCGCAACACCTGGGGCTGGGCCGGCAAAGCGTCGCACAGCGACGGCGCCAGGTGCAGCGTGTAGCCGGCCAGGCCGGGACGCAGTTTGCTGCCGTGGACATGGGCGCCATGGGCCATCTGCGGCGGCACCCAGCCCAGCCGGCCCGGCGGCAGCACGGTACGGTTGCCGCCCGCTTCCAGCACGATCAATCCCTGCAGGGCGATATACATCTGGCCTTCCGGGTGGCGATGGACGTGTTTGCCGCTGTCTGTCCCGGACAGATCGGCGTGCTGCGGCATGAGCAGCATGGGGTAGCCGGCCGACAGCCGGCGTTCTTCGAAAGGAGGAGGGTGCAAATGCATATTGTGGCCCGATCGCGTTATCTCTTGTCTGGCGCCAGTTAGCCGGACGACGGCACTGCTGGCATGCTAGGACTTTCATTTATAGCAAGGATTTAACATGACTGCAATCGATACCGAAGAAGTACTGGCGCTGTTGCGGACCGTGGGCGCATCCTTGTGTGACACTTTCTGGCAGCTGGAACCGGTGGTGGAACTGGACGAAATGTTTGCCGCCTTCCACCGCATTGACGGCCAGGCGTCGGCCGCGCTGCGCTGCGGGCTGGCCGAGCTCTACCCGCGCATCGGCTGGATGGAGGGCGAGTTCGACGGCGCCGACAGCGACGACGAGGAAGCCGCGGCCATGCTGGCGCGGGGCGAATTCTGGATATGCGATGCGATCGATGGCGCGGCGCAGTTTCTGCGCGCCATGCCGAACTGGGCCATGTCGCTGACGCTGGTGCGCGAAGGCGTGCCCGTGTTCGTGGCCGTGTTCGATGCGGCCCACGACGAGATGTTCCATGCCGTGTGGGGCGGCGGCGCCTGGTGCAACGGCAAGCCGGTGCGGGTGAACGACCGCGAAAGCCATTACAACGGCTTCGTGGCCACCAGCCAGCCGCCGTTTGCCGTCAAGCAGCCGCGGGCCGTGGAGCGGGCCGGCCGCGCCTTGAGCGCCATGCTGCCCGACGTGGTGGCCGTGCGCAATCTCGGCCCCACGTCACTGCAGCTGGCCTATGTGGCTTGCGGCCGTCTCGACGCCTTCTGGGAGTTCGGCGAGGACGGCTTCAACTGCATGGGTCCGGCGTTGCTGGTGCGCGAGGCGGGCGGTACGGTGAGCCAGGTCGATGGCGCACCGTATCGGCTGCTGTCGGCCGACATCGCGGCCGCGCCGCCGCGCGTCCATGCCTCCATGCTGCTGCGCCTGCAGGAAGTGCTGGCGACGTAACAGGCTGCCGCCGCTGCTTTAGTCCACTAGCTTTCGTCCGCCTTGTCGCCTTGCCGGGTGCCGCCCTTGGCCTGTTGTTCCGAGGTGGCGGCCCGTGCCTTGTCGTTCTGGCGGGCGGCCGACTGCCGGCTTTCGCCGCCCTTGCGGCCGATTTCCGCCATGTGTTCGCGGTTGCGGCTGACGGCTTCCCCCCCTTTCTGGCCGGCCCGGCGCGCTTCCTCGGAATCGAATTCGTGCGCCGTGCCTTTCTGGTGGGCGGCCTGGCCGCCCTTGCTGGCAATTTCGCGCTGCTGCGCCTCGCTCATGGCGGCAAAGCCACGCTTGGCCGTGCCTTTCTGAGTGCTGCCCTTGCCCTGATCGCTGCTTGGATTGCTGGCCATATCGACCTCCTTAGTTATTGGAAAAAGTCTGTTGGTTGCAGAGCACCGCGCCGTGCCGGCGGCGAACCGCCACGTTCGGGCCGCTCTGCGTGTTTAGAGACGGGGCGCGGGCGTAAGTTCCATGTGTGACGTCGCTTCAAAAAAAAAGACGCCGCGCCCCCCGGGGGTGGGCGGCGCGGCGTCAGGCGGGGCGCTGTCGGTTGCTGTCAGTTGCCGATGGTTGTTGTCGGCTGCTGATGGTTGCCGTCAGTCGTTCGCCACCTGCAGCACCAGCTTGCCGAAGTTTTTGCCTTCAAACAGCATGTTGAGCGCCTGCGGGAATTGCTCGATGCCTTGCACGATGTCTTCCTTGCTCTTGATCTTGCCTTGCTTGAGCCACTGGCCCAGCGCGGCCACGCCCAGGTGGTAGCGGTCGGCGTAATCGAACACGACGATACCTTCCATGCGGGCCCGGTTGACCAGCAGCGACAGGTAGTTGGCCGGACCCTTGACGGCTTCCGTGTTGTTGTACTGCGAGATGGCGCCGCAGATGACGATGCGCGCCTTCATGTTGATGCGGGTGAGCACCGTATCCAGGATGTCGCCGCCCACGTTGTCGAAATACACGTCCACCCCTTGCGGGCAGTGCTGCTTGAGGCCGTCGCGCACGGAGCCGCCCTTGTAGTCGATGCAGGCGTCGAAGCCCAGTTCGTTGACGACGAAGTCGCACTTCTCCTTGCCGCCGGCGATGCCCACCACGCGGCAGCCCAGCTGCTTGGCCACCTGGCCCACGGTCTGGCCCACGGCGCCGGCCGCGCCGGACACCACCACCGTCTCGCCGGCCTTGGGCTGGCCCGATTCCAGCAGGCCGAAATAGGCCGTCATGCCGGGCATGCCCAGCGTGTTGAGGTAAGTGGTCAGCGGCGCCAGCGCGGGGTCGACCTTGTAGAAGGCGCCGGCCTTGTCGTCGGCCGCGCCTATCCAGTAGCGCTGCACGCCCATGCCGCCCGATACATGGTCGCCCGCGGCAAACCGGGGCGAGCGCGATTCCAGCACCACGCCGATGCCGCCGGCCCGCATCACCTCGCCGATGGCCACCGGGCGGATGTAGGACTTGGCGTCGTTCATCCAGCCGCGCATGGCCGGGTCCAGCGACAGGTACAGCACCTTGACCAGGATTTCGCCGTCGGCCAGTGCGCGCACCGGCTCCACCACCTGCTGCCAGTCGCTGTCCTTGACCATGCCCACGGGACGGGCGGCCAGGCGGAATTGCAGGTTCTCCAAGACGTTCGTTGTCATTTTTTTTCCTCTGTAAGGGTAGGTGGCGTCCACTATACCGCATAAATGAACGACCGTGCTATTTTGCGTTTTTGTCGTGCGGCGATACCATTTTGCCCACTTTTTTACGGCAGGGCCTCCGGCATGCGACAATACTGCCCTTGTTCAGATAACCCATCATTGCACCATAGCAGCCATGACCCACCCCGAATACATTTTGACTCTCTCTTGCCTGGACCAGCGCGGAATCGTTCATCGCGTATCGGGCTTCCTGGCCGACCACGGCTGCAACATCATCGACTCGGCCCAGTTCGGCGACGGTGAATCGCGCCTGTTCTTCATGCGCGTCCACTTCGCGCTGGAAGACAGCGCCGTCGGCGACGCCCTGCTGCGGGCCGATTTCGCGGCGCTGGCGGCCGACATGGGGCTGGACTGGGAACTGCGCGACGCCCGCTACAAGCCGCGCGTGATGCTGATGGTGTCCAAGATCGGCCACTGCCTGAACGACCTGCTGTTCCGCTACAAGAGCGGCCTGCTGCCGGTCGAGATCCCGGCCATCGTGTCCAACCACATGGACTTCTACCAGCTGGCGGCCAGCTACAACATCCCGTTCCACCACCTGCCGCTGGCTACCGGCGCGCCCAAGGAAGCCAAGGCCGCGCAGGAAGCGAAGGTCATCGAGCTGATGGACACCCACCGCATCGACCTGGTGGTGCTGGCGCGCTACATGCAGATCCTGTCGCCGGAACTGTGCGCGGCCCTGAAGGGCAAGGCGATCAACATCCACCATTCCTTCCTGCCCAGCTTCAAGGGCGCGAAACCGTATGCCCAGGCCCACCACCGCGGCGTGAAGCTGATCGGCGCCACCGCCCACTTCGTCACCGGCGACCTGGATGAAGGCCCCATCATCGAGCAGGACGTGGAGCGGGTCGACCATTCGATGGGCCCCGAGACGCTGTCGGCCATCGGCCGCGACGTCGAGTGCGTGGTGCTGGCGCGGGCCGTCAAGTGGTTCGTCGAGCACCGCGTGCTGCAGAACGGCGACAAGACCGTCGTGTTCAAGTAATAATCGTTTATATCATTAGCAAAGATTCACAAGATGGCCCTCAAAGCAACAATCTATAAAGCCGACCTGCAAATTGCGGACATGGACCGCAATTTCTACGAGACCCAGTCGCTGACGCTGGCCCGCCATCCGTCCGAGACGGACGAGCGCATGATGGTGCGCCTGCTGGCCTTCGCCATCCACGCCAACGAAGCGCTGACCTTCACCAAGGGCTTGTTCGACGTGGAAGAGCCGGACATCTGGCAAAAGGACCTGACGGGCGCCATCCAGCTATGGATCGAAGTGGGCCAGCCGGACGAGAAGGTAATCCTGAAGGCGTGCGGCCGTTCCGAGCACGTGGTGGTGTACAGCTACAGCGCCACCAGCCATATCTGGTGGAAGCAGCTGGCCAACAAGGTCGAGCGCTGCAAGAACCTGACCGTGATTAACCTGCCGTCCGACGCCACGGAGCAGCTGGCAAAGATGGCCCAGCGCAGCATGCAGCTGCAGTGCACCATCCAGGACGGCCAGATCTGGCTGACCGACGGCAGCGAGACGGTGGAAATCGGCCGCGAGACCTTCAAGTCCGAGCGCTGAGCTTTTCCTGAAAAAGACCGGACAAATCAATTTCGCCGCTATCCGCCGCGGGGAAAAAACGCCCGGTCGACTATAATCGACCCATGTCCAGGAAATCGACACTACGCGCGCTGCACATCTGGATCGCATGTTTTGCGATCCTCATGAACGCGCTCGCGCCATCGATTTCGCACGCCGTCGCCTTCATGCAGGACCAGGCTCCGGCCTGGGAAATCTGCCGCGCCGACGGCAGCGCCATGCAGGCCGCGCCGGCCGGCGATGCGGTCAAGACCATCCTGGCCAGCGGCGGCAAGCAGCAGGCGCCGCAAAAGGCCATGTTCAGCATGGACGATTGCGGCTACTGCACCCCGCACGCCGGCAGCTACGGCTTGCTGCCCACCGCCGTTTCCGGCCTGGGCTTGTCCGGTGCGCACCAGATACGCCCCTTCCTGTTCTACCGCTCGCCCGCGCCGCTGACGGCGTGGTCGGCTTCCCGTCCCCGCGGTCCGCCCGCAGCCTGACGGCGGCTGCGCCTTGCGCGCTGCCGCTCCACCTTGCACTGTCCCCGAATTTGCCTGGTCAGGGCACCGGATCGCGCCCGACCTCCGTACCAGATGTGAACCATGCCGCCGCCGTGCGGCCCCGCGCGTACCGCCGTTGTGCGCCTGCCGCTGCCTGTGCCCTGCCTGTGCCCCATCTGCGCCCCGTTGGCGCCAACGCCGGGCAGGCGCCGGACCAGTGCCGCGCCGCCGGCCGTACCGCCTCTTGAAGAAGGAACTGACATGAACAAGCAATTGCTGACTTTCCTGGCGTCGATGACGCTCGCCTCCTGCGCCATGGCCCAGGTCACCGTGAAGGATGCGTGGATACGCGCCACCGTGCCGGCCGCCAAGGCCGCGGGCGCCTTCATGCAGCTGCAGTCGGCACGCGATGCGCGCCTGCTGGAAGTGCGCTCCGGCGTGGCCGGCGTGGTCGAGATCCACGAAATGGCGATGGAAGGCCAGATGATGCGCATGCACGCCATCAACGGCCTCGATCTGCCGGCCGGCAAACCGGTGGACCTGGCCTCCGGCGGCTACCACGTGATGCTGCTGGACCTGAAGCACCAGCTAAAGGAGGGCGACACCGTGCCCATGACGCTGGTGATCCAGAACAAGGACAAGAAGACGGAAACCGTGTCGCTGTCGGTGCCCGTCAAGGCGCTCAACTACGTCGCCCCCAAGCACTGAGCGGCCGGAGCATGCCATGACACCTCGCATCCAACTCAAGCCGCTGGTCCTGTTGCTGTCCCTGCTGGGCGCCACCCATGCCGTGGCCGACGAGGCCCAGCCGATGGCGGTGATCGCCATCAACGGCGGCCGTCCCAGCTCGCTGCCGACCCAGATTCCCACCACGATAGAAGGCATCACCGGGGTCCAGATCGAGGAGCGCATCAATGCCCTCGACAGCGAGGACGCCCTGAAATACCTGCCCAGCCTGAACGTGCGCAAGCGCTACGTGGGCGACTACGACCACGCCGTGCTGGCCAGCCGCGCTTCCGGCACCGGCAACAGCGCCCGTTCGATGGTGTACGCGGACGGCATCCTGCTGTCCAATTTGCTGGGTAACGGCGCCACCTACACGCCGCGCTGGGGCCTGGTCACGCCGGAGGAAATCGAACGGGTCGACGTGCTGTACGGCCCGTTCTCGGCCGCCTACGCCGGCAACTCGGTCGGCGCCGTGGTCGACTACATGACCCGCATGCCGACCCGCTTCGAAGCCCACTTCAAGCTGGCCGGCTTCGGCCAGGCGTTCCAGCAGTACGGCACCGACGCCCGTTACTTCGGCAAGCAGGGCAGCGCCTCCATCGGCAACCGCCAGGGGGCGTGGGCGTGGTGGCTGGACCTGTCGCGCCTGGACAGCAATGGCCAGCCCATCGCCTACGCCAACAAGCTGGCCAGCAAGGGTGTGCCCGGCAGCGCCGGCCTGCCCGTGACGGGCGCGCTGGCCGACCGCAATCCCATCAACCAGGACTGGCTGATCCTGGGCGCCACCAACCAGATCCACACCATCCAGGACCACGCCAAGGTCAAGCTGGCCTACGATGTGTCGCCCGTGCTGCGGGCCAGCTACACGCTGGGCTGGTGGAAGAACGACGCCGAACGCCACTCCGATTCCTATCTGCGCGACGCAACCGGCAACGCCGTCTACACCGGCGACGACAAGAACCGCATCAACGTCGGCGGCATGACCTACACCTTGCTGGCCTCCGACTTCGCGCCCAGCGTGGGCGACCTGGAACACCTGATGCACGGCCTGTCGCTGAAGAGCCATGCCAAGGGCGTGTTCGACTGGGAAGTGGCGGCCAGCCTGTACGACTACCACCGCGACCTGGTGCGCACGCCCACCGTGCTGGTGGCCGATGCGCAGACCAACGGCCAGGGCAACATCACCGACATGGGCGGCAGCGGCTGGAACACGCTGGCGCTGAAAGGCACCTGGCGGCCGGACGGCATGGCCGGCGCCCACTTCGTCGATTTCGGCGTCCAGCGCGACAGCGCCAAGCTGCGCACCCACGTCTTCAGCAGCGCCGACTGGCTGCATGCGGTGGACGGCAAGACCGTCTCCCACTTCAACGGCGACACCCGGCTGGAAAGCCTGTACGCGCAGGACGCCTGGCGCGTCGCGCCGCTGTGGAAGGCCACGCTGGGCGCGCGGCTCGAGCGCTGGCAGGCGTTCGGCGGCCAGATCGGCGGCGCGGGCAACCTGCTGCCGTTCACCGACCGCAGCGAAACGTCCTGGTCGCCCAAGGCGGCACTGGCCTGGAACGCGAGCGACGAATGGACCATGAAGGCATCGACCGGGCGCGCCGTGCGCAATCCGACGGCGGCCGAGCTGTTCCAGGGTGCCATCTTGGACGGCAAGATCGTCAACACCAATCCCAATCTGAAGGCAGAAAAATCGTGGACCAGCGAGCTGACGGCCGAACGCCTGAATGCCGATTCCAGCCTGCGCGCCACCCTGTTCCACGAGCTCACGCGCGACGCCCTGTATTCGCAGCCGCTGACGCCGACCGTCAACACCATCCAGAACGTGGGCAAGATCCGCACCACAGGCGTGGAGTTCTCGCACCAGGCCGACAACGTGCTGGCGCCTGGCCTGTCCATTTCGGACAGCCTGACCTATGCCGATTCGCGCATTGTCGCCAACGATGGCTTCCCGGCCAGCGTGGGCAAGCTGCAGCCGCGCGTGCCGCGCTGGCGCGCCAACTTCCTGGCCGCCTACCAGGCCAACGCGCAGTGGAGCGGCACCTACGGCGTGCGTTACAGCGGCAAGCAGTACGGCACGCTGGACAACAGCGACCCGAACGGCAAGACCTACACGGGCGTGTCGAAGTTTCTCGTGATGGATGTGCGGCTGCGCTACCGGCTCGACAAGCAGTGGACGGCGTCGCTGGGCATCGATAACCTGAACAACGCCAAATACTGGGCCTTCCATCCCTACACCCAGCGCACGCTGGTCGCGGAGCTGAAATACGACCTGTAGGTGACCCGCGGTGTGAGCTGTAAAGCAAAAATGCCCGGAGCGATCCGGGCATTTTTGCTTGCTGGGGCAGGGCGGGATTCAGCGCACCACGGCGCCGCCCTTCATCACCCATTGCACGCGTTCGAGTTCCGTCACGTCCTTGAGCGGATCGCCGTTCACGGCAATCATGTCGGCGAACTTGCCGGCCTCGATGGCGCCCACCCGGTCGCTCCAGCCCAACAGCTGGCTGGCGTTGACGGTGCCGCTGCGGATCGCTTGCAGCGGCGTCATGCCCAGCTTGACGTAGACGGCGAATTCGCGGCCGTTCAAGCCGTGCGGATAGACGGCGGCATCCGTTCCCAGCGCCACCGGCACGCCCTGCTGGATGGCGTGGGCGATGTTCTGGCGCGCCGCCGGCAGCACCACCTTGGCCTTTTCCAGCAGCGGCTTGGGCAGCTTGATGGCTTCCGCGTTGTCGATCAGCCAGTCGGCCAGGTAGACGGTGGGCACCAGCCAGGTCTTGTGCTCCTTCATCAGCTTGATGCCGTCATCGTCGATGTAGGAGCCGTGTTCGATCGAATCGACGCCGGCCAGCACGGCCAGCTTGATGCCGTCGCCGCCGTGGGCGTGGGCCGCCACCTTGCGGCCCAGGCGGTGCGCTTCGCCGACGATGGCCTTCATTTCCTCCAGCGTGTATTGCGACGCGCGTGGATCGTCGCCGAACGACAGTACGCCGCCGGTGGCGCAGACCTTGATCACGTCGGCGCCGTACTTGATGATCTGGCGGGTGCGCTTGATCACTTCGTCCACGCCATCGGCCACGCCTTCGGCCTGCAGCTTGTATTCCGGCGCGTGCATGGTGTCGTCGCAGTGACCGCCGCTGATGCTCAGGGGCGGACCGGAAGCGGAGATGCGCGGGCCGGGCACGTCGCCGGCGTTGATGGCGTCGCGCAGGCCAATGTCGGAATAGGCTTCCGCGCCCACGTTGCGCACAGTGGTGAAGCCGGCGTTGAGCGTGCGCAGGGCGTTGCGGGCGCCCGTCAGCGTGGCGCGCGGCACGGAGATGGCCACGCTGGCGTAGCCGGCATCTTCAGGATTGCCGGTCAGGTGGGTATGCATGTCGATCAGGCCGGGCAACAGGGTCTTGTTACCGAGGTCGATCACCTGGGCGCCGGCCGGAATGGCCAGCTTGCTGCCGGCGGCCGTGATGCGCTCGTCGGCGATCAGCACCACGGCCTGCTCGACCATGGCGCCGCTGCGCACGTCGAGCATGTGGGCGGCCTTGACGGCCTTGATCTTCGGGGCGGGCGCCGCATCGGCGGCCCAGGCGCCGGCGCAGGCCAGCAGCAGTGCGGGCAGGGCGAACGCCCGGCGGAAGGATACATTCTTGCGGTTCAAATAAGTCTCCTGGTGTGTTATTCGAACGGAAAGTATATAGCGCCATTCTCGTGTGATGTATATCAATTAGTTTAATCTTCAAGAAAAATCCGTATCATGTTTGCGCAGCCCGCTGATGGAGGGCAGGGTGACACGGTCAAGGGCAGGGATGGACGATGGCTGCACCATCTTCGCGATGGCGGCATTACCTCGATGGGATTTGTCGGATGGGGGAAGCTTACTGGGGAAGCCGCCGGGTTCCAATTCAACTGAGTGGTTGAACGGCCAGCCGCAAGCCCATGGCATTTAGTACAGCACGTAAGGTTTTGAGCGACGGGTTTCCTGTTTGCGACAGCGTGCGATACATTGTGTTTGGATTCGCATCTGCACGCCTGGCCACTTCCTGTACGCCGCCAAACGCTACGCTAAGGGACCGGAGTGCAAGCATCAGGTCCACTTCATCACCAGTCTCAAGTACATCATTAAGATAATCTGCGGCGAGCGCCGGGTCATTCCGGAACATGGCAACTGTTGCTTCCTCATGGGAACGGTGTGGTTTTGGCATTTCGGATTTTCCAGTCACGCAAGAATTCAACAGCTAAAGCAATATCACGCGCTTGCGATTGTTTGTTTCCGCCGCACGTCAACAGCACGATGGAGCGGTCAACGAGCGCGTAATAAACCCGGTAACCGGCGCCAACGTCTATTCTAAGTTCTTGTATGCCGCCACGGATTGATTTATGGTCGCCAGCCAAACCAACTCCCAGCCGAGCAACTCGGCGGATGATCGCAATTCTGGCTTGACGATCACGTAACGCGTCCAACCACTCCTGATAATGGTCTCTACCGTGTCCATCCAGATAATGGAGTACGTGATACATATTAGCCTATAAGCGAATCTTCGCAAGCCCGTGGATTGAGGCGGCAAACAGGATCCCATAATCTGGAGGGCGTGTGATTGATCGGTGTCTGTTTGTGTGTATCTTCGACCCGTATCATTGCGGCGCCGCACCCAGCCGCTTGGCGCTGCCCGAACCGAGCACGCTTGGCGGCGCCGCCGACGCCGGCGCCGCAGGCGCCATGAGGTATCATGCCGGGTATCGGCGCCGTTCGGCGGCGCCACGTCACCCTGACCGGCCGCGCCGGTCAACCTCACTGGAATTACATGCTGATCATTACCATCAAACAGGGCAAGGAAAAAAGCTTGCTGGCCGGCGACCCGTGGATCTACGCTTCCGCGATCGAGAAAGTCGACGGCAAGCCGCAGGAAAAAATGAAGCCTGGTTCGACCGCCATCGTGCAAACGTCGTCGCGCCAGTTCCTGGCCCGCGCCGCCTACAATTCGAAATCGCAGATCCGGGCCCGGGTGTGGACCTTCCGCCAGGACGAACCGATAGACCACGCGCTGATGAAGCGCCGCGTCAAGGCCGCCATCGAAAAGCGCGCCGCCAGCCTGCGCCAGGCCGGCGCGACGTCGCTGCTGCCGCTGGTGCTGGGCGAGGAGGACGGCTTGCCCGGCCTGCTGGTGGACTGCTATGGCGGCGCCTCCGGTTACCTGATCTGCCGCTTCCAGGCCGGCGGCGTCGATGCGTGGAAGGTGCCCATCGTGCAATCGCTGATCGCCGAGACGGGTTGCCAGAATGTCTATGAACGCTGCGACGATCTGGTGCGCAAGGGCGAGGGCCTGCCCCTGTTCTCGGGCGCCCTGGCCGGCGACGCGCCGCCCGACCGGGTCGAGGTGACAGACGCCAGCCAGCGCTACCAGATGGACTTGCGCACCGGCTTCGAGTACCCCAAGACCCGCCAGCCACGCTGACGGCCGGCCCCTGTTGCGCCCAAGTTTCAGAAAATTAATTTTCTGATGGCAATCTTTGCCGCTGGTCTTATAATCGCCGTAGCAATTGGAGATGGTGGCACAACGTCTCAACGGACCCGGAGATCAGAGCAAAGATGGAACATCACTTGTCGTCGCAAATACGCACGCTGTCCTATGTGGAGAACGAAGACCATCCCGTGTTCGGCACGCTGGTCGAGCAGATCCTGCACCTGCTGAACTCCAAACTGATCTTCAGCGACATCCTGATCCACCAGAATAGTCCCTTGCTGCTGCGCCAGCCCAAGGGACTGGTGGCCGTGACGGATTCGCCCATCACGCGCGAAGAGCTGGAAGAGTTCTTCGAAGTGGTGGAGCCGAACTGGGCCGAGCGCATCCAGGACCGCGCCTTCGACCGTTCGATCGACCTGCACACGGCCCGCATCCGCGCCAACTGCTTCACCTTCCAGGGCAAGAAGCGGCTCGGCTGCGTGATCCGGCGCTTCCCCAAGGAACCGATGGCACTGGGCCAGCTGGGCCTGCGCCAGGACGAGCAGGACTTCGCCAAGCTCACCAGCGGCCTGGTGCTGATCATCGGCGACACCTGCCAGGGCAAGTCGACCACCATCGCCTCCATGCTCGACGAGATCAACAAGAACCGGTCCGGCCACATCATCACCATTGAAGATCCGGTGGAAACCCTGATCCCGCAGCGCAAATGCGTGATCACCCAGCGCGAAGTGGGTTTCGACGGCGACGTGGAAAGCTTCTACCTGGGCGCGCTCGACGCGCTGCGCGAGCGGCCGGACGTGATCGTCATCGGCGAGATCCGCGACGCCCAGACGGCGCAGGAAGCGCTGGCGCTGGCCGAATCGGGCCCGCTGGTGCTGGCCTCGCTGCACGCCCGCTCGACCGAGCTGGGGCTGCAGAAGATGGTGCGCCTGCTGGGCAACACGGAACCGCAATCGCAGGCGCTGGCCCATGCCCTGCGCGGCGTGCTGTGCCAGGCGCTGCTGCCGTCCGTCGAGGGCGAGCGCTACCACCTGGCCACGGAATGCCTGACCTCGAACGCGGAAGTGGTGCAGATGATCGCCGGCGGCAACGTATCGGCCCTGCGCGGCTGGATGGAAGGCAAGACGGCCCATGGCTGCCACACCATGAACGCTTCGCTGCGCGCGCTGCTGGCGGCCGGCAAGGTCAGCGTGGAAGACGCGCGCAACGCCAGCACCGACCGCATCGGCCTGGTCGAGCGCTAAACCCCGGGCTTAGTCCAGCGGCACGTTGCGGTACTGGTTCACGTCCTGGCCCATGATGGGCGGCGCGTTGTTGCCCCAGGCGCTGCGCAGGTAGGAGACGACGGCCGCCACTTCCGGGTCGCTCAGCACATGGCCGAACGGCGGCATGCCGTAGGGCCGCGGATTGCCCGCCGTGCCGGGCGCAAAGCCGCCATTGAGCACGATGCGGATCGGGTTGACGGCTTCCTCCATCGTCAGCGCGCGGTTGCCGGCCAGCGGCGGCACGCCGGGCGGCAGGCCTTTGCCGTTGGCGCCGTGGCAGTCCACGCAATGCTTGTGGTACAGGCGTGCTCCCGCTTGCAGGAATTCCTTGGCCTGGGCCGAGGTGTCGCGCTCATAGTCCGATTTCTCCGCCGTTCCCGGCAGCGCCCGCAGATAGACCGTCATGGCGTGGATGTCGGCATCGTTCAGGTGCTGCAGGCTTTGCTGCACTACCTCGGCCATCGGGCCGAACACGGTGGCGCGCGGCGACACGCCCGTCTTCAGCAGCGCCGCCACGTGTTCCGGCTTCCACTCGCCCAGGCCCGCTTCCGCGTCGGCCGTCAGCGACGGCGCATACCAGCCCAGTACGGGAATCATGCCGCCCGACAGCGTGTCGCTGGTGGCGCCCAGCGTGTTGCGTTCACTGTGGCAGGCCGCGCAGTGGCCCAGGCCTTCGACCAGGTAGGCGCCCCGGTTCCAGTCGGCCGATTGCGCGGCCTGCGGGCGGAACACGGCCGGCTTGAAGTACAGCGTGCGCCATAGGGCCAGCATGAATTGCTGGTTGTAGGGGAAGCGCAGCTGGTGCGGCCGGTTGGGCTGATGCGCAGCCGGTATGGTCTGGAAGTAGGCGTACAGCGCGTCGGCGTCGTCGCGCGAGATCTTGGTGTAGTTCGTGTAGGGGAAGGCCGGGTACAGCAGCCGCCCATCCCTGGCTTTGCCGTTGTGCAGGGCGCGCCAGAAGTCGTCCGCGCTCCAGGCGCCGATGCCGGTGTCGCGGTCGGAGGTGATGTTGGGCGTGATCATGGTGCCGAACGGCGTGGGCATGGCCCGTCCGCCCGCGAACGGCGCACCGCCGCGCGTGGTGTGGCAAGCCATGCAGTCGCCGGCGCGGGCCAGGTAGGCGCCGCGCGCCACGCGCTCGGCCGGTGCCAGGGCGGCCGTGCCGGTGGGCGGCGGGCCGGCGTCGTCGGTGGGCCACAGGGCGATGGCAAGGACGGTGATCAGCAGCGCGCCGGCGCCGGCCAGGATGGGTTTGATTTTCTTCATGGTGCTAGCGGGCCGGCACGCTGCCGCATTGCAGCGGCATCGGCAAGGCGATCGTGGTGGCGGGGCGGGCGGCGGGATCGGCCGGCTGGCTGGCCAGCCAGGACGAGACGGCGGCCACGTCGGTGTCGGACAGGCGGCTGGTGATCTCGGCCATGCAGTCGGGCGCGGCGGCGCGCCGCACCTTGTTGCGCCAGGCCCCGAACTGGGCGTTGATGTAGTCGTGCGGCAGGCCGATCAGGCCCGGGATGGCGGGCGCGACGCCGGTCAGCTGTTCGCCGTGGCAGGCCACGCAGGCCGGAATCTTTTTGGCCGGATCGCCGTGGCGCACCAGGGTGCGGCCCCGTTCCAGCGTGCCGGTGCTGGCCGTGCTCGCGGCGGGCGGCGGGTAGGGCGGGTGCTGCTCGGAGAAGTACTGGGCGATTTCCTGCAGATAGGCGTCCGGCAGATGGTCCACCATGTACGTCATCATCGGATAGCGGCGCCGGCCTTCGCGGAAGTTGCGCAGCTGGTTGTACAGGTAGCCGGCCGGCTTGCCGGCGATGCGGGGGAAGAAGGCGTCGCCGCGCTCCTTGATGGCGTGGCAGGCGGTGCAGGCGGCCACGCGCTGCTCCATCGTATCGGGCAAGGTGGCGGGCGTGGCGGCGCGCACCAGCGCCGGCAGCACGGCGCAGGACAGCGCCAGTGCCAGTGCCAGCGGGGCGGGCCGTGCCACGGTCAGGAATTTGGACATGAGTTATACCGTTTATCAGGAAAACGCCCGCTGCAAATTTGGCGGCTTGACAAGCATATACCGCGCTACCGAATAAAAACAGACTCAGTTTTGCAATTAAAATGGCGGATCAGTTGACCATGGGGGATGCTTGAAGCTGTATGAGGCGCTGGCCGATGAAATCGAGAGCATGATCGCCGGCGGCCTGCTGCGTGCCGGCGAGCGTCTGCCGTCCGTGCGCCAGCAGCGTGCGCGGCGCGGCATCAGTCCGGCCACCGTGTTCCAGGCTTACGATTTGCTGCAGGCACGGGGGGCCATCGTGTCGCGGCCTCGTTCCGGTTATTACGTGGCCCATCCCGTGGACGGAACTGCAGCGGATGGTGCGGGATGTGGATTGCCCGGCGGCGCGGACAGTGGCGGCGGCGATGGCGACGGCGATGTTTGCGCGGCCGCCCGCGCGCGCCCGCAGGAGCCGGAGACATCGCGCCCCGGCAGCGCTTCCACCACCGTCGATGTGAGTGAACTGGTGTTCGACGTGCTGGCCGCCGGACTGGCGCGCGATATCGTGCCCTTCGGCTCGGCCTTTCCCAGCCCCTTGCTGTTCCCCTTGCAGAAGCTGGCGCGCGCCGCCGCGGGCAGCCTGCGCAGCATCGATCCGTGGAGCACGGTGGCCGACCTGCCGCCGGGGAACGCGGAGCTGCGGCGCCAGATCGCGCTGCGCTACCAGCTGGATGGCGTGGTCGTGGCCAGCGACGACATCGTCGTCACCAACGGCGCGCTGGAGGCGCTCAACCTGTGCCTGCAGGCGGTGGCGCGGCCCGGCGATACGGTGCTGATCGAGTCGCCCAGTTTCTATGCGGGCCTGCAGGCGCTGGAGCGGCTGGAGTTGAAGGCGATCGAGCTGCCCACCCATCCGCGCGACGGCGTCGACCTGGCGGCACTGGCCGAGGTGCTGGAGCGGCACCGCCCCAAGGCATGCTGGCTGATGACGAGTTTCCAGAATCCGCTGGGCAGCCTGATGCCGCCCGAGAAAAAGCGCGCGCTGGTGGCGCTGCTGACGGCGTACCAGGTGCCCTTGATCGAGGATGACGTGTACGGCGAGCTGTATTTCGGTGCGCAGCGTCCGGCGCTGGCCAAGCGCTACGACAGCGACGGGCTGGTGATGCATTGCAGTTCGTTTTCCAAATGCCTGGCGCCGGGCTTTCGCGTGGGCTGGGCTGCGCCGGGACGCTATGCGCGCACCGTGGAGCGGCTCAAGCTGATGACCAGCCTGGGCGCCGCCATGCCGTCACAGCTGGCGTTGGCCGCCTATCTGGGGCAGGGCGGCTACGACCGTCATCTGCGCCAGTTGCGCGCGGCGCTGGCACGCCAGCAGGCGGCCATGCTGGCGGCTGTGGCGGCTCACTTCCCGTCCGGCACGCGCGTGACCCATCCGCAAGGCGGCTACTTCCTGTGGCTGGTACTGCCCGACGGCGTGGATGCGCTGGCCCTGCATCGCAGCGCGCTGGCCCATGGCATCGGCATCGCGCCGGGGCCGATCTTCTCGGCCAAGCGCGCGTTCCGCAATTGCCTGCGTTTGAATTATGGCCACCCGTGGGATGCCAGTCATGAGGCGGCGATGGCCACGCTGGGGCGGCTGGTCGCGCAGCAGCTGGTGTGAAGCCTGAGGTTCAGCTTTCGCTGGACTGATCGTCCGCCGCTGCGGCCGGCGTTGCAGGCACGCCGTCCGGCCGGCGCGTGCCGGGCCGGTGCTGGCGCGGCGGCTTGGGCGGCTTGAACGGCGGGAGCTTGCCGCCTTGCGCGATCCAGTGGCGGAAGATGCGCAGCGCCACCTGGGCGTCGTCGGCCGCGTACAGGATCTGCTTTTCGTTCAGGCGCGTGCTGGCCCAGTTGGTGGTGGAGATTTTTTTCGACTTCTGCAGCTTCTGGCCGAAGAACTTGGCCACGGCCGTCTTGGCGCCCAGGTCGTTGCGCTGGCCCGGCGTGCGCAAGGCCACCGACAGGTCGAGCACGCGCGCGGCCTGGATCTCGAGCTTGGCCTGCAGGCGCTTGACGTCGTCGGACAGGCCGAAGCCAACCTTCATGGTCTGCTCCGATTCCAGGATGGCCTTGAGCACATCGAGCGCCGGATGGGCGCCGATGGGGAACAGGTAGGCGATGCGGTCGGTGGCCAGCTGGATCAGGTGTGGTCCGGTCGACTTTTCACCCTTGAGGAAGGTAGGCTTGGATTCCGTGTCGAAGCCGATGGCGTCCGTGGCCAGCAAGTCCACCCGTGCCGCCTCGGCCTGGGCCGGGGTGGTCACCACGCGCACGTCGCGCAGGCTGATGCCCTGGTAGGGCGGCAGCTCGGGCGGTGCGGAGGAGGGGGGCGCGTCGGCCGGCACGGCTTCCGGCATCAACTCAGCCCTTGCGCGAGAATTTCGCGGTCAACTGGTTGAGCTTGTCGGCGCGCACGCGGGCCGCTTCTTCGGCGGCAGCTGCCGCGCGCTCGGCCTTCTTGCGTTCCGCTTCCTTCTTGAAGCGATCCTGCAACACCTGGGTGGCGTGGGCGCGATGGGTATCGGTCACCTCGGCGCCGGCAGTGCCGTCCAGGTCGTAGCGCACCTTGGCCTTTTCCATCACTTTCAGGTAGCGCAGCGAACCGGTATGGATGCCCAGCGCCGTGCGCATGATCTTGCGGTCCAGGTCGGGCATGCGCGCCAGCAGCTGCTTGTCGATACCGATCGCCAGCGGCAGGAAATCGCGGAAGGCGGGGAATTCGGTCTGCAGTTTCTTCAGCAGGCTGCGCGGGGTCAAAGCCGCTGCCGTGGCGGTCGCGGCGGCGTTCGTAGCAACGGTCGTATCAGCTTCGCTGGCCGGTGGCTGGGGGGTGAGGCTAGTGTTCATCGAATCATAGGTTAAAGCAGGAGGCGCCAGCATATCATGCGTCCCGCCTCAATGCAGTGCATTTTCAGCCACAATGTCGTTTTTGCCATGCTTTTCATGTCGCCGGGGCAGGTGCTTTTGCGTCATAAACCGGGTATAATGGCTGACGCACCAAATGCAGGGCGGTGCGGTTTCAGTTTGGTACAGGATGCGGTTTGGAAGATTTAACGGGGCGCTAGCCCTTGTTATTTGGTTTTCAGATGACGGATATTTGATTTATCAATTATCTTGATGTCTCGCTATACGGCATAATTTGCCCTCTCCTCTATTCTTCACTGAAAAATAGACAATAGCCCGTTTTAGGTAGCGGGCTTTTTTTATTCCGCAGCTTCATCGTCAACTTTTATACAACATTGCACAGCCAGGCGGACCGCATGCGGTGAGCGCCGGCCATAGGCATTGGGGTATGGCAGTGGCGACGCCGCCCGTTGTGGGTGGCCAACAGGTAGCACATACGCCCCATCGGATCCGCAGCAGGCCCGGTGGGATGATTCACTTTGCGCCGCGGCCTGCCGGGCCTCGCATAGAGAGAAATTTAATGACAAAAACGCCGAAAACTTTAACGTTGTCCGTCAAGGCCGCCCGTACCAGCTCCGCGCCGCTGGTGGTGCCGAAGACGACTTTATCTTATGTCATCGAGAATGCGCAAGAGGCAGCGGGCAAAGTTACGGTAGTCAAGAAGAAAAGTTCGCGCCTGGCCGCCGTGGCCGCCGCCGAAGCGGCCGCCGCTGAAGCGAGCGTGGCGACGGAAGCGCCGGCCAAGGCGCCTACCGTCAAGGTGGCCCGCAAGGCTGGCGCCGCCTCGGCCGCCGTTTCGCTGGCGGCCCCGGCCGGCCCCAAGCCGGTGGTCGCGCCCAAGTCCAAGCTGGTCAAGGCCAAGGCCGAGCCGGCCCCTGTTGTCATCGTGACGGCCGGCCCGGCCGTGAGCCAGGTGACGGACGCGGCCACGCTGGCCTCGATCGACACCTCCGGCTATCTGCTGCCCAGCGTCAAGGTGCCGGGCCGCCGCGGCCGCAAGCCGAGCGAATTCACGCCGGAAAACGATGAAGTGGCGGCACTGAACGCCGTCGAACGCGCCGAGTTGAAGGCCGTGTCCAAGGCCCGCGAGCGCAAGGCCAAGGGCGGCGCCGCCGACATGCTGGGCCTGGACCCGAAAAGCTCGGCCGAAGACCTGGAACGCCGCCGCCAGCAGATCAAGAACCTGATCAACATGGGCAAGGAGCGCGGCTTCCTGACCTATGCCGAGATCAACGACCAGCTGCCGGAAAACATCATCGATCCGGAAGCGATCGAAGGCATCATCGCCACCTTCAACGACATGGGCATCGCCATCTACGAGCGCGCGCCCGATGCCGAATCGCTGCTGCTGACCGACAGCGTGGCCACCGTCACCAGCGACGACGAAGTGGAGGCCGCGGCCGCCACGGCGCTGTCGACGGTCGACTCCGACTTCGGCCGCACCACCGACCCGGTGCGCATGTACATGCGTGAAATGGGCGCCGTGGCGCTGCTGACGCGCGAAGGCGAGATCGAAATCGCCAAGCGCATCGAAGGCGGTTTGAAGGACATGATCCAGGCCATCTCGGCCTGCCCGACCACGATCGCCGAGATCGTCGCGCTGGCCAAGAAGATCGAAGCCGACGAGATGAAGGTGGACGAAGTGGTGGATGGCTTCGTCGACCTCAATGAAGCGAACAACACGCCGGCCGTCAGCACGGCCGCCGCCACCGTGGCGGACGAGGACGAGGAAGAGGAAGAAGAAGTCGAGGAAGAGGACGGCGACGCCAACGGCGGCGCGGCCGGCTTCTCGACCGAACAGCTGGTGCAGCTGAAGAAGGCGGCGCTGGAAAAATTCGCCGTCATCTCGTCCCAGTACGACAAGATGCGCAAGGCCGCCGGCGGCTACGGCTCCAAGGGCTACGTGGCGGCGCAGGAAGCCATCTCCAACGAGCTGCTGGGCATCCGCTTCACGGCCAAGGTGGTGGAAAAACTGTGCGACACGCTGCGTGGCCAGATGGAAGAAGTGCGCCACATCGAGCGCGCCGTGCTGGAACTGTGCGTCAACAAGTGCGGCATGCCGCGCGCCCACTTCATCAAGGTCTTCCCCGGCAACGAGTGCGATTTGGACTGGGTCGACCTGGAAGTCGATTGCGCCTATCCGTACAGCGCGGTGCTGGGCCGTAACGTGCCGGCCGTGAAAGAGCTGCAGAAGAAGATGATCGACCTGCAGGCGCGTGTGGCGCTGCCGCTGGCCGACCTGCGCAAGATCAACAAGCAGATGGCGGCCGGCGAGAAGCGCGCCCGCCAGGCCAAGCGCGAAATGACGGTGGCCAACCTGCGCCTCGTGATCTCGATCGCCAAGAAGTACATCAACCGCGGCCTGCAGTTCCTCGACCTGATCCAGGAAGGCAACATCGGCCTGCTGAAGGCGGTGGACAAGTTCGAATACCGTCGCGGCTACAAGTTCTCGACCTACGCCACGTGGTGGATCCGCCAGGCCATCACCCGCTCCATCGCCGACATGGCGCGCACCATCCGTGTGCCGGTGCACATGATCGAGACCATCAACAAGATGAACCGCATCTCGCGCCAGATCATGCAGGAAACGGGCAGCGAGCCGGACCTGGCGACCTTGGCCGTCAAGATGGAAATGCCCGAGAACAAGGTGCGCGAAATCATGAAGATCGCCAAGGAGCCGATCTCGATGGAAACGCCGATGGGCGAGGACGGCGATTCGCAGCTGGGCGACTTCATCGAAGACAACACCACGCTGGCGCCGCTGGACGCCGCGCTGCACGCCTCGATGCGCAACGTCATCAAGGAAGTGCTGGACTCGCTGACCCCGCGCGAAGCGAAGGTGCTGCGCATGCGCTACGGCGTGGAAATGTCGAACGACCACACGCTGGAAGAAGTGGGCAAGCAGTTCGACGTGACGCGCGAGCGCATTCGCCAGATCGAAGCGAAGGCCATGAGCAAGCTGCGCCAGCCGTCCCGTTCGGACAAGCTGAAGACCTTCCTGACCACGCACTAAGGGCGGCAGGCGGCAGCAACAAAAAGGGAGGCGCGAGCCTCCCTTTTTTTTGTCCAAAAAATGGGGACGTACCCCATTTCGGTAAAAAGGGGAAAAAAGGGGTACGTCCCCATTTTTTTCTTGCGGTGACGCAGTCTTTTATGTCGGCGGCGGCTTCAGCGCCGTGAACAGGATGATGGCGGACAGCGATAGCAGGGCCGCCGCCGTGAATGTCCATGCCGGCGCGATGCTCCACAGCGCACCGGCCAGCAAGGACGCCGGCAGGTACAGCGCGCCCGTCACGAAGCTGTAGATGCCGATCGCCGAGGCGCGCCGCTCCGGCTCCAGATCCGCCACGTAGGCCTTGCTCTGCGCATCTTCGATCGCGTAAAACAGGCCGTAGACGCCGAACGCGGCGATCATTTCCCAGCGGCCGTGGGCCAGCGCGAGCCAGACGTTGAGCAGGCCGTGCACCAGGTAGCCGAGCACGATCACGCGCCGCCGCCCGATGCGGTCGCCCAGCCGCCCCACGGACGGCGCGGCCAGCACGCAGGTGACGTTGAAGAAGGCATACAGCAGCACGATGTCCGTCACGCTGAAGCCTACCTCGTGCGCCTTGAGCAGCAGGAAGCCGAGGCTGTAATAGGCCAGCGCGAACAGTCCGCCCGGCAGCAGGTAGCGCTTGAAGCCGGGGCTGAGTGCGCGCCAGTTCTGCCACACGCTTTCGCGCGCGTGAGGCGCGGCGGGGCGCTCGTCCACCGTCGCCAGCATGGCCACGCTGACGATGGCCGGCACCACGGCCACCCAGAACAGCAGGCGGTAGGTGGCGCCCGATTCGCCCAGCCACGACAGCAGCCCCCACGCCATCAGCGGGCCGAGCACGGCGCCCGACTTGTCCAGCGCCTTGTGCACGCCGAAGGCGTAGCCGCGCCGCTCGGAGGTGGCGATGGCCGACAGCCAGGCGTCGCGCGGCGGCCCGCGAAAGCCCTTGCCCAGCCGCTCGATCACGCGGAACAGGGCCAGGCCCGTGACGGAGGTGCTCACCAGCAGGATGGTCTTGGCCAGCGTGGAAAAACCGTAGCCGGCCACCACCAGCGCCTTGCGCCCCCCGCTGCGGTCGGACAGCCAGCCGGACAGGTAGTTGAGCGAGGAGGCGGAGAAATCGGCCAGCCCTTCGATCAGCCCCAGTAGCGAACTGGAGGCCCCGGCCACCGTCGTGAAGAAGATGGCGAACACGGAGAAGATCATCTCGGAACTGAGGTCGGTCAGGAAGCTGACCAGTCCCAGCTTGATGATGTCGGGGTCCAAGCTGCGCCAGCCGCTTCTGGCTGTCGCCGCCAGGGACGCATCATCCACCGTCGATGCGTCATGCCGGGGCGGACTGGCCGTCGGAGCCGGCGCCGGCGCCGGCGCGGTGGCCGGGGAGCGCTCGTCCGGGGCAGTTTGGTCGTCGGAGCGCTCGGCCATGGCAGTTGCGTGCTACTTGAGGGCCGCCGTCAGCCGGCTTTCGAGTGCACGCATGTCGAAGGCGCTGCCGGTGCGGGTGCCGTCCGCAAAGTAGACGGTGGGCGTGCCGATCACGTGCAGCTTCTTGCCCAGCGCCAGTACCTGCTCATGGGGCGCCGTGCAGCCGGCCGGCGCGGCGGGCGCCGGCTTGCTGTCCTCGATCCAGGCTTGCCACGCCTGGGCGCGGTCGGCCGCGCACCAGACGTTGCGCGACTTGACGGCCGAATCGTCGGACAGGATGTCGAGCAGGAAGGTGTAGATGGTGACGTTGTCGATGTTCTTCAGCGTCTGGTGCAGCTTGCGGCAGTAGGGGCAGTTGGGATCTTCGAACACGGCCATCACGCGCTTGCCGTCGCCGCGCACGGTCTTGATGGCCGTCTCCAGCGGCAGGTCGGCAAAGCGTATCGTGGCCAGCTGGTCGGCGCGGGCGCGCGTCAGGTCCTGGTAGGTGCCGGTGTCGACCACCTTGCCGACGAACAGGTACTTGGCGTTTTCGTCCGTGTAGAACACGTCGCCGTTGGTGCGCACTTCATACAGGCCGCCGTACGGCGTCTTGCTCACGCCGTCGACCTTGATGTTGATGCCCATGCGCGGCTCGATCAGGGCGTGGATGCGCGCCTCCGTGGCCGTCTCCGCGCCCGCTTGCGCCAGCGCCGGCAGGGCGGTGGCCAGCAACAGCGCTATCTTGTGCTTCATGTTCAGTCCTTGTCGTGTGCTCATCATATGCTCATTCAATGCCGCTGGCACGGGCGCGGATGCGTTCGGCCTCGGTGGGGAACAGTTCGGCCCGCAGCGCTTCCAACTTGCGCCGGCGCGCCGCGCCGGGCGCGCCTTCTTCCCCTTGCAGCTGGCTGACGGCCGTGCGGTAGCGGGCGTAGCGCACGCGCCATTGCCGCTCCTGCGCGGCGGCCGATTCGTAAGAGAAGGTGGCGTCGCGCACCAGTTCGGCCAGTTCGGCGTCGCGCGCGGCCTGCTGGGTGGCGCCGTGCAGGCGTTGCTGGCGCAGCGTGTTGGAATCTCCTTCGCCATCGGCTGCTGCTGCGCCGGCGCCGGCGCGGCTGCGCAGCTCGGCCACGGCGTCCGCCAGCGCATCGTCGTCGTCGCCGAACCATGCCCGCAGCAGGGGCGGCTTGAAGCTGGCCTGGCGCAGCCGGGCGCGCTGCGCCTGCCAGACGGCCAGCCTTTCCGTTTGCTGCGCATCGGGCAGGGCGCCGGGCGCCAGCGCGAGCTGCTGGCGGGCCAGCAGTTCATCGTGCGCGCGCACGTAGCTCACATACGGGGCCAGCAGCGCCTCGGCCTGGGCGGCGGCAGCTGGCGGCAGGCGCTGTGCCAGGTAGCCGCGCAGCTGGGCCGCGCGGGCGGCCAGGTCGGCGCCGTCGCTGCGGATCAGGAAGTAGTCGAAGCTGGCGCGCAGCTGGCGGTTGGCGAGCAGCTGGCCGGCATCGCTGACGGTGAAAGCGTCCGCCGGCGGCAAGTCGTCCATGTCCACGTCGAGGGCGGCGTTGCGCGGCGCGCTGCCCAGCATGCCGGGGCCGACGGCGCCGTTCCAGGCCGGGGCGGCGGCGCCAGGCGCGGTGCCCGTGTCGGCCGGTGTGCCGGCTTGCCAGTACCAGATCAAAGCGGCGCTGGCCAGCGCGGCGGCCACGTAGCCGCCTTGCCTGAGATAGTAAGTGATCTGCATGGACGGTTTGCTGCGGCGGGCGGTGCGCGTCAGATTTTCTTGTCGACGGCCGGCGGGCCCGGTTCGGCGCCCGGTACGGCCTTGGCGCCGGCCTGTACCGGCGCGGCGTAGCGGGTCACCACTTGCCAGCCCTTGTCGCCCTGCTGCCAGGTGTCGATCACGAACACTTGCTGGGGCAGGGGCGAGGTCTTGGGCACGTCCAGTTTCCACAGGAAGCTGACCACCATCAGGGGGCCGTATTCATGGGTGGCCATCTGTTCGATGCGCGATTCGAACGGGGCGCCCGATTGCGCCTGTTTCAGCCATTCGGCGCGGGCCGTGGGGCGGCCGGGCGCGGCCGAGGTGCGCAGTTCGAACCGGTCGGCCACCAGCCGGTCGAGCGCTTCCGTGTCGCGCTGGTGGACGGCGTCCAGCCAGTCGTTTTCCAGCTCGGTGAATTGTTTGACCGTCAGCGTCACGGTGGGGATGATGCGTTTTTGCGGTTCGGCGGCCGGCGCGGCGGCGCTGGCCAGCGATAGCAGGGTAAGCAAGGTCAGGCAGTACTTGTGCATACGCGTTCCGGAAAAAATGGCCGCCGCGACGGGCGTGCGGCGGCCGTGCTTCATGCTACTACGTTAGGGATACTGCATGGTGCACGCCTGCGATGGCAGCAGGGTCCAGTTCTGCTGGATCAGGTACTTCAGGCCGCCCAGGGTCACGTTGTACTTGGCGCCGTTCGATGCGAGCGAAGTGGTGCCGAAGGTCCACGCGCACTTGTCGCCGTTTTCCATGCCGCTTTGCAGCGAGTACCAGGCGTTGCCGTCCGGGTCGGTGACGGCTTCTTCCAGTTCGTGGGCGAAGATGCTGGCCATGGCGTCGGCGCCCGGGGTGTTGTTCGGGCTGGGCGTGTTGGCGCCGCAGCTCGAGGCGCACTGGGTTTCCGGATTGCCCACGAAAGCGTACTTGATGTTCTGGCCGCTCACGGTGGTGTTGGTGTGCCAGCCGCAGTACTGGGTGCAGAAGCCCGAGGTGGCCGTGGTGGCGTTGTCGGTCATCACGAAATACACGGCGTTCGAATCGAGCGGCAGGGCGCCGGACGAGATGGCGCTGGTCACCACGGTCTGGATGTTGGCATCCGACAGCTGGGTGCCCAGCGTGCCGGAATTGCTGATGCTGCCGGCCAGCGTCACGTTGTTGACCACGTGGGTGTTGCTGGCGTTGTAGTAGGTGGTGTTGATGTTGAAGTAGGGCGAACCGCCGATGCTTTGGGCCAGGTTGGTCAGCACGCTCTTCGATGCCGGTCCGTTGCCCGTGTCCCAGTTGCTGCCGTACCAGATGTAGTAGACCTTGGTCGGCGCCACCATCACGGGGCCGCCCTGGTAGGTCAGGTTGGAGGTGCGGCGGGCCTTGAGCGTGGCCGCTCTCTCCGGGTGGCTCATGGAATCCAGATCAAGTTCGCCCCAACCCTTGCCGGTGGGTTTGAAGATGGAATCCTTGGATTCCTTGATCACGCCGGCCTGGGCGGCCGTGGCGCATGCCAGGCTGGCGGCGAGCAAAGTCAGTTTGAAGCTGAATTTCATTTTGATTTCTCCGAGTGGGGTGGAACATCAAAGTTGTCCTGCTAACGGACAATCTGCTCTTACTCCGCTGTCAACATGCTGCCGTGGATCAACAAGCGTGAGTACATTTTAACGCTCTCGACAAATTGCGATAGCGAAAAAAAGGGTGCGGCAGTGCACGGTCTCTTGTCATCAAGAGAACAGGCATTGCGTATGCGTCAAGGGGTTGTGGCGGCGCGGTGCTCGGCTACACGGGGGGGAGTTGGGTCTGGCGGATGAGACGGAAGGACTGCGGAACGCTGAAGGTGCTCAACAACATGTGTTTCTCCCGATGAGATTGTGCGGCACTGCGGTTGCGCTTGTGGCGCGAGCAGATTTCATTGTTATGGTGTTGCTTTGCTGCGAAGTTGTGAGCTCATTCTACTGAAATATTTTACATTTGCTATTGTTTTCTTGGCTCTGTTGAAAAATTAAGACAGTTGAAGATTGCAAGCGGGCCAAGGCCGGGCGCGCATGCGGCCGGCCGGCGTGTTGCTGGGTGGGGAGCGTGGACAGGCGCAATCTGGCGGGCGGCGCGCCGGCCGCCCGGGAAAGCCGCTATTGCTTGCCCTTGGTGCGGCGCGCGTTGGGCGCGCCGAACAGCGCTTCGACCATCGGGTCGCGGCGGGCGATGGCGCGGCTGGCGCGCACCGGATAAATCACATCGTCGATCAGGCGGTGGATACGGGTGCCGTCGCGGTCGATCGTGATGTTCAGGGCAGAATCCCGTCCGCGGCTGCTTGCATGCTGGTTCATCGTACATCCTCATACGTGACGCCCGGCGCGGCAAGGCCTGCGGCGGCGGGGCGATAGGCGAAGGTTCATGCTACGGCAGCGGCCCGCGCCGGACAATATGCATTCCGCCGCAGTGCCCTAGTCCCTAAGGCGTAGCGCCACTAGTTCCGTTTGGCGTGGCCCGCCGCCATTCATGCCGATAGGCGGCACCCCCCCGTCCTCCCTACACTGAACAGGTCGCTCAGAGCGCAAGGGCTTGCTCGGAAAAATTTGATCTGCATCATTGAAGCTTTCTTCATTGAAGCAAGACAATACGCCCTGGCCCGGGACTGCGCGCAGCGCGCGGCAACCCGCCATACCGATGTATGCACACTCAGGAGAAAAACAAATGGATAGCAGCAAGAAGGCAGGCAAGGACACGGACACCGAAGTCGTCAATGCACGGCGCGGTTTCCTCGGCAAGAGCGCGATGCTGGGCCTGGCAGGCGCCACGCTGGGACTGGCCGGCTGCAAGGAAGAGGGCGGTGCCGCCAAGGGCAGCGCTTCCGCTTCCGCATCGGCGGTTGCCAAGGGCGGCGGCGGTCACGAGATCACGCCGGGCCAGCTGGACGACTACTATGCCTTCACCAGCGCCGGCCATGGCGGCGAGGCGCGCGTGATCGGCCTGCCATCGGGCCGCACGCTCAAGCGTATTCCTGTGTTCAACGTCGATTGCATGGTCGGCTGGGGCATCACCAACGAGTCCAAGAAGATCATGGGCACCAAGGCCGACGGCACGCTCGAGTACATGACGGGCGACACCCACCACGTCCACGCCAGCTACAAGGACGGCACCTATGACGGCCGCTTCATGTGGGTCAACGACAAGATCCACTCGCGCCTGGCCCGCATCCGCATGGATACGATGGAGTGCGACAAGATCACCAAGCTGCCCAACGTGATGGGCTTCCACGGCATGTTCCCGGACAAGTGCGATCCGGTCGACGCTAAGATCAACTACACCACCCGCGTGTTCTGCGGCGCCGAATTCCACATCCCGCTGCCCAACGACGGCCACGACCTGAACGACCCGGACAAATGGGGCTGCCTGTTCAGCTGCGTCAGCGCCGACACCATGGAACTGCTGTGGCAGTGCCGCGTGGACGGCAACATGGACCTGGTGGCCACCTCGTACGACGGCAAGCTGGCCGCCTCCAACCAGTACAACACGGAAAACGCGCACGACCTGGCGGGCATGATGGCCGCCGAGCGCGACGCCTGCGTGTTCTTCAACGTGGCCCGCATCGAAGCACTGGTCAAGGCCGGCAAGTTCACCACCATCGGCAGCTCCAAGGTGCCTGTGGTCGATGGCCGCAAGGCAGCCAATGCCGATCCGAAAACTTCCGTCACCTGCTACGTCCCGGTCGGCAAGAACCCGCACGGCGTGAACGCCAGCCCGGACGGCAAGTACTTCGTCTGCTCCGGCAAGCTCTCACCCACGGCCACCGTGATTGACCTGTCGCTGGTGCACAAATGGTTCGCCGGCGAACTGAAGACCGAACGCGACGCCGTGGTGGCGGAGCCGGAAATCGGCCTGGGCCCACTGCACACGGCCTTCGACGGCAAGGGCAATGCCTACACCTCGCTGTTCCTCGACAGCCAGTGCGTGAAGTGGAACGTGGACGCGGCCATCGCCCAGTTCAAGGGCGACAAGAACGCCAAGGTGATCGTCGAGAAGATGGACGTGCACTACCAGCCCGGCCACAACTACGCCTCGATGGGCGAGACCAAGGAAGCGGATGGCAAGTACCTGAACTCGGGTAACAAGTTCTCCAAGGACCGCTTCCTGCCGGTGGGCCCGCTGCATCCGGAGACGGAACAGCTGATCGACATCAGCGGCTCGACCATGAAGCTGGTGGCCGACCACACGGCCTACTCGGAACCGCACGACGGCATCATCGTGCGCCGCGACGTGGTCAAGACGCGCCAGATCTACAACATGGACGACTTCCCCAACCCGGTCAAGCCGGAGAACGCCGGCGTCACCCGCCAGGGCAACAAGGTGTCCGTGCGCCTGATGTCGCAGGCCCCGAACTACAGCCTGCCGGAGATCAAGATCAAGAAGGGCGACGAAGTGACGCTCACCCTGACCAACCACGACAAGGTGGAAGACCTGACCCACGGCTGCGCGATCCCGACCTACAACATCAACTTCATCGTCAACCCGCAGGAGACCAAGTCGGTCACCTTCAAGGCTGACCATGCGGGCGCGTTCTGGATCTACTGCACCCACTTCTGCCACGCGCTGCACCTGGAAATGCGCAGCCGCCTGCTGGTCGAAGCGTAACGTACCGGGCATGCGATGACACAGAGTAATCGTTTGCCCCGGACCGTGCGGCACCTGCTGGTGCTGCTCGGTGTCCTATGGGCCGTGTTGTGCGCCGCCCCGGCGCGCGCCACGGTCTACGACGCCGAGCTGCCACCGGAAATGCTGCACGGACCGGACCTGTGCGCCTACGCGCCATGCGCCGACGTGCTGCCGCAGGCCACCCGCTTTTCGCAGCGCAAGGGTGCGCCGGCCTACGTGGAAGCGTGGGGGCCGGGCGCCGACCAGCACGAAAAATTATTGGGCTATGTCTTCCTGTCGACCGACGTGGTCGACATTCCCGCTTATTCCGGCAAACCCGTCGTGACCCTGATCGGCATGGACCGCCAGGGCACCATCACGGGCGTGCGCGTACTGAAACACTCCGAACCTATCCTGCTGGCCGGCATCCCCGAGTCGGCGCTGCTCAAATTCATCGGCCAGTACGTGGGCCGCAAGGGTGACGCCAAGCTGGAAATCGGCCATGGCGACGCCAGCCAGGGCGCCGTCGGACTGGACGCCATCAGCGGCGCCACCGTCACGGCCATCGCCGAGAACCAGGTCATTTCCCGCAGCGCCTACGAGATCGGGCGCCAGGTGGGCATCTTCACCAGCGCGGCGCGGCCGCCGGCCCGCTTCACGCCGCTCGACGAGCGCCTCGACTGGGCCGGGCTGGCCGCCGAGGGCAGCATCGCCCACCTGCTGGTGCCGGCCTCCGAGGTGGGCGCCAGCGACAGCGGCGGCCCCTATATGGACCTGTATTTCGGCTACCTCAACGTGCCCACCATCGGCAACAGCATCCTGGGCGAGCATGGCTACCAGCGGCTGATGGCGGACCTCAAGCCCGATGAACACGCGATCTTCCTGATCGCCAGGGGCCAGAGCTCGTTCAAGGGTTCCGGCTTCGTGCGCGGCGGCATCTACGACCGCATCCAGGTGCGGCAAGACCCCGTCACCTTCACCTTCCGCGACACGGACTACCTGAACCTGTACCGGCTGGAACCGAAGGACGTGCCCGAGTTCAAGGAATCGGCCATCTTCATCGTCCGTTCCAAGGACTTCAACCCGGCCTGGCCCTGGCAGCTCACCATGCTGGCCAACAAGCCCGACGCCGAGCATGGCGGCAAGACCTTCGTCCACTTCGACCAGCAATACTGGCTGGCCGACCGCTACCTTGAAGGTGGCCGTCCGAAAGTGGTGCAGCCGGAAGCGGCCTGGAAGAGCCTGTGGCGCAACAATGCGCTGGTGGGCGCCGCCTTCGTGGCGCTGCTGGGCGCGGCCGCCTTCTGGTACGCGCGCCGCGACAAGCTGGTGCGCGCGTCGAACCGCAAGCACAAGCCATGGATCAGCCGTCCCCGCATGGCCCTGTGGATCGCCAGCGTGGGCTTCTTCGGCTTCTACCTGAAGGCCCAGCCCAGCATCACCCAGGTCATGACGTGGTTCCATTCGATCCTGCACCAATGGAAGTGGGAGCTGTTCCTGTCGGACCCGTACATCTTCACGTTCTGGTGGTTCATCATCGGCACCGTGCTGCTGTGGGGCCGCGGCCTGTTCTGCGGCTGGCTGTGCCCGTTCGGTTCGCTGCAGCACCTGGCCCTCAAGCTCGGCGCCATCGTCGGCCTGAAGAAATACCAGCGCCTGCTGCCCAAGGCCTTGCACGACAAGCTCAAATGGATCAAGTACGGCGTGTTCTTCGTGCTGCTGGGCGTGTCGTTCTATTCGATGGAAATGGCCGAGAAGCTGGCCGAGATCGAGCCGTTCAAGACCACCTTCCTGGTGGGCGTGTGGAACCGCACGTGGCCGTTCTGGATCTTCATCGGTGGCATCCTGGGCTTGTCCATGGTCAGCGAGCGGCCGTACTGCAAGTACCTCTGCCCGCTGGGCGCCGGCCTGGCCATTCCCAGCAAGTTCCGCCTGTTCGGCCTCAAGCGCAAGGCCGAGTGCACCACCTGCCACGCCTGCGCGGCCGGCTGCGGTTCGCACGCGATCGACAAGAACGGCAAGATCGACCAGATGGAATGCCTGCTGTGCCTGGACTGCATGGTGATGTACTACGACGACCATGCCTGCCCGCCGCTGGTCAAGGAACGCAAGCAGCGTACGGCGGCCGGCCAGGCCCTGACGCCGATTAACGACCAGGGTTATTTCATTTCCCTCGACAGTTTGCGCAGCACCCTGAAGGAGCGGCGTCCCGCCGCCCGCCAGGAGTCGCTGTGAACACCCACAGACGGGGCGAGACGCGGCCGGTGTTGCATCACCGGTTGCGGGTCTGGCTGCTGGCATGTGCCAGCGGCCTCGCCATCCTGGGCACGGCGGCCGATGGGGCGGCCGCCGTGTTGCGGGTAATGCCGGGCGACTCGATCGCCGCCGCCGTGGCGCGCGCCGCGCCGGGCGACACGGTGCTGGTGGAGCGGGGCGACTACAAGGAACACATTTTGATCGACAAGCCGCTCACGCTGCGCGGCCATGAGCAACCCACCATCAGCGGCGGCTTCAGCGGCGACGTGATACGGGTCACGGCCAGCGACGTCACCGTCGCCGGCCTCAATGTGCGCGACAGCGGCACCAGCCTGGACGCCCAGAACGCGGGCATCTACGTGGTGCCCGGCGCCGACCGCGTCACCATCGCCGACTGCGCGCTGGTGTTCAACCTGTTCGGCATCTGGCTGGAAAAGTCGGATGACGCCAAGGTGCTGCGCAACGTCGTCACGGGCCGGCGCGACCTGCAGTCGGCCGCGCGCGGCAACGGCATCCAGGTCTACAACACGCGCGGCGCCCAGATCATCGACAACAACGTCAGTTTTACGCGCGACGGCATCTACGTGGACGTGTCGCGCGACGCCCTGTTCCGCGGCAACAAGATCCACCACGTGCGCTACGGCACGCACTACATGAACACCAATCACAGCACGTGGGAAAACAACGAGTCCTACCAGAACCGGGGCGGACTGGCCCTGATGGAAGTGCGCAACCTCATCGTGCGCAACAACATCGCCTGGGGCAACACGGACCACGGCATCATGCTGCGCACCATCCAGGATTCCCTGATCGAACACAACGTGGTGGCCGGCAACGGCCGCGGCTTTTTCATCTACGACGCGGAATACAACGTGGTGCGCGACAACCTGGTGAGCCACAACCGCATCGGCGTGCACCTGTCGGCCGGCTCGGCGAACAACGAAGTGGACGGCAACGACTTTATCGGCAACGAAGAGCAGGTCAAGTTCGTCGCCGCGCGCGACGTGGAGTGGGGCCGCAAGCAGGGCAACTACTGGAGCAATTACAGCGGCTGGGACCAGGACGGCGACGGCGTGGGCGATGTGGCCTACGAAGCGAATGATCTGGTGGACCGCCTGAACTGGCAGTACCCGCTGGTCAAGCTGGTGCTGTCCAGCCCTTCGGTGCAGACGCTGCGCTTCGTGGCGCGCCAGTTCCCGCTGCTGCGCGCGCCCAGCATTGTCGACCGCCATCCCCGCACCCGCCCACTGAACCCCAACTGGAGACGCTGGAATGACATCCTCCCCCATTGAACTGGAGCAGGTCAGCAAATCCTTCGGCGCCGTACAGGCGCTGCGGGACGTGTCGCTGACCGTGGCCCCGGGCGAAATGTTCGGCCTGATCGGCCACAACGGCGCCGGCAAGAGCACCTTGTTCAAACTGATGCTGGGCTTGCTGCCGGCCAGCGCCGGCACCGTGCGCATACAGGGTGTGGACACGGCCAGCCCCGAGTTCCGCCAGGTGCGGCGCCGTATCGGCTATCTGCCGGAAAGCTTCGTCACCTACGACAACCTGACGGGGCTGGAAGTGCTGCAGCTGTTCGCCGACCTCAAGCACGTGCCGCGCCGCGCCTGCGCCGGCGTGCTGGAACAGGTGGGCATGAGCCTGGCCGCCGGGCGCCGCGTGCACACCTATTCCAAGGGCATGCGCCAGCGCCTCGGCTTCGCCCAGGCCCTGCTGGGCGAGCCGGACCTGATCTTCCTGGACGAGCCCACCAACGGCCTGGATCCGGAAGGCATTGCCGACTTCTACCGCATCCTGCGCGAAGTGCGGGAGCGCGGCGCCACCATCGTCATCACCTCCCACATCCTGGCCGAGATCCAGGACCGGGTGGACCGGCTCGTCATCATGCATTCGGGCCGGATCGCCGAGCAGGGCACGCTGGCCCAGCTGCGCTCGCGCATGGTGCTGCCGTCGCACATCGTGGCCACGCTGCGCCCCGGCGCGGCGGCCGAACTGGAGGCGGCGCTGGCGCCCATGGATGGCCCGGACCTGCGGCTGGTGGGCAGCGAGGCCACCATCGCCTGCCACAGCCAGCACAAGATGGCCGTGCTGTCGGCGCTCGGCGCGCTGGCGCTGGACGTGACCATCCATGAACCGACACTGGAACAGCTGTTCCTTGGCCACGGAGGCGCCCATGTCCAGCCGCATTGAATGGTCGCAAGTGCGCGTCATCGCCAGCAAGGAGTGGCGCGACCGCATCCGCAACCGCTGGGTGGTGGCGGTGGCCGTCATCTTCGCCCTGTTCGCGCTGGCCATCGCCTATTTCGGCGCGGCCCAGCAGGGCGAGGTGGGCTTCCATGGCGTGGACGCCACGGTGGCCAGCCTGGTCAGCCTGGTGATCTACCTGGTGCCCCTGATCGCGCTGATCCTCGGCTACGACGCCATCGTGGGCGAGCGCGAGCGCGGCTCGCTCGAACTGCTGCAGTCGATGCCCATCACGCGGGCCGAAATCCTGCTCGGTAAATATCTGGGCCTGGCCGGCGCGCTGGCCGGCGCCACTGTGGTCGGCTTCGGCGCCGGGCTGCTGCCGCTGGCGGCCGAACTGACCGTGCGCGACGGCTACCATTACGCCGGCTTCGTGTTCAGCGCCGTGCTGATGGGCATGGCCTTCCTCAGCATCTCGGTGCTGCTGTCCGTGCTGGCGTCCGACCGGGTGCGCGCCAGCGGCGCGGCCATCGGCCTGTGGTTCTTCTACGTGCTGATCTTCGACTTGCTGCTGATGGGCGCGCTCGTCATGAGCCAGGGCAAGCTCAGCAGCGCCCTGTTCGGCGCCATCCTCATGCTCAACCCGGCCGACGTGTTCCGGCTGCTCAACATTTTCAGCTCGGAGCAGGTGCAGACCATGTATGGCCTGTCGACCGTGATGCCGGGCGCGCTGACCAATCCGCTGGTGCTGCTGGCCATCATGCTGGCCTGGATCGCACTGCCATTTCTTATCGCTATCAGGAGATTCAAATGAAGTTGACTACCTTGGCGGCGCCTGCCGCCCGCCGCGCCCTGCTGGTGGCCGTCATGCTGCTGGCGGCCTGCACGCCCAACACGCCGCGCGTGGCGGCCCAGGAACCGGGCGCCGACACGGCCTGTTCGCTGGACGGCATGGTGCTGCGCGACTTTCCCGGTCCCAAGGCCCAGATCCAGTACGCCGAGGGCAAGCCCGATTACTACTGCGACCTGATGGAACTGTTCGCGGTCGTCCTCGGCGCCGAGCAGAAGCGGCCCGTGGCCGGATTGTACGTGCAGGACATGAGCAAGGCCGACTGGGACCACCCCAGCGGCAACTGGATCGAAGCGCGCAGCGCCTATTACGTGGCGGGCAGCCGCAAGCACGGCTCGATGGGCCCCACCTTCGGCGCCTTCGCCACTTTGCAGGGCGCGCAGGACTTCGCCGCCGTCCAGGGCGGCAAGGTGCTGCGCTTCGAGCAGATCGGTCGCGATATGGTCAGCATGAGCGGCAGCGCCGCCCATGACGACGCCATGTCGCACTGAGAAAGGGGGCAATCGTGAGTTGATCGACATTCCGCCACCGTCCCCCTGTTTTTTCTTTTTTTAACTGAAAGTGAATCCCCATGAAATTAGCTACCCTCCTTTCCTCCCTGTTGCTGGCCGTGTGCGCCGCCGGTACCGTGCAGGCCGCTCCTGACCTGGTCAAGGGCGAGAAGATCTACAAAGCCACCTGTCTCGCCTGCCACGGCGCCGGCGTGATGGGCGCCCCCAAGTTCGCCGACAAGGCAGCCTGGAAGCCGCGCGTGGCCAAGGGCCAGAAAGTGCTGTACACCAGCGCCCTGGACGGCTTCAAGATGATGCCACCGCGCGGCGGCAACGCGGCCCTGAAGGATGACGAGGTCAAGGCCGCCGTCGACTTCATAACGGCCAAGTCGATCTGACAGTGAAGGCGCTGCCGCTGCGGCGGCAGCATGATGCACACGGGACCGGGTCCGCCCGGTCCCTCACCGCAGGGAGGGCGCCAGCATGCAAGGTGCCGTGACAAGCAATATCGGAATGGCGCACCGTCCGCCGCCGCGTGGGCGGTGGCATCGGCTGGCCAAGTGGCTGCTGCCGCTGCTGGCGGCCGTGCTGTTGGCCGGCCTGTTGTCGGGCTGCGCCCGCGAATACCATACCTACAAGACCCAGGGCCACGTGTTCGGCACCGTGGTCGAGATCAGCATCTACGGCGAGACGCCGCAGCGGGCCGATGCCCTCAGCGCCGCCGTGCTCAAGGAATTCGACCGTCTGCACCACAAGCTGCACGCCTGGCAGCCCAGCATGCTGACGGGCCTGAACGACGCCATCGCGGCCGGCCAGCCGTTCGAGGCGGACGCGGAACTGGTGGGCCTGCTGCAATCGGCCGCCGTACTGTCGGCCCGCTCCGACTACCTGTTCAACCCGGCCATCGGCCATTTGATACGGCTGTGGGGCTTCCAGAGCAGCGACATCCACGACCTGGGGCCGGCTCCGGACGAGATCCGGCGCTGGGTGGCGGCCAATCCGCGCCTGTCGGACCTGCGCTACCAGGGCAATACCATCACCAGCACCAACCGCGCCGTGATGATAGACCTGGGCGGCTACGCCAAGGGTTACGCGCTGGACCGGGCGGCCCGCATCCTGCGCGACGCCGGCGTCAACGCGGCCCTCATCAACGTGGGCGGCAACATCCTGGCCATCGGCCAGCCCGGCAAGCGGCCGTGGCAGGTGGGCATCCGCGACCCGCGCGGCGACGGCACGCTGGCCACGCTGTCGCTGCGCGACAACGAGGCGATCGGCACCAGCGGCGACTATGAGCGCTATTTCATGAAGGATGGCAAGCGCCACCCCCACATCATCGACCCGCGCACGGGCGAGACGATAGACCTGGTGGCGTCCGTGACCGTGATCGCGTCCGGCGGCAGCGATCCCGGGCTGCGCTCGGACGGCAATTCCAAGCCCCTGTTCATCACTGGGCCGGCCGGCTGGGAAGCGATGGCCCAGCGCCTGGGCCTGAAGGAAGTGATGCTGGTCGATGCCCAGCATCACGTGGCCATGACGCCGGCCATGCGGGCCCGCATGGATGGCGGGCGGGTGCACTGAGGCGCGTCAGGCGGGCAGGGGGCGGGCCGCGTCATGCGGCGCGATGGCCACGCCGGGCAGCAGCAGGGTCAGCATGCTGCCACCCTGGCTGCGCGCCAGCACCATTTCACCACCCATGGCCGCCACCCGTTCCTTGATGGCGCGGATGCCGAAGGCGTCGGCCGTGGCCTGTTCCGCCTGCAGAATGCCGGCGCCGTCCGCGTGCAGCACGATGGTCATGGTGTCGGGCTTGAGGTTGAGCGACACCATCACTTCGCCGGCCCGCGCGAAGCAGGCGATGCTGGTCAGGGCCGCCTGCACCAGGCGGAACAGGCCGGAAGTCTGGCGTTCGTCGAGCAGGGCGTTGGCGCTGTCGTCGAGCACCTGCAGCCGGTAGCGCAGGCCGCTGCGCTGTTCCAGCTGGCCCAGCAGCCATTCGATGGCCGCGCACAGGCCCAGCTCCAGCGTGCTCGGATGCAGGTCGTTGATGATGGCGCGCACCGACTTGATGCTGGCGTCCAGCGTGGCCAGCACCTGGCCGGCCTGGCGGTGCAGCAGCGTGTGGTGGGCGGCCGTGCGCGCGTGCAGCTGGGCCACGTCCAGTTTCATGGCCAGCAGGTTCTGGCCCAGCTCATCGTGAATGTTGAGTGCGATGCGGCGCCGTTCGTCCTCGCGGATGCGGTCCTGGTGCAGCGTCATGGCCCGCAGCTGGTCCAGGGTGCGCTGCAGGGCCGCCTCGGCCCGCTTGCGGTCGGTGATGTCGAAGCACATGCCGATCAGCAGACGGGGCTGGCCGTCGGCGTCGAAGATGGGCTTCTTGAACGTTTCCATCTGGCGGTTTTCGGCGCGCGAGACGCACCACAGCAGCTCCTCGTTGACCACCAGTTGGCCGCCGGCGAAGGCGGCGCGGTCATTTTCCAGAAACCCCGCCATCTGCTCGGGCGGAAAATAGGCGTTGCCCTGATGACCAGACAGCAGGGAGAACGGCACGCCGAAGATGTCTTCGCAGGCCGCGTTCATCATCACGATGCGCGACTGGGCATCCTTGATGAACAGGGCGACGGGCATCATGGCGACGATTTCGCGCAACTGGAGGTCGGCGTCGGCATGGGCCAGCTCGGCGGCGCGATGGGCGGCGGCATCGGCCCGCTGGCGGACATCGGCCACATGGAGGCGCCACAACAGCAGGGCGGCCAGCGCCAGCAGGGCGTATCCCAGCAGATAGCCGGTGGCGGGCAGGGCCGTGTGGCCCCAAACGGCCCCGCCCAGCCATCCGGCCAGCAGCAGGGCTGCGCCGGTCGCAACCGGGCGCAGGAAGGGAGTCGACCAATTTTTCATGGCTGCAAATAATGGAGTGACAAGACGCGGCGTGCCGCCCGCACCTGGTCGCGGGGTGCAGCGGAATGTTGGCGTATTGTAATTCTATCTTTGCCGATTTGTCTTTCTTTTAATGTAACTAATGCCCTGAATTGGGGAGCAAAACCAGCGGGGTCAAACCAGAACCAGCGGGGTCAGATCTGGCAGAACCAGCGGGGTCAGATCTGGCAATCGGACACAAACTGAGCCGTACAGATGGATATGGCTCGGTTTGTGTCCGAATGTCGGATCTGACCCCGCTTTGTGACCCCGCTTTGTTTGTGTCAGATGGCCGGAACTGACCCCGCCTTTCCGACCCCGCTTTTCGTCGGGGTTAGCCCGTGTTGCGCAGGCCGGCTGCGACGCCGTTGATGGACAGGTGGATGCCGCGGTGCACGCGCTCGTCGACCTTGCCCGGCTCCTTGCTGAGGGCGCGGTGGCGCTTGATCAGCTCCACTTGCAGGTGGTTCAGCGGGTCGAGGTAGGCGAAACGGTTCTGGATCGAACGGGCCAGCAGCGGGTTGCCTGCCAGGCGCTCGGTGGCGCCCGTGATGCTTTGCAGGATGGCCAGCGTGTGGTCGTGCTCTTCCGTGATGCGCTTGAAGATGCGCTCGCGCAGTTCCTTGTCCTGCACCAGCTCGGCATAGCGCGAGGCGATCGCCATGTCGGTCTTGGCCAGCACCATGTCCATGTTCGACAGCAGGGTGGCGAAGAATGGCCATTGCTGGAACATGGCGCGCAGCTGGGCCACCCGCTCTTCTTGCTTGCCTTCCGCGATCCAGCCGCCGATGGCGCTGCCGAAGCCATACCAGCCGGGCAGCAGCAAACGGCACTGGCCCCACGAGAAGCCCCAGGGAATGGCGCGCAAGTCTTCGATGCGCTTGGTCGACTTGCGCGAGGCGGGCCGGGAACCGAGGTTCAATTCGGCGATCTCGGCGATCGGGGTGGCGGCGAAGAAGTAGTCGGTGAAGCCCGGCGTTTCATAGACCAGGTCGCGATACGCCTTGTAGGCGCGGTCGGAGATCTCGGCCATCACGGCTTCGAAGCCGCGCAGCTGCGCCTGGTGGGCGCTGTCTTCCGACTGCGGCATCAGGCTCGCTTCCAGCGTGGCGGCCACCAGCAGCTCCAGGTTGCGCCGGCCGATGTCCTTGTTGGAGAACTTGGAGGCGATGATTTCGCCCTGTTCCGTCAGGCGGATCTGGCCGTTGACGGTGCCGTGCGGCTGGGCCAGGATGGCCTCGTAGGATGGACCGCCGCCGCGGCCCACCGTGCCGCCCCGGCCGTGGAACAGGCGCAGCTTGACGCCGGCTTTCTCGAACACGGTCACCAGGTGGGTTTCGGCCTTGTACAGTTCCCAGTTCGACGTGAGGAAGCCGCCGTCCTTGTTGGAGTCCGAGTAGCCCAGCATGACTTCCTGGATCTGGCCCTGCTTGGCGATCAGCTGCTTGACCAGCGGCAGCGCCATCACCGCTTCCATGATGCCGGCCGCGCGCTGCAGGTCGGGAATGGTTTCGAACAGGGGGATGACCATCAGGTCCAGTTCCGCCTCGGCCAGGCGCAGCAAGCCCATTTCCTTTTGCAGCAGCAGCACTTCCAGCAGGTCGGACACGGTTTCCGTGTGCGAGATGATGTAGTTGCGGATCGCGCGCGCGCCGTAGCGGGCCCGGATCTGGCGCGCCGCGCGCAGGATGGTGAGCTCGGAATCGGTCTCGGCCGAGTACTCGATGTAGGGCGTGTACAGCAGGCGCGGCTGGCTCAGTTCGCTCAGCAGCAGGTCCACCTTGGCGTCCTCGTCCAGCTCGCTGTAGTGTTTCAGCACGCCGGCCTTGGCGAACAGTTCCGTCAGCACGCGCTCGTGCACGTCCGAACTCTGGCGCATGTCGAGCGAAGCCAGGTGGAAGCCGAAGATGTCGGCCGCCCGCTTGAGCGTCGACAGGCGCGGCTTGACCAGCATGCCGCCGTGGTGCGCGTCCAGCGAGTCGATCAGCACTTGCAGGTCGGCCGAGAATTCGGCCGACGCCCCGTACGGTTCGGCGTGGCCCACTTCCTTGCGCAGGATGTTGGTGGCGCCCAGCGCGCGGGCCGTGCTGGCCAGGCGGGCGTAGATGCCGATCAGGGCGCGCCGGTACGGCTCGTCGCTGCGGTGGTCGGAGGTGTCGGGCGAGCTATCGGCCAGGTGCTGCAACTGGGGGCTGCAGGCCACCATCAGGGTCGAGACGGACAGTTCGGCGCCGCAGGTGTGGGCCTCTTCCAGGTAGAAGTCGAGGATGGTGGTGGCATGCCGTTCCAGCGCGTGCTGCATGGTGCCGGCGTTGACGTTGGGGTTGCCGTCGCGGTCGCCGCCGATCCAGCTGCCCATCTGCACATAGGGCGCGTTGATGGCGCTGCCTTCGGTGGCCGGGTAGTGCTGGGCGATGTCGCTTTCGATGTCGTCGTACAGGCCGGGCAACTCGCGCAGGAAGGTGATGCGGTAGTAGGACAGGGCGTTTTCAATCTCGTCGGCCACGGTCAGCTTGGAGTAGCGCAGCATGCGGGTCTGCCACAACGTGGCCACGCGGGCGCGCAGCAGGTGCATGTTGGCGGCCCGCTCCTTGGGCGTGAGCGGCAGGTCGCGCTCGGCCAGCAGGCGGGCGATGTCGTGCTCGGCGTCGAGGATGGACTTGCGCTGCACTTCCGTCGGGTGGGCCGTCAGCACGGGGGCGATCAGGGCGTCCTGGAAGAAGGTCGACACGGTGTCCTGCGCCACGCCCGCTTCCTTGAGCTTGCACAGCGCGAAATTGATGCTGCCTTGCTGGGGCGCGGAACCGGCCAGCAGGTGGGCCCGGCGGCGGCGGATGTGGTGCTGGTCTTCCGCGATGTTGGCCAGGTGCGAGAAGTAGGAGAACGCGCGCACCACGGAGATGGTCTGCTCGCGGGTGAGAATTTTCAGCATGCCGTCCAGTTCCTTGGCCGCGCCGGCGTCCGCTTCGCGGCGGAAGCGCACGGCCGTCTGGCGGATGGTCTCGACCACGGCGAACACTTCCTCGCCTTCCTGGTCGCGCAGCACGTCGCCCAGCAGGCGGCCCAGCAGGCGGATGTCTTCCTTGAGCGGCGCGTCCTTGTCGGCCTGCGCGTCCACGCCCGGTTGTTCGTCTATTGCACTAGATTGTTTTGCCATGTGATGAGTCGCAAAATGTGATGAAAGTCGGTGCAAAGGCTTGTGGCCCGCTTCTGCAAGAAGGCGCGCGTGATAAAATTTGTGATCTTAAACATGCGCGAAATAACTGGCCTACGCCGGTTAGCGTCGGCTACAGCGAAAGAACTGGTTTTGAAAACTTCCGAATTGGTCCAACCTCTCCCGTCCAGATTAATCATCGCCTCGCGCGAAAGCCGCCTTGCCATGTGGCAAGCGGAACATGTACGCGACCGCTTGTCTGCATTATATCCGCAGTGTACGGTCGAGATTCTGGGAATGACGACCCGGGGCGACCAGATTCTTGACCGCGCGCTGTCCAAGGTGGGCGGCAAGGGCTTGTTCGTCAAGGAACTGGAAGTGGCCATGGCCGAAGGCCGGGCCGACCTGGCCGTGCACTCGCTCAAGGACGTGCCGATGGAGCTGCCGGAGGGCTTTGCCCTGGCCGCCGTGCTGGAGCGGGAAGACCCGCGCGACGCCTTCGTCTCCAACCACTACGCCTCGCTGGCCGACCTGCCGGCCGGCGCCGTGGTGGGCACCAGCAGCCTGCGCCGCCAGTCGCTGATCGCGGCCCGCTATCCCCACCTGGTGATCCAGCCGCTGCGCGGCAACCTCGACACCCGGCTGGGCAAGCTGGACCGGGGCGACTACGCGGCCATCATCCTGGCCGCCGCCGGCCTCAAGCGCCTGGGCTTGCCGCAGCGCATCCGCGCCCTGCTGGAGCCGGAAACGAGCTTGCCGGCCGCGGGGCAGGGCGCCATGGCCATCGAAATCGCCGAACGCAGCGACGGCCTGGATCTGCACGCCCTGCTGGCGCCCCTGAACCACACGGCGACGGCCCAGGCCGTGGCGGCCGAGCGCAAGGTGTCCAAGGTGTTCGGCGGCAGCTGCCAGATCCCGCTGGCCGCCTTCGCCACGGTGGATGGGGACCAGATGCGCCTGCGCGCCATGGTGGCCACGCCGGACGGCAGCCGCATGGCCAGCGCTGAAGTGAGCGGCCCGGCGTCCGCGCCGGAGCAGCTGGGCGAGCAGGTGGCCGCGCTGCTGCGGGCCCAGGACGCGGAAGCCATCCTGGCCGTATGCGCCACGGCGGCGCCGGCCGACGACCAGCCGGCCGCCTGACGCGGATGGCCGGCACGGTCATCATCACGCGGCCCCAAGCGCAGGCAGGGCCGCTGGCGGCCCGCATCGCCGCCATGGGCCGCGCGGTGGAAACGCTGCCGCTGCTGGAAATCGCGCCACTAGCCGATACGGCGCCGCTGCAGGCCGTGCTGGCCGGCCTGGCCGGCTATGCCATGGTGGCCTTCGTGTCGCCCAACGCCATCGACGCCGCCTTCGCCCATATCGCCCGCTGGCCGGACGGCGTGACGCTGGCCGTGCTGGGCGAGGGCAGCCGCGCCGCGCTGGCCGCGCACGGCGTCACGCCGGCCAATGCCACCATCGTCAGCCCGGCCGACACGGCCCACAGCGACTCCGAGCACTTGCTGCAGACGCTGGACCTGGCGGCCCTGCGCGGGCGCCGGGTGCTGATCGTGCGCGGTGAGCAGGGGCGCGAACTGATGGCCGACGGCCTGCGCGCGGCCGGCGCCGACGTCACCGTGGTGGCGGCCTACCGGCGCGCCGTGCCGGCCCTGACTCCGGCCCTGGCGGCCACCCTGCGCCGCCTGCTGGCCCAGCCCAACGACTGGATCATCACCAGTTCGGAAGCGCTGCGCGGCCTGATGGGCCTGCTGGAACAGCTGGCACGGCAAGACAGTGCTGGCGCAGACCACGCTAAATATGTTGTAATGATGCAACGCCAACATTTGATTATCCCGCACGCCCGAATTGCCGAAACGGCAAACAATTTGGGCTTTACCCGACTGACGCTCACAGGATCAGGCGACGAACGACTGCTCGCCGCGCTACAATCACACCCATGAACGAATTGCCTACATTACCTGAACCTGTCGCCGCGCCCGGCCCGGCCGCGGAATTGCCGCCTACGCCGCCCACGCCGCCGTCGCCCAGCTGGGTCGAGACCCTGCTGCAACCGCAAGTGCTGGGCTGCGCCGTGGTGGCGCTCGGCATCGTGGTGGCCGGCCAGACCTGGTCCAGCCACGCCCAAGTGCGCAACCTGCGCGAGGAGATGGCGCGCCGGCTGCAAAAGAACGATGCCTCGAACGCGGAGACGGGCACCCTGGCCCGCACCGTGCAGGAGTCGAGCAAGGAACTGCAGGGCAAGGTCGCGCTGCTCGAATCGAAGCAGGTGGAAGCCCAGAGCCAGCAGCTGGCGCTGGAACAGCTGTACCAGGACCTGTCCAAGAACCGCGACGAGTGGGCCCTGACGGAAATCGAGCAAGTGCTGTCGACGGCCAGCCAGCAGCTGCAACTGGCCGGCAACGTGCCGGGCGCCCTGATCGCGCTGCAGAACGCCGACCGCAGCCTGTCGCGTTCCGACAAGCCCCAGTTCATCACCATCCGCCGCGCCATCGCCAAGGACATGGACAAGCTCAAGGCCCTGCCCAGCGTCGATTCCGTCGGCCTGGCCCTGCGCCTCGATAACGTGATCGCCCAGATCGACCTGCTGCCCATGCTGGCCGACGAGAAGCCTACCCTGCCGGCGCCGCCCGAGAAGAAGGCGGTCAAGGCCAAGGCGGGCGGCAAGCCTGCCGCGCCGGCCGAAGCGCCCAGCCCGTGGCTGCTCAAGCTGCAGGACGTGTGGACCAGCTGGAGCACCGACATGTGGACCGACGTGCGCCAGCTGATCCGCGTGCGCAGCGTGGAAACGCCGGACGCGCTGATGCTGTCGCCGACGCAGGCCTACTTCCTGCGCGAGAACCTCAAGCTGCGCCTGCTCAACGCGCGCATGGCCCTGCTGTCGCGCAATGAAGGGGCGTTCCGCAGCGACCTGATCGCCGCCCAGGATGCGCTGGTCAAGTACTTCGACACCCGCGCCAAGTCCACCCAGACCGTGCAGGCGCTGCTGCGCCAGGTCCAGGGCAGCAACCTCGCCATCGAGATGCCGACCCTGGCCGACAGCCTGAACGCCGTCCGCAACTACAAGGCGAAGCCATAACCATGCGTTTATTTCTCTGGTTAGTGGCCTTGATGGCCGCCGCCATCGGCATCGCCGTGACGGCACGATTCAACCCGGGCAATGTGGTGCTGTTCTATCCGCCGCACCGCATCGACCTGTCGCTGAACTTCTTCGTGGTGCTGGAAGTGGCGCTGTTCGCGCTGCTCTATGTGCTGATCCGCGCCTTCCGCGCCACCCTCAAGATGCCGGCCCGGGTGGCCGCCTACCGCCAGCGCAAGCGTGAGCGCGACGGCAACAAGGGCTTGCGCGAAGCGCTCAAGGCCCTGTTCGAAGGCCGTTTCGGCCACGCGGAAAAAGCGGCCGCCCGCGCCGCCGAGCTGGAAGAAAACGCCGGCGTGGCGGCCCTGATCGGCGCCCGCGCCGCGCACCGCATGCGCCAGGCCGAGCGCCGCGACAGCTGGCTGGCCCGCTTGCAGGGCGACGCCGCCATGAAGACGGCGCGCCTGATGACGATGACGGAACTGCTGGTGGACGACCACCAGCCGGAGGCGGCACTGCAGGCCGTGGCGGAATTGAACGCCAGCGGCACGCGCCACATCCACGCCCTGCAATGGTCGCTCAAGGCCCAGCAGCAGGCCAAGAACTGGCCCGAAGTGCTGCGCCTGGTGCGCTCGCTCGACAAGCACCGCGCCCTGCATCCGGCCCTGTCGGCCCGCTTGCGCGAGATGGCCTACGAAGACATGCTGGCCGATAACGGCCACGACGCCGAATCGCTGCTGCGCGTGTGGGCCACCGTGCCCTCGGCCGACCGCATCAAGCCCTTCGTCGCTTCGCGCGCCGCCACAGCCCTCAACGCCCGCGGCCTGCACGACGAGGCGCGCCTGGTGGCCGAGGAATCGCTGGCGGCCGACTGGGACGAGCGCGTGGTGCGCGCCTACCGTGAAGCGGCCGCGCCGGCCGGTACGCCCGCGCTGCTGCTGCAGATCGAGCATTGCGAAAAATGGGTGGCCCAGCGTCCGGCCGACGCCGAGCTGGCGCTGACCCTCGGTTCCCTGTGCCTGAAGCAGAAGCTGTGGGGCAAGGCCCAGCGCTACCTGGAGCAAGCCCTGTCAGACGCGGGCGACGCCCGCATGGTGCGCGAAGCCCACCTCAAGCTGGCCCAGCTGCATGAAGCGTTGCAGCAACCGGAAGAGGCGGCCAGCCATTTCCGGCAGTGCGCCCTGGCCACCATCCTGTAACACCGCAACCCGTCCCCGCGACGGGTTTTTTGTGCCCGCCGCCGGGCCGGTGGGCCATGCTGGCATGGCGCCCTTACGGCTTGCTGACGTGCCTGTTTTTTGTGCTGCGTCGCACAAGCGGGCACGCTTTCGCTATAATGACGCGGTTAAACCATCTGCCTGCATAACAAGGAAACCCCATGAGCTTGAATAAAGTGCCTTCCGGCCGCGATTTGCCTAACGATTTCAACGTGATCATCGAAATCCCGATGAACGCCGATCCGATCAAGTACGAAGTGGACAAGGAGTCCGGCGCCATCTTCGTCGACCGTTTCATGGGCACGGCCATGCACTACCCATGCAACTACGGCTACGTGCCCAACACGCTGTCGGCCGACGGCGACCCGGTCGACGTGCTGGTGATCACCCCGTTCCCGCTGATCCCCGGCGTGGTGGTGCGTTGCCGTCCGATCGGCGTGATGAAGATGACCGACGAATCCGGTGAAGACGCCAAGGTGCTGGCCGTGCCGGTCGACAAGGTGCTGTCCATCTACAGCCACTGGCAGAAGCCGGAAGACCTGAACGAACTGCGCCTGCGCCAGATCACCCACTTCTTCGAGCACTACAAGGACCTGGAGAAGGGTAAATGGGTCAAGATCGACGGCTGGTACGGTCCGGAAGAAGCGAAAGCTGAAATCCTGAGCGGCGTTGCCAGCTACAAGAAGGAAAATCCGGAAGGCTAAGCCGCCGGCATGCAGACGACGGGCGCCCACGGGCGCCCGTTGTGTTTTTGGAGGGGGCGCCATGGCGTGCGCCGTCGCTTGTTCTACCTTAACTTGTTTTACTTTATAGTAATTGTCGTCGCGCTAACGTAATATAACGGCTGAGGTCACGTACGGAGGTTGCCAGCAACCGGCATGACCGCGTTGCACCGCCTGATTACGACTGGAAGTCCGTGAGCGCCTTATTCGACTACGAGATCATCGAACCACTGCATGCCAGTGCCCGTTCCCTGGTCTACCGCGCCCGCTCCACGGCCGAACGGGCGCCGCTCATCGTCAAGATACCCAACACGGATTGTCCCTCGCACGAGGAAGTGACCCGCTTCAAGCGCGAATTCGCGCTGGCGCGGCGCTGCGCCCATCCCGGCGTCGTGCGTCCGCTGGCGCTGGCGCAGCAGGGCGGGCGCTGGGTCATGCTGCAGGAAGACATAGGCGGCACCGCCCTCAGCGTGCTGCTGCGCGACCGCGCCGCCGTCCAGCAGCCCGGCCTGGCCCTGGACGATTTTTTCGCCATCGCGCTGCAGCTGTGCGCCGCGCTCGACGCCGTCCATGGCCAAGGCATCATCCACAACGACATCACCCCGTCCAACCTGGTATGGAACGGCGCCCGGCGCCAGCTGCAGCTGATCGACTTCGGCATCGCCGGCGAGCTGGCGCAGGAAGTGCAGGGCATCGTCCACCCCTATGCGCTGGAAGGCACCTTGCCCTACATGGCGCCCGAGCGCACGGGGCGCATGAACCGGCGGGTCGACTACCGGGCCGATTATTACGGACTGGGCGCCACCTGGTATGAGCTGCTGACGGGCCAGCCGCCGTTCGCCGGCGACGCCATGGAGCTGGTGCACAGCCACATCGCCCGCGTGCCCGACTGGTCGCATCCGGCCCTGGCCGGCGGACCGGCGGGGCTGACCGACATCCTGCGCCGCCTGCTGGCCAAGAACGCCGAGCAGCGCTACCAGACCCTGCACGCGCTGGCGCTGGACGTGCAGGCTTGCCGCGCGGGTGCGGGCGGGGATGCGGGCGGCCCTGTGCTGCCGCTGGCCGGACTGGCGGACCGCCACCGGCCGTTCAATGTGTCGCAGCGCCTGTATGGGCGCGAGCGCGAAACGGCGGCGCTGCTGGCCGCCTTCGAGCGCAGCGCCGCCGGCACCAGCGAACTGCTGCTGGTGGCCGGTCCGGCCGGCAGCGGCAAGTCGGCCGTGGTGGACGAGGTGCAGCCGGCCATCGTGGCGCGGCGCGGCTGTTTCCTGTCGGGCAAGTTCGACCAGTACCGGCGCGACGTGCCCTATGCGCCGCTGATCCAGGCCTTCCAGGAACTGCTGCGCCAGTTGTTGAGCGAACCGGAGCAGGACTTGCGGCGCTGGGGCGAGCGCCTGCGCACGGCGCTGGGCGACAGCCTGGGCGTGCTGGCGCAGCTGATACCCGAGCTGGCGCTGGTGGCCGGCCCCGCCGATGCCGATGCCGCTGCAGGTACCGCGCTGGCCCCGGACCAGGCCCAGGCCAGGCTAGACCGCGCCTTCCAGCGCCTGGTCCAGGTGTTCGGCACGGCCGACCATCCGCTGGTGCTGTTCCTGGACGACCTGCAGTGGGCCGACCCGCCCACGCTGCGCCTGGTGGAGCTGTTCCTGCGCGAGCGCGAGCAGGGCCACATGCTGCTGATTGGCGCCTGCCGCGACAATGAAGTGACGCCCGCCCATCCGCTGACGGGCTTGTGCGAGCGGCTGCATCGGCAGGGGGCGCGGGTGACGCGGCTGGCGCTGGCGCCGCTCGACGAGGCCGACGTGACCCGGCTGGTGGCCGACAGCCTGCACGTGCCGGCCGATGCGGCAGTGCCGCTGGCCAGGCTGTGCCAGCGCAAGACGGGCGGCAACCCGTTCTTCCTCAACCAGTTCCTGCATGCCATCCACGACGCCGGGCAGCTGCATTACCAGCCGGCCCAGGATTGCTGGCGCTGGGACCTGGCCGTGCTGGAGCAGGCCGCCTACACGGACAACGTGGTCGAGCTGCTGGTGGAGAAGATACGCCGCCTGCCGCCGGCCACCCAGCAGCTGCTGCAGCTGGCGGCGGCCGTCGGCAACCAGTTCCGGCTCGATACGCTGGCCGTGCTGGTGGACGCGGCCCCGGCCCGGGTCCAGCAAACCCTGTGGCCGGCGCTGCAGGCGGGCCTGATCCAGCCGCGCGACCTGCGCTACAAATACCTGGACCCGGACGCGACCGGCACCGACGTCAGCTACCGCTTCCTGCACGACCGCGTGCAGCAGGCCGCCTATGCGCTGGTCGAGCCGGACGCGCGGGCGGCGCTGCACCTGCGCATCGGCCGCCTGCTGCTGGCCCATGCGGACGAACGCCGGCTCGAGGAGGAGCTGTTTGCCATCGTCGAGCAGTGCAACGCCGGCCGCGCGCTGGTGGAGGACGGCCAGGAACGGATAGCGCTGGCGCGGCTCAATTGCCGGGCCGGCATCAAGGCGCGCCGTTCGGCCGCCTTCCAGGCCACGCTGGAACACATGGCGATCGGGCTGGCGCTGCTGCCCGAGCAGGCCTGGCACAGCCACGGCGCGCTGTGGCTGGAGCTGCAGCTGGGCGCGGCCGAAGCGGCCTACCTGTGTGGCCAGTTCGAGCGGGCCGAGGCCATCTATCCGCTGCTGATGGCGCGCTGCCCGGCGCCGCTGGACCAGGTGCGCTGCGTGGCCGTCCAGGCCCACCAGTACCAGCTGCAGGGCCGGCTGCTGGACGCCATCGCCGTGCTGCGGGCCGGGCTGGCGCTGCTGGGCATGCCCATCGCCCACGGCGTGGCCGAGCTCACCGCCCGCTCCGACGCCCTGTACGGCGAGATCGAGCGCCATCCGCTGGCGCGCGACACGCAGGCCTTGCTGGCGGCCGCCGAACTCGAAGAAGGCCCCGCCCTGGCCGCCATGCAGATGATGCAGTCGATGTGGATGGCCGCCTACTACGCGGGGCAGCAGGAGCTGAGCGTGCACATGGTGCTGTCGATGACGCGGCTGTCGATGCAGCAGGGCACCAGCGATTTCAGCGCCGTGGCCTATGTCGGCCATGCCCTGATGCTGGCCCTGCGCACGGGCGACATGGACCTGGCCTACCGCTTCGGCGAGATGGCGCTGGCGCTGGCCCGGCGCCGCGCCAATCTGCAGACCCGCACCCTGACCGGGCTGATGTTCGCGGCCCTGTGCAACCACTGGGTCCGTTCCCTGCGCAGCTCCGACGTTTTATACGACGAAGCGTTCGGCTGGGCGCTCGACATCGCCGACTACGTGCAGGTGGGCGTGGTGGCGGCCGTGCGCGCCACGGACCGCCTGATCCTGGGCGACTACCTGCCTGAACTGAAGCTGTCCATCGCCCACGACTTGCTCTTGATGCGCAGCAACGGCCAGCAAGCCATGGCCGACTGCTGCGTGGCGGCCGCCGTGCAGCCCATCAAATGCCTGATGGGCCAGACGCCGGACGGCAGCAGCTACGACGACGACGGTTTCAACGAAGCCCGTTTCCTGGAGCGCTACGGCGACTCGCGCCTGTTCCGCGCCTATTTCCTGCAGGGCAAAATACGCAATGCCTGGCTGTTCGACGGCGCCGACGCGGAAGCGCTGGCCGGCCAGCTGGACCTGGTGGCGCAGATGATGCGGGGCCAGGCCAAGGTGCCCGACGCCACCTTCTACACCGCCCTGATCTGGATCCGGGCCTTGCGGCGCGACCCGCGCCGGGCCGACGCCGACGCCATCCGCGCCCGCATCGGCGCGCTGCAGGACAGCCTGGCGCGCTGGGCGACGCTGGGCCCGGCCCTGTTCGTGGCGCGCCACTGCCTGGTGCTGGCCGAACTGGCCCGCAGCGAACAGGACCTGGCGCTGGCTACCCAGCATTACCAGCGCGGCATGGACGCGGCGGCCGGCTGCGTGCCGCTGCAGGCGCTGGGCAACGAATTGTGCGGCGAATGCTGGCTGGAGCAGGGCCAGCCCCGGGTGGCGGCCGTCTACCTGAGTGACGCGCTGGCGCGCTACCGGCAGTGGGGCGCGGACGGCAAGGCCAGCGAGCTGAACGTCCGGCATGGCGCCATGCTGGCCACGCCGGCGGCGGCCGGGACGGCCGCGCGCGCCCCGTCCATGCCGGGCTGGAGCACGCGTAGCCGGGGCGGCGCCAATGCGGAACTGGATCTGATGACACTGCTCAAGGCGGCCCAGGCCCTGTCGCACGAGATCGGCCTGGGCAATGTGCTGCGGCGCCTGATCGCCATCGTCTGCGAGAATTCCGGCGCCCAGGTGGCGCGCCTGCTGCTGCTCGAGGACGATGCCTGGCAGCTGGAGGCGGAAGCGGTGGACGGCGTGACGGCCGTGCTGCAGGCGCGGCCGGTGGACTTCGATGCGGCCAGCGATTCCCAGTTCCCCCTGTCGCTGTTGCGCTACGTGATGCGGACCGGGGTCGAAGTCATCGAGGACAATCTGGCCGGCTCGGCCCGTTTTGCCGCCGATCCCTATGGACGCCAGCCGGGCCCGCGTTCCGTCATGTGCCTGCCGATCCGGCAGGCCGGCCGGCTCGACGGCATCCTCTACCTGGAGAACCGGCTGGCCGAGGGCACGTTCACGGCGGCGCGGGTGGAATTCCTGCGCATCCTGTGCGCCCAGGCCATCGCCTCGATCGCGCATGCCCGGCTGTACGACAGCCTGGAGCAGCGGGTGGCCGAGCGCACGGCCCTGCTGGAAGAGGCCAACGCCCGGCTGGTGGCGCTGTCGGCCACGGATGGCCTGACGGGGCTGGCCAACCGCCGCCATTTCGACGAAGTGCTGCGCAACGAATGGGCCCGCGCCCGCCGCGCCGGCCAGCCGCTGGCCGTGGTCATGATCGACGTCGACTACTTCAAGAGCTACAACGACCGCTATGGCCACCAGCGCGGCGACGACTGCCTGATCCGGGTGGCGCTGGCGCTGCGCAACGGGGCGCGCCGCGCCAGCGACCTGGTGGCCCGTTATGGCGGCGAGGAATTCGCCATCGTGCTGGCCAACGCCGGCGCGGCCGAGGCCATGCAGGTGGGCGAGACGCTGCGGGCCGCCATCGAGCAACTGGCCATCGCGCACGAGGCGGCGCCGGCCGCCACCGTCACCATCAGCGTCGGCGTGGCCGTCGCGGAAGGGGCGGCCGCGGGCGACACGGATGCGCTGTTGCGCCTGGCCGATACGGCCCTGTACCAGGCCAAGCATGGCGGGCGCAATCGCGTGCTGCTGGCCGATGACGATGCCGCGCCGCCGGTCCGGCTGCACGGCTAGCGGCGGGCGCGCGGTGGGCACCGGGGCCGCCCGGCTCCGGCGCGATGGCGGCTGGCCTGGCGTACAAAGAGCGTTACATTCCTGAAATTGCCAGTTGTCCCGGAGTGGCGTAGCATGCGCCGGCGGCACACCGTATGCCACTTAATAAACGCTTAAGCTTAAGAACCAGACACTGGAGATCCATGACTACCCCCGTCCCAACCTATACGCAGACGCGCTCGTTCGCGACGATCGCGCTGATCGAACTGTGGGAGCGCTTCGGCTATTACGGCATGCAGGCGCTGATCGTCTACTTCATGGTGCAGCGCCTGGGCTTTGACGATAGCCGCGCCAACCTGGTGTGGAGTGCCTTTTCCGCCCTGGTCTACGTCTCGCCCGCCATCGGCGGCTGGGTCGGCGACAAGGTGCTGGGCACCAAGCGCTGCATGATGCTGGGCGCCCTGATCCTGAGCATAGGCTATGGCTTGATGGCCATCCCGAGCGAAAACACGTGGCAGATCTTTTCCGCGCTGGGCGTGATCGTGGTCGGCAACGGCCTGTTCAAGCCCAACACGGCCAACCTGGTGCGCAAGATTTATGAGGGTGACGATTCCAAGATCGACAGCGCCTTCACGCTCTATTACATGTCCGTCAATGTCGGCTCCACCGTGTCCATGCTGGCCACGCCGTGGGTCAAGGACTATGTCAACGAGCACTACGGCAGCGGCCTGGGCTGGCACATGGCGTTCGCCGTGTGCAGCGTGGGCCTGGTGGTGGGCCTGTTCACGGTGCTGTCCATGCGCCAGACGCTGGACCGGGTCGGTTCCCGGCCCGATGAGTTGCCGCTCGATATACGGCGCCTGCTGATGGTGCTGGGCGGGGGCGTGGTGGCCATCGTCTGCGCGGCCGTCATCCTGCAATACCAGAGCGTGGCACGGGCCTTCGTCTATGTGGCCGGCTTCGTCGTGCTGGGCATTTTCGTCTACCTGATCCGCAAGAGCGAGGTGAGCGAACGGGCCGGCCTGATCGCGGCCCTGGTGCTGATGATGCAGACCGTGTTCTTCTTTATTTTCTATCAACAGATGTCGACCTCGCTGTCGCTGTTCGCGCTGCGTAACGTCAATGGCGACTTCCAGCTGCTGGGCACGCATTTGTGGACCTGGGCGCCGGCCCAGTTCCAGGCCTTGAATCCGATCTGGATCATGCTGCTGAGCCCCGTGCTGGCCTGGGCCTACGCCAGGGCCGGACGCAGCGGCAAGGATTTGTCGATCGCCGGCAAGTTCGCGCTGGGCTTTTCCATCGTCGCCATCGGCTTCTTCATCTACGGCGTGGCCGGCCAGTTCGCCGTGGGCGGCAAGGCGTCGGCCTGGGTCATGATCGCCGGCTACGGCTTCTATTCGCTGGGCGAACTGCTGGTGGGCGGGCTGGGCCTGGCCGTGATGGCGCGCTACGTGCCGGAGCGCATGGGCGGCTTCATGATGGGCGCCTATTTCGTCGCCGTCGGCATTTCCCAGTACTTGGGCGGGGTGGTGGCCAATTTCGCCAGCGTGCCCAAGGATATCGTCGATCCCGTGCTGACCTTGCCCATTTACACCAACCTGTTCACCAAGCTGGGCTTTGGTGCCGTCGTCTGCACCGCCATCGCGCTGGCCGCGCTGCCCATGATGCGCCGCCTGACGGCCGCCCACCAGGCGCACAGCTGAACGCGGCCGTGACGGCCCCGCGCCGCCCGCCGGTCTTGCCGGCCGGCGGCGTTTTTCGTCTCAGGAGCTGATCCCAATCACTATTTTTTATACCGTGCGCGGGGCCGGCGGCGCATACTGAACGTTCCGATACATGCCGTCCGCAGCAGCGCGACGGCAGGCTATGCTGACGAAAGGAGGCTGGAAATGACGGTCGCGAAAATCGAGAAGGCGGAATGGCACAGCTATTTCGACCGCGTCTCCAAGGAGCTGGAAGGCAAGAGCGTCGAAATCGACGTCGAGGCAATGTCGCTGGGCAGCCAGGTGGAGCAGGAGTGGATACCCCTGCTGGGCCTGACGTACGAGCCGCGCGACGACATCCTGAGCGTGATGGTGGAAGGCTTGAACCACTTGATCCGGGCGCCGCGCACGGTCTATGTCGATATCGAGCTGGGGCAAGTGAGCAGCATGGAAGTGGTCGATAGCGAAGACTACCGCCACATCCTCAAGCTCAGCGACCCCCTGCGCTTGACGGCGCCGCACTGACGCGGCAGCCGTTGGGTCCGGGCTGGTCGCGGAACGGGTTGCGTTCGTTCAGCTCGTCGAGATAGGCATCGATGCCGCCCCCTTCGCGCGCCAGGAAGCGCTCGATGGCGTCGGCAAAGGCGGGATGGGCCAGCCAGTGGGCCGACCAGGTCTTTTGCGGCAGGAAGCCGCGGGCCAACTTGTGCTCGCCCTGCGCACCGCCTTCGAAGGTGGCGATGCCTTGCGCGATGCAGAACTCCAGCGGCTGGTAATAGGCCGTCTCGAAATGCAGGCAGGGGATGTGCTCCAGCGCGCCCCAGTAGCGGCCGTACAGCGTGTCGGCCGTGTGGAATACGAGCGAGGACGCCACCGGCCGCCCATCGCGCTCGGCCACCACCAGCATGACGTTGTCCGGCATGGTGCGGCCTATGCGCAGGAAGAAATCCAGGTTCAGGTAGGGCGACGAGCGGTGCTCGGCATAGGTGTTGGCGTAGCAGCGGTGGAACAGGCGCCAGTCCGCTTCCGTGATGGCGGCGCCGCGCAGCTGGCGCAGCGTCACGCCCGCCTCGCGCACCTTGCGCCGCTCGGCGCGGATGTTCTTGCGCTTCTTGTGTTCCAGCGTGGCCAGGAACTGTTCGAAGTCCGCGTAGCCGCCGTTGAGCCAATGGAACTGCACGCCGCTGCGCAGCATGAAACCGGCTTCCTGCAGCTGGCGCGCCTGCTCCTCGGGCGGAAACAGGATGTGGGTGGACGACATGCCGGCCGCTTCCTGCTGGGCACACAGCAGTTCGACCAGGGCGGCCCGTTCGGCCGGCCCGCGCGCCAGCAGGCGCGCGCCCGTCACGGGCGTGAAGGGGATGGCCGACAGCAGCTTGGGATAGTATTCCAGCCCGTTGCGCTGGTAAGCGTCAGCCCAGGCCCAGTCGAACACATATTCGCCGTAGGAATGGGATTTGACGTAGAGCGGCATGGCCGCCGCCAGCACCGGCCCGTCCCACAGCACCAGGTACTGGGGCTGCCAGCCCGTATCGGTGCAGGCCGCGCCCGATTCGTGCAGTGCATGCAGGAAGGCGTAGGACAGGAAGGGGTTGGCATCGCCCTGGGCCGCCAGCAAGGCCGTCCAGGCCGCTTCGCCCACGTCGGCAAGAGAAGAAACGATACCCGTGCGATAATTCATCTGTTGCCCGCTCATCATGTTTGCACTATCCCGGCTGACCAGAGTGGCATTCTACGCAAAATATTCCGTCACCGCCGGACGAGCGGGCATGCGCCCGGCAGGTGAGAAAGATGGACATGACGAAAAACTTCTTCAATCTGTACTCGCACGACTTCGCCCGCGTGGCCGTGGCCGTGCCCCGATGCCGCATCGCCGACCCGGCCTTCAACGCGGCCCAGACCATCGCCATGGCCACCGAAGCCCACCAGCAGGGTGCGGCCCTGGTGGCGTTCCCCGAGCTGGGCTTGTCGGCCTACACCTGCGACGACCTGTTCCACCAGCGCGCGCTGCTGGACGCCTGCGAGACGGCGCTGGGCACGGTGGTGGCCGCGTCCGGAGCGCTGCCGCTGGCGCTGGTGGTGGGCATGCCGCTGCGGGTGCAGCACCAGCTGTACAACTGCGCCGTCGTGATCGCGGGTGGCCGCATCCAGGGCGTGGTGCCCAAGAGCTACCTGCCCAACTACGGTGAATTTTACGAAGCGCGCCAGTTCTGCTCGGGCGACTATGCGGCCGTGACGGAAGTGACGCTGCTGGGCCAGACGGTGCCGTTCGGCTCCGGCCTGCTGTTCGAGGTGGCCAATCTGCCGCTGCTGAAGTTTCATGTTGAAATCTGCGAGGACGTGTGGGTGCCGATCCCGCCGTCGTCGTTTGCGGCCCTGGCCGGGGCCAGCGTGCTGGTCAACCTGTCCGCGTCCAACGCGCTGGTGGGCAAGGCCGGCTACCGCCACCAGCTGGTGGCGCAGCAGTCGGCGCGCTGCCTGTCGGCCTATCTGTACACGTCCTCCGGCAGCGGTGAATCGACCACCGACCTGGCGTGGGATGGCCAGGCCCTGATCTGCGAAAACGGCGAGCTGCTGGCCGAATCGAAGCGCTTCCAGGATGAGCCCAGCCTGATCTTTGCCGACGTGGACCTGGAGCGCCTGTCGCGCGAGCGCATGCGCCAGACCACGTTCGGCCAGTCCGTGCAGCGCCATGCCGATGAAGTGGCGCGCTTCCGCACGGTGCGTTTCGAGCTGGCGCTGGCGCTGGAGCGCACGCTGGCGCTCAAGCGCTGCGTGGAGCGCTTCCCTTACGTGCCGGCCGACAGCCGCCGCCGCGACGAGCGCTGCAACGAGGTCTACAACATCCAGGTACAGGCGCTGGCCCAGCGGCTGCAGTCGAGCGGCATCCAGAAGGTGGTGATCGGCGTGTCCGGCGGCCTCGATTCGACCCACGCGCTGCTGGTGTGCGCACGCGTGATGGACAAGCTCAAGCTCCCCCGCACCAATATCCTGGCCTACACCATGCCCGGCTTCGCCACCAGCGAGCGTACGCTGACCCAGGCCCACCAGCTGATGAAACTGGTCGGCTGCGCCTCGGCCGAAATCGACATCCGCCCCAGCTGCGTGCAGATGCTGCAGGACCTGGGGCATCCGTATGCGTCCGGTGAAAACCAGTACGACATCACGTTCGAGAACGTGCAGGCGGGCGAGCGCACCAACCACCTGTTCCGGCTGGCGAACCATAACCACGCCATCGTCATCGGCACGGGCGACCTGAGCGAACTGGCGCTGGGCTGGTGCACCTACGGCGTGGGCGACCATATGTCGCACTACAACGTGAACGCCAGCGTGCCCAAGACCCTGATCTCGCACCTGGTGCGCTGGGTGGCCGAGTCGGGCGTGATCGGCCGTAACGACGCGCAGGTGCTGCTCAATATCCTGAGCACGGAAATCAGCCCGGAACTGGTGCCCGGCACAGCCGACGGCCAGCCGGAGCAGCGCACGGAAAGCACCATCGGCCCGTACGAGCTGCAGGACTTCAACCTGTATTACACGCTGCGCTTCGGCTTCGCGCCGGCCAAGGTGGCCTTCCTGGCACTGGCGGCCTGGCACGACCGTGAGCAGGGGCGCTGGCCGGAGGGCGAGCATGTGGCGCGCAACCAGTACGACCTGGCCGCGATCAAGAAGAACCTGGCCATCTTCCTGGACCGCTTCTTCCGCACCAGCCAGTTCAAGCGCAGCTGCGTGCCCAACGCGCCCAAGGTGGGCACTGGCGGGTCGCTGTCGCCGCGCGGCGACTGGCGCGCGCCCAGCGATGCGCAAAGCGTGGTATGGATGCAGGATCTGCAGCGTATCCCCGTCTGAGGCGGCGACATTAACCGAGCAGCGCTTCGGTATTGCCGCGTGCGGATAGGAGAGCGGGCGCGGGTAGCTTACAATGCGGTCTGGATATCGTGGAATCACCTCGTCCGATCGCTGCCGTCATGGCCGCCGGCTACCCGCCGCGCGGCACGGCATGGGTTACCCACCTGCTGAAGATCCGGGAAGGCGCCGATACTAGCTCGTATCGTCCGGCACCAGCCGCCGTCCGGCATGCACCATGGCGGTGCGTCCGGGGCAGGGCACTCCCCGTTTTACGTACCGGTTTTACGAATCACGATTTACATTCAAGGAGATGTCATGAAACAGATTACCGCTGTAATCAAACCGTTTAAACTGGACGAAGTGCGCGAAGCGCTGGCTGAAGTCAATGTCACCGGCCTGACCGTGACGGAAGTGAAGGGCTTCGGCCGCCAGAAGGGCCACACCGAGCTGTATCGCGGCGCCGAATACGTGGTCGACTTCCTGCCCAAGGTGAAGGTGGAAGTGGTGGTGGACGACGGCGTGGCCGAGCAGGTGGTGGACGCCATCATCAAGGCCGCCCGCACCGGCAAGATCGGCGACGGCAAGATCTTCGTGCAGAACGTGGAGCAGGTGATCCGCATCCGCACCGGCGAAACGGGTCCCGACGCCGTCTAAGGTTCGTTGGATGTGCCGGCGTCCCCGCGCCTGCGGGGATGCCGGCACATCCAACGCGCTAGCGGTTGATGCGCATGTCGAATTTCCAGGTCAGCAGCCGCAGCAGCGTGATGAAGGCGGCGCTGAACCACAGGGCGAAGTCGTTCGATACCTGCGTGTGCTGCAGCGCGATGTAGAGCCAGGCGCCGAAGAAGGCGCAGATCGCGTACGGTTTCCCGTCGCGGAACACCATCGGCACTTCGTTGCAGACGATGTCGCGCAACACACCGCCGAAAATCCCCGTAATCACTCCCATCATGGCCGCGATAAACACGGGCATGTCGGCCGCTTGCGCCTGCGACACGCCGGCCACGGCGAACAGCCCCAGGCCGATGGCATCGGCCACCACGATGATGCGCTCCGATACGATCTGGCGGATGGTGCGCACCAGCGGCGTGGCCACCAGGGCCAGCACGAAGATCAGGATGGCATAGCCCTGGTGCTCGACCCAGAACAGGGGCCGCACGTCGAGCAGGATGTCGCGCAGCGTGCCGCCGCCGAAGGCCGTGATGAAGGCCACCGTGAATACGCCCACCAGGTCCATGCGCTTGCGGCGCGCTTCGATGAAACCCGACATCGCGCCCACCAGGATCGCCACGATTTCTATGACGGTGATGAGGGAGACGTGCGGGATGTGCTTCATGCTGGCGAATAGGGCAGGGTGGCTGGTGCGCGTAGGTTAACATGCGCAAGCCGGTCGTGGGATAGTTTTGTTGCTTCGTTGGAATTTTGGACGGGGCGGACGGACGGCGCCAGACCGGTCAGCGCGCCATCCACCGGGTGGCGCGCAGCAGCACCATCAGCGGGCGGCGCCGGTCAGCGCGGCATCTGCACGGCTGCGCGCGCCGTAGCGCCACCAGTCGGGTCGCTCAGCGCGGCGTCTGCAGGGCCGCGCGCAGCAGCACCATCAGCGCGCCTTCGCCGCCGTCCAGCGGACGGGCGGCGCAGAAGGCGATCACTTCTTCCTTCTGTTCCAGCCAGCTGTGCACCATGGAGCGCAGCACCGGTTCGCCGTTGGCGGAGCCGTAGCCCTTGCCGTAAATGACGGCCACGCAGCGCGCGTTGTGCCGCTTGGCCTTTTGCAGGAAGGCGCCGATGGCGTCGCGGGCAGCGTCGCGCCGCAGGCCGTGCAGGTCCAGTTCGTCCTGCACCGGCCAGTGGCCCTTGCGCAGCTTGCGCATCACGTCCGGACCCACGCCGTTGCGGGTGAAGCTGACGTTCGGTTCCGTCTCCAGCAGGTGCTCGACGTCGAACTGGTCCGACAGCGATTCGCGCAGCACGGCCGCATCGTCCTCGGCCTGGGAGCGGGGGCGGGCGGGCGTGGCCGGCGTGACGCCAGCCGCCTTGGGCAGGCCCGGCACCAGCCGGTTCTGCTCCGGCAGGCGCTTGACGCCGCCCACGCTGGCGTGGAACAGGTTAGCTTCCACCACCTGCACTTTTTCCCGCTTGGCCTGCTCGGCCTTGGCCGCGGCGCGCGCGTCGGCCTGTTCCTTGAGCTGCTTGCTCAGGGATTTCAGGTCGGCGAAGTCCTTCAGTGCCATGGCCGCTTAGTCCTGGCTTTCCAGGTAGCGCTGGGCGTCCAGCGCGGCCATGCAGCCGGTGCCGGCGCTGGTGATGGCCTGGCGGTACACGTGGTCCTGCACGTCGCCGGCGGCGAACACGCCGGGGATGTTGGTGGCCGTGGCCATGCCTTCGGTGCCGGTGCGGGTCTTGATGTAGCCGTTGTGCATTTCCAGCTGGCCTTCGAAGATGTCCGTGTTGGGCTTGTGGCCGATGGCCACGAACAGGCCGTGCACGGTCACGTCGGTGATGGCGCCGTCGGTGGTGGAGGCGATCTTCACGCCCGTCACGCCGCTGTCGTTGCCCACCACTTCATGCAGGGTGTGGTTGTACTTGATCTCGATCTTGCCTTCGGCGACCTTGGCGTTCAGGCGGTCGACCAGGATGGGCTCGGCGCGGAACTTGTCGCGGCGGTGGATCAGGGTGACCTTGTTGGCGATGTTGGACAGGTACAGCGCCTCTTCCACGGCCGTGTTGCCGCCGCCGACCACGGCCACGGCCTGGTTGCGGTAGAAGAAGCCGTCGCAGGTGGCGCAGGCCGACACGCCCTTGCCCATGAACGCTTGCTCGGACGGCAGGCCCAGGTACTGGGCCGAGGCGCCGGTGGCGATGATCAGGGCGTCGCAGGTGTACTCATGGCTGTCGCCGATCAGGCGCAGCGGCTTTTCGTTCAGCTTGACGGTGTGGATGTGGTCGAACACCATCTCCGTGTTGAAGCGCTCGGCGTGCTGCAGGAAACGCTGCATCAGGTCCGGGCCTTGCACGCCCATGGGGTCCGCCGGCCAGTTTTCCACGTCGGTGGTGGTCATCAGCTGGCCGCCTTGCTCGACGCCGGTCACCAGCATCGGGTTCAGGTTGGCGCGCGCAGCATAGATAGCGGCGCTGTAGCCGGCGGGGCCGGAACCGAGGATCAAGACGCGGGCGTGTTTGGGAGTGGTCATGAGATGGCTTCTTATTCAGAGGTTGGACGGTGGATAACGTATCCGAATTGGGGGCAAATACCGGTAGAGCAAGGGCGGCGCAGGGGCGCCAGCTATTGCATTCGGTTAAGCAATGCAAGATTATAGTCCAAGCGGCGATTCGGCACGAATCAGGGGGCCGGGCGGGGCGCATATGCCTTAGAATAGAAGGCTATGACTGTTTCATGGTCGATAATATTGCAATAACACTTAGCCGGCGGTAATGCCGGCCGTAGTACTAGTCCCAGAGCGTATGACGAAATCCAGCCCCTCGACCCCATCCAGCTACACCCGCACTGTGACTGAACGTCAACCCTTGCCCAACCGGCTGGTCCGCCTGTTGTCCGAGGCGCGCTGGCTCGCGCTGGCGGCATTGGCCCTGTATTTCGTGCTGATCCTGATCAGCTATTCCAAGGGCGACCCCGGCTGGTCGCACGCCAGTGTGGTGCCACGGGTACACAACCTGGGCGGCCGGGCCGGCGCCTGGCTGGCCGACCTGTTGCTGTTTATCTTCGGCTTTTCCGCCTGGTGGCTGTGCCTGTGCCTGCTGCGCCTGGTGTGGAAGGGCTATACGGGGCTGACCCAGACCTTTGTGCTGTCCAGGGAACCGGAACCGGAACACCAGCACGAATACATCATCCGCATCGTCGGCTTCGTGCTGCTGTTCCTGGGCAGCGTGGGGCTGGAATATCTGCGCATGTGGTCGCTCAAGGTGCAACTGCCGCGCGCGCCCGGCGGCGTGCTGGGGCAACTGATCGGCCATTCGGCCCACGTGGGGCTGGGCTTCACTGGCGCCACCTTGCTGCTGTTGCTGCTGTTCGGGCTGGGCTTCAGCCTGTTCTTCCAGGTCTCGTGGCTGGCCGTGGCCGAGCGCATCGGCGGCGGCATCGAGCTGGCCATCGACTGGTTCATCCAGCGCTACCAGTACCGCGAAGACCGCCGCCAGGGCGAAGTGGCCGCCGTCAAGCGCGACGAAGTGGTGGTCAGCGAGCGCGCCAAGCACGTGGAAAAGCACGTGGCCGCGCCGCCCGTCAAGATCGAGCCGCAGGTGGTCACGGTGGTCAAGTCGGAGCGGGTGGAGAAGGAAAAGCAGGCCAGCCTGTTCCAGGATCTGTCCGACGGCAGCCATCTGCCGCCGCTGTCGCTGCTGGACGAACCGCCGCCCGTGCAGGAAACCGTGTCCGTCGAGACGCTGGAATTCACCAGCCGCCTGATCGAGAAGAAGCTGTCCGACTTCGGCGTGGAAGCGAAGGTGGTGGCGGCCTATCCCGGCCCCGTCGTCACGCGCTACGAGATCGAACCGGCCACCGGCGTCAAGGGCAGCCAGATCGTGGGCCTGGGACGCGACCTGGCCCGTTCCCTGTCGCTGACCTCGATCCGGGTGGTGGAAACCATTCCCGGCAAGAACTACATGGCGCTCGAGCTGCCCAACCCCAAGCGCCAGATCGTGCGCCTGAGCGAGATTGTCGGCTCCAAGGTCTACAACGACAACCCATCCAGCCTGACCGTGGCGCTGGGCAAGGACATCGCCGGCAAGGCCGTGGTGGCCGACCTGGCCAAGATGCCGCACCTGCTGGTGGCCGGTACCACCGGTTCCGGCAAGTCGGTGGGTATCAACGCCACCATCCTGTCGCTGCTGTACAAGTCCGATCCGCTGGACGTGCGCATGATCCTGATCGATCCGAAGATGCTGGAGATGTCGGTCTACGAAGGCATTCCGCACCTGCTGGCGCCCGTGGTGACGGACATGCGCCAGGCCGGCCACGCCCTGAACTGGGCCGTGAACGAAATGGAACGCCGCTACAAGCTGATGTCCAAGCTCGGCGTGCGTAACCTGGCCGGCTACAACGCCAAGATCGCCGAGGCGAGCAAGCGCGAGGAACACATCCCGAATCCGTTCAGCCTGACGCCGGATTCGCCGGAGCCGCTGGAGAAATTGCCCACCATCGTCATCATCATCGACGAGCTGGCCGACCTGATGATGGTGGTCGGCAAGAAGGTGGAAGAACTGATCGCCCGTATCGCGCAAAAGGCGCGCGCGGCCGGCCTGCACTTGATTCTGGCCACGCAGCGCCCATCTGTGGACGTGATCACGGGCCTGATCAAGGCCAACATCCCGACCCGTATCGCGTTCCAGGTGTCGTCCAAGATCGACTCGCGCACCATTCTCGACCAGATGGGCGCGGAAACGCTGCTCGGCATGGGCGACATGCTGTACATGCCGCCCGGCACCGGCCTGCCCGTGCGCGTGCACGGCGCGTTTGTTTCCGATGAAGAGGTGCACCGCGTCGTCAAGCACTTGAAGACGACGGGCGAACCGGACTACATCGACGGCATCCTGGAAGGCGGCACGCTGGAAGGCGAAGGCGGCGAAGCGGGGGCGGCGGGCGAGGGCGGCGGCGAAGCCGACCCGATGTACGACCAGGCCGTGCAGGTGGTGCTCAAGAACCGCCGCGCCTCCATTTCGCTGGTGCAGCGCCATTTGCGCATCGGCTACAATCGCGCCGCGCGTTTGCTGGAGCAGATGGAGCAGAGCGGCGTTGTGTCGCCCATGCAGTCGAACGGCAACCGCGACATTCTGGCCCCGACCGCCAGCGCAGAATAAACAGGATAAATCGTATGAAACATTGCAACGCAGTGGCCAAAACAGTGGCCAAGACAGCGGCCGCCCTGGCCTGCAGCCTGCTGCTGGCGGGCGCGGCCCATGCCAGCGCGCTGGAACAGTTCAAGTCTTTCGTGGCCGGCACCAAGTCGGCCAAGGGCGAATTTTCACAGCACCAGGTCAAAAAGCTGGAAAGCGGCGGCACCAAGACTTCCACCTCGTCCACCGGCACCTTCGTGTTCGCCCGGCCCGGCAAGTTCATCTGGACGTACGTAAAACCGTACGAGCAGGTGTTGCAGGCCGATGGCGAGCAGCTCTATATTTTCGACAAGGACTTGAACCAGGTCACCGTGAAGAAGCTGGGCAATGCGCTCGGTTCCTCGCCGGCCGCCATCCTGTTCGGCAGCAACGACCTGGAGAAAAATTTCACCCTGTCGGAAGCGGGCACCAAGGATGGCGTGGAATGGCTGAAGGCCGTGCCCAAGGCCAAGGACACTAGCTTCGAGGAAATTACCATCGGCCTGCGCAACGGCTTGCCGGAGGCGATGGAGCTGAAGGATACGTTTGGCCAGCTGTCCGTGCTGGCGTTCAAGAAAATCGAACGTAATCCGGCGCTAAATGCCACGAGCTTTAAGTTCGTCATGCCGAAGGGCGCCGACGTCTTCAATAATTAAGAGCCCGTTTCAACAAGCCCGTGGCGTCGTTGTGGTGCCTCGCCGTGCATGCGCACTGTCTTGGGCGCCACGCCTGGCCACCGTCATTTTGAAACAGGCTCGTATGGCACAGCGATGCACACCGCAGCTCTTGCTGCGGCGCTTTTCCCTTTGATACGGCAAGTACAGCATGGCAGACCTTTTTTCGAATGAACCGCGCCAGCCGCTGGCGGAAGCGCTGCGGCCCAAGACCCTGGACGAAGTGATCGGCCAGAGCCATCTGCTGGGGCCGGGCAAGCCGCTGCGCCTGGCGTTTGAATCGGGCCAGCCGCACTCGATGATACTGTGGGGCCCGCCCGGCGTGGGCAAGACCACGCTGGCGCGACTGACGGCCAATGCCTTCGATTGCCAGTTCATCGCGCTGTCGGCCGTGTTTTCCGGCGTGAAGGATATCCGCGCCGCCATGGAGCAGGCCGAGCAGCATCTGGCCATGGGCAAGCACACCATCCTGTTCGTGGACGAGATTCACCGTTTTAACAAGTCGCAGCAGGATGCGCTGCTGCCGTATGCGGAATCGGGCCTGGTGACGCTGATCGGCGCCACCACGGAGAATCCCTCGTTCGAAGTCAATTCCGCTTTGCTGTCGCGCTCGCAGGTGTATGTGCTGCAGTCGCTCAACGAGGACGAGCTCAAGCAGCTGGTGGCCAAGGCGCGCGCGACGGCGCTGTCCCATCTGCAGATCGAGGACGCGGCCATCGACACGCTGGTCGGCTATGCGGACGGTGATGCGCGCCGCCTGCTCAACCTGCTGGAACAGACCAGCACGGCCGCCAACGCGGCCCGCACCAATATCGTTACGCCCGAATTCATCCAGAATGCGCTGACGCTGAACGCGCGCCGCTTCGACAAGGGCGGCGATAACTTCTACGACCAGATTTCCGCCCTGCACAAATCCGTGCGCGGCTCCAACCCGGACGCGGCCCTGTACTGGCTGTGCCGCATGCTGGACGGCGGCGCGGACGCCAAATACCTGTCGCGCCGCATCGTGCGCATGGCGTGGGAAGACATCGGCCTGGCCGACCCGCGCGCCATCCAGCTGGCCAACGACGCGGCGGCCACCTTCGAGCGGCTCGGTTCGCCGGAAGGCGATCTGGCGCTGGGCCAGGCTGTGATCTACCTGGCTATCGCGGCCAAGAGCAACGCCGGCTACATGGCCTTCAACCAGGCCATGGCGTTCGTGAAAAAGGACAAGTCGCGCGAAGTGCCCGTGCATCTGCGCAATGCGCCGACCAAGCTGATGAAGGAGCTGGGCTACGGTCACGAGTACCGCTACGCGCACGACGAGCCGCACGCCTATGCGGCAGGGGAAACCTATCTGCCGGACGGGATAGGCGACCCGGGCTGGTATCAACCCGTACCGCGCGGGCTGGAAAGCAAGATCGCCGACAAGATGGCTTTCCTGCGCAAGCTCGATGAGGACGCGGGCAAGGAATAAGGCGCGCCGGCATCGGGCGCCGGCGGGTTGGTGGCGGTCCGTGCTTGATCGAGTGGCTGGCCTTGCAAAGGGGCCGATCCGCAGCCGGTCCGGTGCAAGCCAGCGACGATTACCCGTGCGCGGGCGGCGCCTCCGCCTGCTGCTGCGCGCGCTGCAGGAATGCGGCCAATTCCATGGGGAGCGGGAACACGATAGTGGTGTTCTTGTCCGCCCCGATCACGGTCAGGGTTTCCAGGTAGCGCAGCTGGATGGCTTGCGGTTGCTGGGACAGCACCTTGGCCGCTTCATATAATTTCTCCGAAGCCTGCAATTCCCCTTCGGCGTGGATGACCTTGGCGCGCCGCTCCCGTTCCGCCTCGGCCTGCCGGGCGATGGCGCGTACCATGGATTCGGTCAGGTCGACCTGTTTGATTTCCACGTTGGCCACCTTGATGCCCCAGGAATCCGTTTGCGCTTCGAGCGCATCGCGTATGTCCTGGTTCAGTTTTTCCCGTTCGGCCAGCAAGTCGTCCAGGCTGTGCTTGCCCAGTACGGAACGCAGCATGGTCTGCGCCAGCTGGCTCGTCGCATTGAGGTAGTTGACTACCTGGATGATGGCCTTTTCCGGCTCGACGATGCGGAAATAGATGACGGCGCTCACCTTCACCGACACGTTGTCGCGCGAGATCACATCCTGGGTCGGCACTTCCAGCACGATGGTGCGCAAGTCCACCCGCACCACTTGCTGGATCAGGGGGATGATGAAGACCAGCCCCGGGCCCTTTACTTTCGTATAGCGCCCCAGCGTAAAGACGATGCCGCGCTCGTATTCCCAGAAAATGCGGACGGACGAGGCGAGCAACAGCAGGATGACGAGGAACAGGAACGTGCCAGACCAGTTTGTCACTACCATAGTGCCTCCCATGTCCATCGTCCTGCCGTGCGCGTTACCGGCACAGTGGCGAGGTCAAACTGCCGCAATGGAAAAGCCGCCTCCACGAAACGGTATTGAACACCGTAATTCATGGTAGGCGGCTTTTGCTCAGTTGTCTATTGTGCGCCCGTTGTTGCCGGATGCGGCGGAACGGACGCGGGCAGGTGGGGGGGGGATCCAGCCTGGCGTTGCGCGACAGTACCCCGGCGGCGCGTTCCGCCGGGGTGGTCAGCCAGGTCGGCGTACGAATTCAGCGTACGAACTTAGCGCACGAATTCAGCGCGCGAACTGCGTAAAGCCCTTCTGGCCAGCCTTGCGGTTTGGTGCGAAGCCGTTTTTGGCCAGCGCTTCGTCCGCCGTTTCGTAGAAAGTGCCGATCTTGTAGATTTCGCGCGCTTCCTTGCCGTTGGCCACGTCGCGGCCGAATTCGCGGGAAATGCGCACCAGCTGCTCGATCTGCTCCACGGTGGACATCTTGCGCGAACGGTCCTGGGTCCACAGGTTGTCCTCGATGCCGCAACGCACGTGCAAGCCCATGGCGATGGCCATCATGTTCAGCGGCAGGGTGTTGAGCATGGAACTTTCCAGCGTCAGCACGGAGCCGTCCGGGCAGGCGCGCACGAAGTTGGCCAGGTTGTAGATGTTGGGCGCCTCGAAGCCGCCGCCGATGGCCACCCACGTCAGGATCAGCGGCACGTTGCAGACGCCGCGCCGCATCATGCGCTCCACCGTTTCCAGCTGGGCGATGTTGGCCAGCTGGAAATGGGTCTGGATGCCCCGTGCCGACAGGCGGCGGATGTGCTCTTCCACCCACTCAGGGCCGGCCGGGATGGTCATTTCGCGGTAGGCGAAATAGCCGGGCGTGCCCACGTCGAGCGAAGTGCCCTTGACGTCGGCCGCGCACATCTGCTCCACCACGTTCATCTGGTTGCTGTTGATGGCGATGGTGACCTGGTCCGGCTTGGGATCGATCATGGCCAGGCCGTGGCGGGTGTCGTCCGACAGCCACTTGGCCGTTTCGCCTTCCTTGGTGGGGGCGAACGAGATCGAGCCGCCCACTTGCAGGATCATGTCCGGGCAGTGGGCGCGGATGCCGGCCACCAGTTCGTTGGTGCGCTCCAGGCGCTTGGAGCCGGAACCGTCGTCTTCGCGGCCATGCACGTGCAGCACGGTGGCGCCGGCGTTGTAGCAGTCGACCGCTTTCTGGATCTGCTGCTCCAGGGTGACGGCGATGTCTTCCGGGAAGTCGGAAGGCTGCCACTCAGGGCCGAACGGCGCGGCAGTGATGACGAGTTTTTGCTGGTTTTCGGGGAACAGCGAGCCATCGAGGAAATTCATTTTTTGCTCCTTGGGGATAGATGCGTAGGGTTTTCTGGGATGGCCCAGGCTTAGTAAGGCTTGTCGCCGATGATGGCGGCGCGCTCCATCTTGCGATGACAGGGCGGGTAATCCATGACGGCGTAGTGCTGGGTGCTGCGGTTGTCCCAGATGGCCATGCTGTTGTTGCGCCAGCGCCAGCGCACCTGGTATTCGGGGATGTAGGCCTGGCTGATCAGGTACTGCATCAGTTCGCCGCCATCCTTGTTGTAGTCCTGGCCGTAGCGGACCCGTTCCTTGTTGTGATAATTCACGAAGTGGGTGGCGAAGGCGTTGACGAACAGGATCTTCTCGCCCGTTTCGGGATGGGTGCGTACGACGGGGTGTTCCGCGTCCGGGTACTGGGCCTTCATTTTCAGGCGCTGCTCTTGCGGCATGGCGGCGGCGAACGAGGCGTTGAAACTGTGGTTGGCGATCAGGCCTTCGATTTCCTTTTTTACGTAGGCGGGCAGCTTGTCGTAGGCCAGCACCATGTTGGCCCACATGGTGTCGCCGCCCACCGGGGGCGACTCAATGCAGCGCAGTACGCAACCCAGGGCCGGCGTTGCGCGCCAGGTGCCGTCGCTGTGCCAGGCGTTTTCGTAGCGGTCCATCGGGGTGTCCGGGTTCTTGTAGATCTGCACCAGGCCAGGTGCTTCCGGATGGCTGGGGGCCATCGGGTGCGTTTCCAGCTGGCCCAGGCGCTGGGCGAACGCCATGTGGTCCTGGCGCGACAGCTTGTCCAGCGTCTGGTCGCGCAGGAACAGCACCTTGTGTTTCAGCAGGGCGTCGTAAATGGCGTTGAACAGGCCGTCGTCGCGGACCGCGTCGCCCAGATTCACGTCCAGCAACTCGGCGCCGATGGCGCAGGTCATTTGTTCGATTCTCATCGTGTCTCCGTGGTGTTTTAGTTTCGGTGGATCGCCGCTTTCAGTGCTGCGGTTGATTGAAAGTATAGGGAGATGGCTGCCTGTTGTTTCTCTTTATGCGCCAAAGTTTTCTCATTTTGCGCCACGTCCGTTATACTGGACCGGCAGTTGAGGTGCGATTGATTTCACGCATGTAAATACGCGGAAATGGCAGGCGCGGGGCGGAAAACGGGGAGCGGGAAATGGGAACCATGATTCGGGCGAGCACGCTGACCGGCTATCTGGAGGTGGCCAGCCGCCACAAGCTGAACTCACTGGAATTGCTGGCGGGGGTGGGGATAGAAGCGGCGCAGGTAGGCGACCAGGGGCAGCGCGTGCCGCTGTCGGCCGTATGCCGTCTGCTGGAATTGTCGGCCGAGCGCGCAGGGTGCACCACTTTCGGACTGGAAATGTCGGAGCTGCGGCAGCGGCGCGACGTGGGCCCCATCGGCCTGCTGCTGGCGCACGCGCGCACCTTGCGCGAAGCGCTGTTGATGGCCGAACGCTACCATCACCTGCTCAACGATGCGCTGGCCATCTACATCGAAACGGTGGACGACACGGTGTTGATCCGCGAAGAAATCATCGCCGGCGCGGACGTGCAGACGCGGCAGGCGACGGAACTGGCCGTGGGCGTGCTGTCGCGGATCTGCCGCGTGCTGCTGGGCGCAGGATGGCGGCCCAGGAGTGTCAACTTCACCCATGCTGCGCCGGCCGATGCGAGCTACCACCGGCGCTACTTCGGCTGTGCCGTCCACTTCGACCGGGAGTTCAATGGCATCGTTTGCGTGGCGGCGGACCTGGACGTGGCCAATCCCGCGGCTGATCCGGCGTTGGTGCGGTATGGGGAAAGCCTGGCGGAGCCGCTTGATGCGGCCGACCATGAATCGATCGTATTCGAAGTGCGGCGCGCCATCTATTTGCTGCTGCCGCTGAACGAAGCGACGATAGACGGCGTGGCTGGAAAATTGAGGCTGAGCGGACGCAGTCTGCAGCGCCATCTGGCCGAGCATGGCGCCGAGTTCATTGAATTGCTGGCGGATGTGCGGCACGAGCTGGCGATCCGCTACTTGAGCAATCCCAAGTTTCCCATAGGCCGCATCGCCGCGTTGCTGGGCTACACACGGCAGGCGTCATTCACGCGCTGGTTCATTGCCAGATTTGGCCAGCCGCCTCGCGCCTGGCGCGCAGAGCGGCGCGTCGATACAAAATAGCGGGTGGGCATGCACAGCTGCAACGTCAACGATGCAAAAAGAAATGGGGACGAAAAAATGGGGACGTACCCCATTTTCAAAAAACGGAAATGGGGACGTACCCCAATTCGACTCAATTCGGAAAACGGAGACTCAATACAATTTTCTGGCGTGCTGCGCGCGGTGCGATCTTCCAGAAAAATGGGGTACGTCCCCATTTTAGGCAGGCTGCGGGGAGCCGTGTTATGTCTCCGGTTTTTTGAGCGGGCGAGCTGGGCTGTCTTGGCGAGCCAGCTGGCGGCATAGCTCGGCCGTCGCTTCGTCGACGGGGAAGCAGCATTCGATATGCACTTCGTCCAGCGTGACGTCGCGCGGGGTGCCGAAGGTGGTGATGGTGGAGAAGAAACGCAGCTCGCCGCCGTCGTGCCGCAAGATTGTGTTCTGCAATGGCACGGGCGTCGCTTCGAGTTCGCGCAGGCGCCAGCGCGACGGTACGCCAGGGTAGGCCAGCACTTCGTCGAGCAGCCCGCGCGCTACCTGGTCGTCCGGCGAGCCAGCCACCACGCTGTGCAGGTGGTGGATCAGGTTGCCCGCCACTTCTTCCCAGTTGACGATGGCGCCGCGCAGGTCGGCCGGGTCGAATATCTGGCGCAGCATATTGCGATGCTGCGTGCGCCGGCCGCCCATCACCAACCGGTTGACGCGGGCCGAGGCGCGGTTGGCCATCAACACATCCCAGTGGCGATTGAGCAGGAAGGCGGGATACGGTTCCTGCTGCCCCAGGATGAATTCGATCGCGCGCCGCATTTGCGCCAGCTCCGGCTTGACCAGCGCCGTTTCCGGATAGCGCGGCGCGAAGCCGGCCGCGATCATCAGCGCGTTGCGGGCCCGCAGCGGCATCTGCAGCGTGTCGGCCAGGCGTGTGAGTACTTCGCGGCTGGGCTGGGCCTTGCCCGTTTCCACGCAGCTCAGGTGGCGGGTGGACAGGCCGGCGTCCAGCGCCAGGTCGAGCTGGCTCAGGCGGCGCGCGGCGCGCCATTCGCGCAGCAAAATGCCCGCATGGGCGGGCGGGGAGGAGGGCGATGCTGGCAGGGTGTGGCGTTCCATCAGCCCATTCTACCCTTGGGGCTGCATGGCGGCCATGACCTGCCAGGTCATGCGAAGATGATCTCCCAGGTCATTGATCGTGTGCGCCCACCTGGCGAATAATGCCATTCCGTCAGCACAGCCCCGGCGTTTGTCCTGATTGGGATAAAGTGTTGTTAATATGTACAAAATGCCGGAACGGCGCACACCCAAGGAGTAGCCATGAAGCAGCAATTGCAGATCGAAGGTATCGACGTCCTGGTGGAAGGGGAGGGGCAGGAAACCATCGTCATGCTCCACGGCTGGCCCGATACCTATCGGCTGTGGGACGCCCAGGTGGCCGCGCTGTCTCCCCATTACCGCTGCGTACGCTTCACCTTGCCCGGCTTCGATTGCAGCAAGCCGCGCCGCGCCTGGAGTCTGGCCGAAATGCTGGCCCTGTTCGAGCGCATCGTCACCCAGGTCAGCCCCGGCCGCAAGGTGACGCTGATGCTGCACGACTGGGGCTGCGTGTTCGGCTACCAGTTCTACATGCGCCATCCGGAGCTGGTGTCGCGCATCGTGGGCGTGGACATCGGCGACGTGGAATCCCAGGACTACGTGAAGTCGTTGTCGCAGGGCGCCAAGCTGATGGTGGTGTGGTACCAGGTCTGGCTGGCCGTGGCCTGGAAGGTGGGTGGCCGCATGGGCGACTGGATGACGCATTTCATGGTGCGCCTGATGAAGGTGCCGGCCGATCCGCGCTACATCAGTTCGGCCATGAACTTCCCCTATTACATCACCTGGACCGGCGCCCACGGCTCCTACCGCGACCGCAAGCGCTTCGAGCCGGCCTGTCCCATGCTGTTCATCTACGGCAGCAAGAAACCATTCATGTTCCATTCGCGGCCGTGGGCCGAGGCGCTCGATGCCCGGCCATCGAGCCGGGTGCTGGGCTTCAAGGCCGACCACTGGCCCATGGTGCGCCAGCCGGAAGCGTTCAACGAGGCCGTTGCTGCCTGGCTGGGCGAGACGGCCGTCGCAGCGGCGGCGTCGGCCGTGCGGGCGAATTGAGTTGGCCTGCGCCCTGCCAATTGCCGCCTGCCACCGGCTGCTGACCCATTGCGGAACCGGCGGATCGGCGTGCTGGCGGCCTGGCCCGGGCCGGCGCCAGGCCGGAGGCGCAAAACTCGCAAATAAACGGCATCCTCTTGGTACAATTGCGTTTTCGATATAACGGCAAGTTTTCCCCCATGATAGATATCCAACTCCTCCGTAAAGACATAGCCACCGTCGCCGAGCGCCTGGCGACGCGTAAATTCCAGCTGGACGTGGCCGGTTTCAACGCCCTCGAAGCGGAACGCAAGGCGATCCAGACCCGTACCGAAGAACTGCAAGGCAAGCGCAATTCGCTGTCCAAGCAAATCGGCATGATGAAGGGCAAGGGGGAAGATACGTCGGCCGTGATGGCGGAAGTGGCCGGCCTGGGCGACGAACTCAAAGCCAACGAGACGGCACTGTCGGCCGTGCAAGCCAAGCTGGGCGATTTCATGCAGGCCATTCCCAACCTGCCGCACGAATCCGTGCCGGTGGGCACCGACGAGGCCGCCAACGTGGAAGTGCGCCGCGTGGGCACCCCGCGCAGCTTCGACTTCGAGATCAAGGACCACGTGGACGTGGGCGCCGCGCTGGGCCTGGACTTCGACGTGGCCACCAAGCTGACCGGCTCGCGCTTCTCCGTGATGAAGGGTGGCATCGCCCGCCTGCACCGCGCGCTGGCCCAGTTCATGCTGAACACCCACACCGACGAGCACGGCTACACGGAATGCTACACGCCGTACATGGTCAACGCCGACTCGCTGCGCGGCACGGGCCAGCTGCCCAAGTTTGAAGCCGACCTGTTCTCGGTGAAAAAAGGCGGCGCGGAAGGCGAGGGCGAAACCTTCTACCTGATCCCGACGTCGGAAGTGTCGCTGACCAACATCGTGCGCGACGAAATCCTGGCGGCCGATGCGCTGCCGCTGAAGATGACGGCTCACACCCCTTGCTTCCGCTCGGAAGCGGGCAGCTATGGCCGCGACACCCGCGGCATGATCCGCCAGCACCAGTTCGACAAGGTGGAAATGGTGCAGGTGGTGCATCCCGACACCTCCTACCAGGTGCTGGACGAAATGGTGGGCCATGCGGAAACCATCCTGCAGCGCCTGGGCCTGCCATATCGCGTGATGTCGCTGTGCACGGGCGACATGGGCTTTGGCGCGACCAAGACCTTCGACCTGGAAGTGTGGCTGCCGGCGCAGAACACCTACCGCGAGATTTCGTCGCTGTCGAACTGTGAAGCGTTCCAGGCGCGCCGCATGCAGGCCCGTTTCCGCAATGCCCAGGGCAAGCCGGAATTGCTGCACACGCTGAACGGTTCCGGCCTGGCCGTGGGCCGTACGCTGGTGGCCGTGCTGGAAAACTACCAGCAGGCCGACGGCAGCGTCGAGATCCCGGCCGCGCTGCGTCCGTACATGGGCGGGCTGACGCATCTGAAGGCAGCCTGAGCGACATTGTGAGGTTGGGCGAACATATTTTTTGCGTTTGCCCTTCCAATTCAGTTTTGCTCTGCTATAATTTTGCCTTCGCAGCAGCAAGCGACAGTAGCAAGACCCGGAAAGGTGGCAGAGTGGTCGAATGTACCTGACTCGAAATCAGGCGTAGGGTTTCCCCCTACCGTGGGTTCGAATCCCACCCTCTCCGCCAAACACTGTCCAGTCAGTTAGATGGGCATCAAGGAAACCGTCGTTCCCTCACCGGGCCGGCGGTTTTTTTGTGTTTGGTCCATCCGATGCTGTCCTGGTGTGGGATGGCAGATCGTTATCTGCCCAGTTCAATTATTCATACAGCATATCGCCGCAACGTCCAAGTTGTTGGAGGCGAGCCTGCCGCAGTCCGGCCTGGTCCGGGGAAACCATCGCAAAATCAAGCGCTTGCAACAGCGTGCTGTCCGCGCCAGACTGGCACGTCGATTGCTATCTCCTTACGTTTACATCCAATAACCAGGGAGACAAATAATGTTGAACGATAAAGCGCTAGTGTTGGCGGCCACGCTGCTGGGCGTGATGACCCATGCGGTGGGCGGCGAGGTTAGCAGTCAGCTCAAGCTGAGCAAGCCCGGCGCCATCGCGATCGGCTACCGGGAGGCGTCGCAGCCGTTCTCGTTTGCCGACGGGCAGCACAAGCCGTCCGGTTACACCATCGATCTGTGCGGCGCCGTGGTCGAGGCCATCAAGAAGGAACTGGCCCAGCCGGACCTGAAGGTCAGTTATGTCCAGGTCTCGTCCAGCGACCGCATGGCCAAGGTGAAGGATGGCGCGGTCGACCTGGAGTGCGGCTCCACTTCGATCACGCCCCAGCGCGCGACGGAAGTGGCGTTTTCCACGCCCATCTTCTTCGCCGATACCAAGATCATGGTGCGCGCCGATTCGGGCATCCAGTCCGTCGCCGACCTGAAGGACAAACGCGTGATCGTCAACCAGGGTGCGTCCGGCGCGCCGCTGCTGGCCAAGGCCGATATGGACAAGGGCTTGCACATCCAGTTCGTCAAGTCGCACGACAATGTGGAATCGTTCGGCGCGCTGCAGCAGAAGAAGGTCGACGCCTTTGTGCATGACGACGTGCAGCTGGCGCAGCTGGCCGCCACCGCCAGTAATCCGAAAGGTTTTGTGCTGCTCAAGGATGCGCTGTCGAGCGATCCGATCGCCATCATGATGCGCAAGGATAACAAGCCGCTGCAACAGGTGGTCGACGCCACCCTGGCGAAACTGAACGCCTCGGGGGAATTCGCCAAGATCTACAGCAAGTGGTTCCTCACCCCGACCTTCAAGTTCCCGATGAGCGAAAGCCTGAAACACGAACTGAAAAATTCGGGCAAATAAGGGCGCTCCGTCCTGATAGCCGTGGCGGGCGCTGGTCCGCCACGACAGCGCGCGGCGCCTTGCGACCGGCGCGCGGCGCGCCGCTGCGGTCGATGCGGCCGATGCACGTGTGGCGTGGCGGCCGGCGCTGTGGCAGCTTCAGCGTGGCTTACTTTCCCAGCAATGCCAGGGACTGCTCCCACTGCGCCGCCCACGGCGCCAGAAAGTCATGCCCGTTGAAGGCGCGTTTCAGGTGCGAGATGGGAACCCGGTGCACTTCATGCAAGCCGAGCGCCAGCGTGACCGGATTCCAGATAGCCTTGTTTTTCGACTTCCTGGCGCTGCCTTTGACGCGGGCGCCGTCGTCGCCAAAAATGCCGCCGCCGCTGGCCAGCGCCTGTTCCAGATCCAGCTTGACCATGCCGGCAAACGCCGTCAGCACCTGCTCCTTGCCGATCCCATCCTGCGATTCCCGGGCCGTCTCGACCTTGACGACGGCCGGCTCGGCCTCGTGTTTCAGTTTGCCTGCCAGCCGCTCCACGTCCTTCTTCTGGAAGCGCAACTCGTGCAAGGCGCGGCGGAAACCCGGCGGCGGGAGCGTCACGACGATCCGGTACGCATCCTTGGTCATGGTGATGAGCACGTCTTCGCTGCCGGCGGCCAGGCGCCGGGTGTCACCTTCGAAAAAGATGGGGGCCGCATAACCGCCATTGGCATCGCCGAACAGGTCGGGATAGGCGGCGTCGTACTCCAGCCAGACGTAGGGCGTGAGCCCATGCTCGATCAGGCGCGCCAGGGTCCATGGGGTCAGGGTTTGCTGTTCCAGCCACAGGCAAGCCTCGGCGCTGGTCGCCCGGAACGGTAATACAGTCATTGTCATGATCTTTCTCTTGGCGGCACGAACTTGCCGACATTCGGTGATGGGCGGTGAAATCCGGCCACTTTACCGCATAAGTCACCTGTTCGTCCCCGGTTCCGCACGTCATGAAAATTTGGCATATTTGCCTGATCGATAATATGATGCTGCCTCGCGCGCAGTGCCGCGCAACTTCCGGAGCAACAATGAAATCGATGAAGATGCTGGCCCTGGCCGGCTTGATGGCGGCCGCAAACCTGGTCTCGGCAACGGCTGGCGCCGCGGCGGGACCCGCAGCCCCGTCCATGCCGGACGCGGCACAAGTGCAGGCCGCGCACGATCTGCTGGCCGCCATGCAGGCTGAAAAAATGATGCGGGCCACGGCCGGCATGAGCCGCTATCCCACGCCCCAGCAGCGCCAGGCCGTGTTCGACAAGCTGGACAAGGTTCCCGCCGAGCAGATCTACCAGCGCCTGTCCATTCCCGTGGCGCGCCTGCTGTCGGCCGAGACGGCCAAGGAGATGACGCACTACTACCAGTCCAGCTACGGCCAGCGCGTGCTCAAGCAAACCTATAACAGCGGCCCCTCGCTGTTCGACACGGCGCCCGTGCCCACCGCCAAGGAAAAGGTGGAATTGAAGCGGCCCGCCTATGTCAAGGCCGACAAGGCTTTCAAGGAGGCGGAGCCTGCCATCCGTCATGAAACCTTCGTCTTGCTGACGGCCATCAGCCGCTGAGGCTGGCGGGGCGGCGCCGCGCTTTTGGGCGCAGTGCCGGCCCGGAGCGCACGTCTCCTGCCGGCGCCGCCGCGCTGCCGGTATCCTCTTGATAATTCCTGATCGCCCCCGATCTGATAGGGAAGGGCAGTGCTTGCCCGGCCGTTCAGGAGGATCTCAAGATGACACCTACTGCTTTCCCCATTACACCCGCCCGGCGCGCCCACACGACGCCGGAGCCGGATATGCCGCCCCCGAAACCCGAGAAAGAGCCGCCGCCGGACGAGATGCCGTCGCCCGACCACGCGCCCATCGAGGAGCCCACCCCGCATCAGGCGCCGATCCAGACGTGAGCGCGGTGGCGTGGGGGCGTAGCGCAGCGGTGCCTTCACCGGGTGCCGCTGCAGTCGTATGCTTCTTTCATTTTTGTTGCTTGTCGGATACAAATTTTAGGTATTGTGTCCGCGGTCACACAGCCGTCACGGAAGAGTTCATATAATTTACTCACGACATCGTTTTTCTGTTCACGGAGGCCATCATGGGCAATTCCTTACACAATAAAATCTACCTCGGCCGCCGCAGCGTAGCAGTGCTGAACAGCAAGCGTGTGCAAGTGATTCTCTGGGTCGGCGCCTTTGCCAGCATAGGCTTGGTGTGGCTGGCGATACGAGCGTTCAAGTAATTCCATTGACAGTCCACCCGCGGGCTGTGCCGGGCGTCCTCCGCCAGGGAGGCGCTGCGGGACCGGCTTGCCTTGCCGATGCGGGGCCGGGCGCGTACCATGAGGGCCGCAGCAGTCTCTTATGGAAAAAATGGCAATGAAAAACGAGAAATTAACGCAAGACGAATACGACGCACTGGCCGAAGTGGCGCGTGGCCTCAAGGGTGAGCGTGTGAGCGCCTGCGTGGGCCGCAATACCAAGCGCCTGGCCGGCCTCAAGCTGTTCAGCGTGGCCAAGAATGGCCGCCTGTCGCTCACCGACAAGGGCGAGCAAGCCCTGTTCCTGCGCCGCTGCATCATCGGCATGCGGGCACTGGCGGCCGATCCGCACGCCACGCTGGAAGCGGACGTGGCCAATTTCCTGGGCAAGAAAGCCCACATCGCAGTGCGCGCCGGCGATGCCGGCTACGAACTCACCGACAAGGGCCGCGAATCGCTGGCCGATATCGACAGCCAGGGTCTGTAAGCGCCCGTCCCCGGCAGCGGCGCGGCCTGGCCCGCGCCGGCCTGCTACCACGGCCGCCACAGTCACCACAGTCACCACAGTCACCACAGTCACCACAATTACCACGGCCACGGCCACCACAGTCACCACGGCCGCTATTGCCTGATGGCTCGCTTCGCTCCGCCGGTCGTCACCGACCTCAGGCGGCGCGCCCGCCCGCTTGCGCTTCCATCCGCGTGGCCAGTTGGTCGATGGCGGCGGCGGTGACGGGCAGCGCGGCCAGCACGGCTTCGATCTGGGCTGTGCAGACGGCTGGATCGGCCGTGCTGCGCAAGGTCGCTTCGGCCTGCGCCGCCAGTGCCGCCAGCGCCTCCGCGCCCACCGTGCCGGAGACGCCCTTGAGCGTGTGGAGCAAGGCTGGCGCCGTGTCCAGCCGGTGTTCGGTCACGGCGAGGCGCAGGGCGGCGCCGCTGCGTTCCGCTTCGGCGCCAAAGCTGCGCAGGGTCATCAGGTAGACGGCTTCCAGGCCGCCCATCCGGGCCAGGGCGGCCGCACTGTTCAGGCTGACGGCCGGGACGGGCGCGATGGTCGGCGCGGTAACCGTATCGGCATGCTGTTCAATGACCGTGTCAGCGCCGGCAATCGCGCCGGCATCCGCGCCGCCGTGCCCGGTTCCGGTCGTGGCGCCGTCTGCCGTGTCCGGGCGCGTGTGATGCAGGATGACGGCGATCAGCTGGGCCAGGTCGAACGGCTTGCCAATGTGATCCACCATGCCCGCCGCCAGCGCGGCGGCGCGGTCGGCCGGCATGGCGTTGGCCGTCATGGCCACGATGGGCGGGGCCAGCTCGCCCAGCCGTTCGCGGATCAGGCGCGTGGCCTGGTAGCCGTCCATGTCGGGCATCTGGATATCCATCAGGATCAGGTCGGGCTGCTGGCCTGAGCGCAGCAGGGCGTCGATGGCGGCCTGGCCGCAGCCGGCCACTTCCACGTCGGCGCCGTCGTTGCCCAGCAGTTCGCCCGCCACTTGCTGGTTGGTGGCGTTGTCCTCCACCAGCAGCAGGCGCAGCCCGGCCAGCCGTTGCTGGGAGCGGGGCGCCACCGCCACGGCTGGCCCATGGTGGCCCAGGCGGGCTTCGGCCACCACGTTGAACATCATGGAGGCCGTGACCGGCTTGACCAGTACCCCGTCGAGCACGGGCTCCAGTTCGGCCTGGCGCTGGGCCAGCAGTTCGCGGTCGTAGGCGGTGACCATGACGATCAGCGGCGTTTTGCCTTCCGGCAGCAGGCGGCGGATTTGCCAGCTCGTTTCCCAGCCGTCCAGCGACGGCATGCGCCAGTCGATGAACACCACGTCGTAGGGACGGTCGGGGTCGCGCCGGGCCACGGCGGCCAGCGCGTCGTAGCCGTTGTCGGCCACCTCCACCTGCCAGCCAAACGAGAGCGCGATTTCACTCAGGATCTGGCGCGCGCTGGCATTGTCGTCCACTACCAGGCATGCCAGCCCATGCAGGTCCGTCAGGCTAGCCCCCTGCAGCGCGGCGACCGGTTCGGCCGGTTCGGGCGCCGTTTGCAGCTCGATCACGAAGCTGAATTCGCTGCCCTGGCCCGGGGTGCTGTCCACTTTCAAGGTGCCGCCCATCAGGCGTGCCAGGCGCTGGCTGATGGCCAGGCCCAGGCCGGTGCCGCCGTAGCGGCGCGCCGTCGACGCCTCGGCCTGGGAAAAACCGTCGAAGATGTGGCGGCAATGTTCGGGCGAGATGCCGATGCCGGTGTCGCGCACGGCGAACGCGATCGACAGGCCGCGCTCGCTGCGCCCGGCCAGCCGGGCCGACAGCACCACCTCGCCCGAGGCCGTGAATTTGATGGCGTTGCCGGCCAGGTTAAGCAGGATCTGCTGCAGGCGCAGGGCGTCGCCCACCAGCCACGAGGGCAAGGCCGGGTCGATGCGGAACAGCACTTCCACGTTCTTGTCGCCCACGTTGGCCGACAGGATCACGGCCAGGTCGCGCCACAGCTTGTCCAGGCTGAACGGGTGGGGATCGAGCGCCAGCTTGCCCGCCTCCACCTTGGAAAAGTCGAGGATGTCGTTGAGCAGGCCCAGCAGCGCGCGGGCCGCCGTCTCGGCCTTGGTGGTGTAGTCGTGCTGGCGCCCGTCCAGGGCCGTCTGCTGCAGCAGCTGCAGCATGCCCAGCACGGCGTTCATGGGCGAGCGGATCTCGTGGCTCATGTTGGCCAGGAATTCCGACTTGGCCCGGCCCGCCTGCAGCGCCTGCTCCTTGGCCAGCAGCAGGGCGTCGTGGGCGGCGCGCGCTTCCGTGATGTCGGTGCTGCTGCCGACCCAGCTCAGTACCTTGCCGTCGCCGTCGCGCTGCGCCAGCGCGTGGTTGTCGAACAGGCGCCACTGGCCGTCGCGGTGGCGCAACCGGCAGTCGCAGCGGAATTCCCGCCCGTTCGCCTGGGCCAGCTGCCAGGCCGCCTCCAGCGCCGCGCTGTCGTCCGGGTGGACGATGGCCGACCAATGCTCGCGCGCCAGCAATTGCGCCGTCGGCACGCCCGTGTAGTCGTGCCAGTGGTGGCTGAGGAAGTCCAGCCGCAGGGCTGGGGTGGTGGTCCACACCATTTGCGGCAAGCCTTCCGTCAGCGAGCGCCAGCGCGACTCGGAGGCCGTCAGCCGGGCGAGCGAGCTTTGCAGGGCTGCATCCTTTTCCACCAGCTGCGTCAGCGAACGGTATTGGGTGCGCATCGCCACCCGCACGCTGGCCAGGAAGGCCCCGGCCAGCAGGTACATCACGGTGAGGAAGAGGGAGGCGTTGCGGATTTCCTTGTACCACGGGGCGAGGAAGTCGTCGCTCGACAGCCCCACCAGCACATAGATCGGATAGTTGCCGATGCGCTCGACGCTGAACACGCGGTGCTGGCCGTCGAGCCGGCTCTCGGCGCGGTAGGTGGCGTGCGGCTTGCCGGCCGCCAGCATCGCTTCCGTCTGTGCCGACAGCCTGACCGGGCTGCCGATCACGACGGCCGACGATTCCGGGTAGCGGTGCAGGATGCGGCGCTGGCTGTCGAGCAGGGTGATGACGCCGCGCGGCCCCGTGTTGAGCGAGGCGAACAGCTCGGTGATGCGCGAGGTGTTCATGTTGACGTAGGCGGTGCCGCCGAAGCTGCCGTCGGCCTTGGTGAGCGCGTACATCAGCGGCAGCACCCACTCGTTGCTGATGCGCGACTTGACGGGCACGCCGATGATCAGCTCGCGGTCGGTGCGGGCGCGCTGGAAGAATTCGCGGATGTTCAGATCTTGCGGGTGGGCCAGGTCGATTTCCTCGCCGTAGATCACCAGGCCGTCCGCGTTCGAGCCGCGCACCGAGTTGGCGTGGGGCGTGCGCTCCTTGAGCGTGCGCAGGTAGGCGCTGAAGGCGGCGTCGTCGAAGTGGCCGCCACTCTGCATGGCGCGATATTCCTGGGCCGCGCGCCGCATCGACAGTTCCACTTCCTGGAAGTGCGACAGCAGGAAGTTTTCCAGCGCGACCGACAGGTTGCGCGACGTTTCCTCGGCCGCCGCGTAGTAACGCAGCCGGCTCTGGTTGAGGGCGTGGACGACGAAGATGGACAGGATCAGCAGCACGGCTCCCACCGCCGCCACCAGCCGGGTAAACAGCTTGCGCAGCTTGACCAGGGTTTCGAGGTTGGGCGCGGGCGGGGGACTGGATGGCATGGGACGGGCTCGTTGTTGCGGGCTGGGGAGCGGATTGCGGGGGGCGGCATGGCCGGCAGGTAGCATACCTTACCATCTGGGCAGGGCTTTGTAACCTGTGACTTGCAAATGTGCAATCAAGTTGTTGCAGGCTATTTATTTGCTAGCGGCGGGCCGAGCAGATAGGATGGCGACATCCCCCATCCCCACCCACTGGAACAACTATGGAAAAACCGATGACCTGGTCCGCCCACGAACTGACCATGACCGTGCTGATGACGCCGGACATGGCCAATTTCTCCGGCAACGTACACGGCGGCACCATCCTCAAATACCTCGACAGCGTGGCCTATGCCTGCGCCAGCCGCTATTCGGGCAGCTATGTGGTCACGCTGTCGGTGGACCAGGTGATGTTCCTGCAGCCTATCCACGTGGGCGAGCTGGTGACGTTCCTGGCCTCGATCAACTACACGGGCCGCACTTCGATGGAAGTGGGGATACGGGTGGTGACGGAAAATATCCAGCAGCGCCTGGTGCGTCACGCCAACAGCTGCTACTTCACGATGGTGGCGGTGGACGAGAACCGCAAGCCGGTGGCCGTGCCCACGCTGGTGCCGGAAACGCCGGAGCAGCAATCGCGCTACGCCCAGGCCCAGTTGCGCAAGCAGGCGCGCCAGATGGTGCATGGCGCCAAGAAGAAGGCGGCCGAATAGGATAGACGCTGGCGCCGGCGCTAGCGCCCCCAGCGCAGGCGCATGACGACCCAGTGCGCCAGCAGCCGGTTCAGCAGGGCCAGCCCCAGCCCCTGGCGGCGCGCCACGCGGCGCTGCATGGCCAGGGCCGGCGAACGGCCGCCGCCCTTGACGGCGAACACGATGCGGTTGTTGCCGGCCATGCCGTGGAACCAGCACAACTGGTTCTGGAAAGTCTGGCGCAGCCGGCGCAGCATGGCCGGGTAGTGCGGGTCGTAGCTGAAGATGTTGGCCGCCAGCACGCCGCCGGGACGCAACGCGCGCCGGCAGTCGGCATAGAAGCTGGCGCTACCCAGCGCCGGCGGCAGGCCGGCCTCGTCGAAGCCGTCCACCAGCAGCACGTCGGCGCAGCCGTTCTGGCCGGCCATGTAGTGCGTGGCGTCCGTGTGGATCACGCGCAAGCGCGCATCGTCGGGCGGAATGGCGAACTGGTCGCGCAGGGCGATCACGTCGGCCCGCAATTCCAGCACGGTGATGCGCGAGCGCGGCAGGTAGCGGTGGCAGAACTTGACCAGCGAGCCGCCGCCCAGGCCCACCATCAGGATGTGTTCGGGCTGCGGCTGGAACAGCACGAAGCACATCATGGCGCGCGCGTAACTGAGCACGAGATCGTCGGGCCGGGACAGCCGCATTTCGCTTTGCACCATGCCGGGCAGGAATTCGAGCGAGCGCCAGTCGCCGCGGGTGCGCACGCGGGGCGCGGGCGGGCAGGGCGGCTGGGCTGGATGCGGATCGGGCGGTGGCGGCATGGGACAGGTGGGCGGTGAACTGGGCGTTTGCCAGGCAGTTGACGGGCGCCGGGCGTGTTTTTATAGTAGCATGCGGCCCCCGGGCCGGTCATCCGCATTTACAGATGGAAAATTTGTAGGTACATTGGCGAAAGCCAGGACCAGCCCTGCTGGCGGCCTCATTGGAGAGAAAGATGTTTCTAGACCACCCCACCATTACCGCAACCAACAGTTTCACCGAGCCGGACCGTATCGAGCGCCTGACCCGCGTGTACGGCTACGTGGTGGCGCTGGCCGACCAGGCCGGCAATCAGGGTTTCATCGAAAAGTTTTCCCAGATTCATGACCACAAGGGCACGCTGATCGTATTCTGGCACGAAGCGCCCACCGAGGACGAGAAGCAGTTCTTCGTCCAGGCGTGGAGCAGCAAGATCGGCGACGGCAGCACCAACGTCGAACACGAGGTGTAACCGGGCGCGCCCGGCGCGCCCCGCATCCTTTCATCCATGGATATCAAAACACTGCTGCTGGCGCTGGCGTTGGGCAATCTGAGCCTGTGCGCGGCGCTGTTCTTTTTTGAATACGAGCGCAAGCAGACGCTCAGCCTGTCGACCTGGGCCGTGGCCAAGCAGTGCCAGGCCGGCGCGTGGCTGCTGCTGTACCTGCGCGGCACCTTGCCCGACCTGCTGTGCATCGGCGTGGGCAACGGCTTGCTGTTCGCCGGCATGGCGCTGGACGCGGCCGCCCTGTGGGAACTGGCGGGCCGCCCCATCTGGCGGCGCTACCTGGCGCCGGCCCTGGGCGTGGCCGTGGCCGTGTTCCTGGCCGGCTATCTGGGCGAACTGGAGCAGCCGTTGCGGGCGGCGGCCGGCTCGCTGATCGTGGCCGGCTTCTTCCTGGCCGGGGTGGTGGCGCTGGCCCTGCGCTGGCGCGACGGCAGCATGCTGCGCCGCTTCCTGGTGGTGACCATGTTGCTGCTGTCGCTGGCCGTGGCCGCGCGCGGCATGCTGTCCGTGCTGCAGCCGGACGGCTGGGGCTGGGTGAGCGGCGGCATGATCCAGTGGCTGGGCCTGGCCGTGCTGTACCTGATGATGCTCACCAACGCCTTCGGCTACCTGTTGCTGTCGCGCGAGACGCTGCAGGGCGAACTGGCCCGGCTCGAAACGGTGGACACGGTGACGGACGTGCCCAACCGGCGCGGCTTCTATCAGGCCCTGACGCCGTGGATGGCGCTGGCGCGCCGGCCCGGCATGCCCACCGCCCTGATCGTGCTCAATCTCGACCATTTCAAGCGCGTCAACGACAGCTACGGCCACCCGGTGGGCGACATGGTGCTCAAAACCATGGTCGACGTGTGCAAGAAGCAGTTGCGCGACAGCGACCTGATGGGCCGCTTGGGCGGCGCCGAATTCGCCATCCAGCTGCCCCGCACTTCGCTGGCCGACGCGCTGATGGTGGCCGAACGCATCCGCAACGCCGTGGCTGGCCACCCCGTCAAGACCGAGCGGGCCGTCATCAACCTGACGGCCAGCCTGGGCGTGACCACCATCCGCGCCGAGGACAGCGCCGTGAGCCTGTTCAAGCGGGCCGACGAAGCGCTGCAGCAAGCCAAGCTGGCCGGCCGCAACCGGGTGGTGGAGGCGCGCGCGGAAAGCGCGCTGGAAGCCTGAGGCGGGCCTGTCATCGGCCTGTCACATTCAGCGCTTACTGTATGAGGATTTTTCACCCGGTATTCTGAAAGCCTTCGCGGTGGTCATCAGATAAGAGGCTTCTCCTATGTACGCAGCAGTAGATTTAGGTTCCAACAGTTTCCGCCTGCACATCGGCAAACACGATGGCGAAGCCATCCGCGTGCTCAAGAGCGTGCGCGAACCGATACGGCTGGCCGCCGGCCTGGACGCCAACGGCAACCTGACCGAGGCGGCCATGCAGGCGGCCCTGAACTGCCTCAAGAGTTTTAGCATCACGCTGGCGGCCTACCAGCTGGAGGCGGTGCGGGTGGTGGCCACTTCGGCCATGCGGGTGGCGCGCAATGCGGCCGCCTTCTTGCCGGCCGCCGAACAGGCCATCGGCTACCCCATCGAAGTGATCTCCGGCGAGGAGGAGGGACGCCTGATCTACATGGGCGTGTCCAACGCGCTGGCGCTGCCGGGCGAGCGGCGGCTGGTGATCGACATCGGCGGCGGCTCCACCGAGCTGATACTGGGACGTGGCCAGGAGATCGAGCGGGTCGAGTCGTTCAGCCTGGGTACGGTCAAGCAAAGCCTGTCGTTCTTCGTCGGCGGCCGGATCGACGCGCCCTCGTTCGAGGCGGCCATCCTGTCGGCCCGCAGCCACCTGGAGGATGCGGCGCCGCCTTACCATCCCCAGTACTGGCGCCAGTGCTACGGTTCATCCGGCACGGCGCGCACGCTGGCCGAGATCATCGTCAAGAACGGCCTGGGGCGCGAGATGAACGCCGCCACGCTGGAGGCGCTCAAGCAGCGCTTCATCCAGATCGGCCACGTGAGCAAGATCGAACTGGCGGGGCTGCGCCCGGAGCGCGCCTCCACCATCATCGGCGGCCTGGCCATCATGATCGCGCTGGTGCACGAACTGGACATCCCCGTGGTGCAGCCGATCGAGGCCGGCCTGCGCATGGGCGTAATGTGGGACTTGTACCTGCGTTCGACCAAGCGTGACCGGCGCGAGCAGTCGGTGCGCGCCTTCCAGCAGAAGTTCCATGTCGACGAGCGCCGCGCCGAGCGCGTGGCCGACGACGCGCTGGCCCTGTACGCGCAGATGAAGCCGGCCACCGACGCCTACACGCGCCACCTGTTCTGGAGCGCGCTGCTGCACGAGGTGGGACTGGTGGTGTCGCAGACCGGCTACCACAAGCACGCCGCCTACATGATCGAGAACGCCGACCTGCCGGGCTTCACCACGCGCGAGCAGAAGACCATGAGCCGTCTGATCGTGGCCCAGAAGGGCAACCTGCGCAAGGTGGGCGAGGCGCTCACCGAGCCCGATTTCGCCAAGGCCGTGGTGGCGCTGCGGTTGGCGATCCTGTTCATGCACGCGCGCATCGATGTCGATTTCCGCCAGCTCAAGCTGCGCATGAAGAACCGCATCGAGCTGGAAATCCGGCGCGACTGGGTCAGCGACCATCCCACCGTGTCGTACTGGATGGAGAAGGAGCAGGAGCTGTGGGACGAGGTGGGGGTGGACTTCAGCATCCGCGCCAACGCCTGAGGGGCTGAGAGCCGGCGCTGCCGGGCATGATATTGCTCAAACACAATTTTCAAAAATAGTATATATTGTTTATATTGTTAATGAGGAGTGTTTATGAGCAAAGCAATCGCCATGAAATCCACGGCCGGCGAGCCGGTTGCCAACGGCAAGGCGGCCCCGCTGCCCAAGATCGTCCCGGCGCCGGTCGCCAAGGCCCGGCCCGCCACGCGCGCCGCTGCCGCCAAGCCGGCCGTAAAGGACGGCGCCAAGGCCGTCGCCAAGCCTGTGGCCAAACCGGCTGCGAAGCCGGCTGCCAAGGCCGAGACCAAGATCGTTGTGAAGGCCGCCGCCAAGCCGGCAGCGAAAGCCGCGCCGAAAGCGGCTGCACCGAAAGCGGTCGCATCGAAAGCAGCCGCATCGAAAGCAGCCGCGCCGAAGGCTGCCGTAAAAGCTGCGCCGAAAGCCGCCAAAGCTGCACCTAAGGCTGCACCTAAGGCGGCAGCCAAGCCTGCCGTCAAAGCTACCGCCAAGGCCGCGCCGAAGGCAGTGAGCAAGCCAGCCGTCAGAACCGCCGCCAAGGCTGCCCCCAAGGCCGCCGCCAAGGCGCCCGCCGTCCGTCCGGTGGAACCGGCCAAGGACAAGCAGCGCAAGGACAAGCTGGTGCGCGACAGCTTCACCATGCCCGAACAGGAGTACGCGGTGCTGGGCCAGGTCAAGAAAGCCTGCCTGAAAGCGGGCTTTGAGATCAAGAAGAGCGAGTTGCTGCGCATCGGCGTGGCCCTGATCAGCCAGATCGACCTGGCCACGCTGCAGAATGTGCTGTCCGCGCTTCCCCAGCTGAAAACGGGCCGTCCGAAGAAAAACTAGCAAAAAAACAACGCCGCCCTGATGTCACGGAAAAGACACCGCTTTGTCATTTTCTTGAAGTATTAGACCGTTACGCTTGCTTCGTCTCCCACTGAAAGGATGAAGCATGCAACATTCGATCGTACAAGCAGACGTCAGGGCAGCGTCGGCCAAGCTGGTCCTCAGCATGGCAAGCACACCGGAAGAGCTGCATGAAGTGCAGCGCTTGCGCTACAAAGTGTTCATCGAAACGATGGGACTCAGTTCGCTGGCCCGCGACGATGGCCTCGATAGCGATGAATTCGACGAGCACTGCGATCACCTGATCGTGCGCGACACCAACACGCTGGAAGTGGTGGGCACCTACCGCCTGCTCAGCGCCACGCGCGCCCGCAAGCTGGGCCGCCTCTACTCCGAAAACGAATTCGACCTGGGCCGCCTGAACAACCTGCGCGGGCGCATGGTGGAAGCGGGCCGCGCCTGCATCCATCCCGACTACCGTGGCGGCAGCGTCATCATGCTGCTGTGGTCCGGCCTGGCCGAGTACATGCGGCGCGAGCGCTGCGACTACCTGATCGGCTGCGCCAGCATCAGCCTGGCCGACGGCGGTCACAATGCCGTCGCCGTGTACCAGGCGTTGGCCGGCCAGCACATGGCGCCGCCCGAATACCGCGTCACGCCGCACCTGCCTTTCCCCATCAGCAAGCTGGAAGCGGCCGGCAAGGCGCAAGTGCCGCCGCTGCTGAAAGGCTATATGCGCTCGGGCGCGTGGATCTGCGGCGAACCGGCCTGGGACCCTGATTTTGAAAGCGCCGACTTGTTCCTGCTGCTGCCGCTGGGGAACCTGGATACCCGCTACGCGCGCCATTACGGCGTGGCCGGCGAGGGCGCTCCCGCCTGAGAAGCTGAGATGCTGCATGGCCGCGTCCGCGCATGTATCATGGCAAGATGATACGAGCGCGGAGGCAGCATGCTATTTGACACAGAGCTGGAGCGGGCTGGTTTCCAGCAGCGCAGCGTGGTACGCCACCGTGGCCCGGACCAGGCGCGCACCACCGACCGCGTGGTCGAGGAAATGCCGGTGGCGCTGGTGTTCAACGGCGTTTCGCAAGCGGTGATGATGGCCACGCCGCGCGACCTGGAAGTGTTCGCGCTCGGTTTCGCCCTGTCCGAAGGGGTGGTCGAGCGGCGCGACGACATCTACGACCTGGTGCTGCGCCAGCACGCCGACAGCGCCGAAGTGGAGCTGACCATCTGCCAGCAGGCGTTCATGCGGCTGAAGGAGCGGCGCCGTACGCTGGCCGGGCGCAGCGGCTGCGGCGTATGCGGCGTGGACTCCCTGGCGCAGCTCGACCTGCAACCGCCGCGCATCAGCGCGCCGGCGCTCGGGCACGCGCCCGCGCCGGCCGTGGCGCGCGCGGCGCGCGAACTGGCGCAACACCAATTGCTGATGCAAGCGACCGGCGGCGTCCACGCGGCCGCCTGGTGCCATCCGGACGGCGCCATCGTCCACGTGTTCGAAGACGTGGGCCGTCACAATGCCCTCGACAAACTGATCGGCCACCTGGCGCGGCAGGGCGAGGACATGCGGCGCGGTTTCGTGTTCCTGTCCAGCCGTGCCAGCTACGAGCTGGTACGCAAGGCCGCCCGCATGGACATCCCCATGCTGGCCACCATTTCCGCCCCCAGCACGCTGGCGATCGACATCGCCGAACGGGCCGGCCTCGCGCTGGTCAGCTTCTGCCGCGAGGATGGCTGCGTGCAGTACGCTTAGGTGCTGGCTGTCGTGCTGACCGGCGCATTGGCCGGCGCCGTTGCCGGATGCAGCAGCACGGGAATCGACTTTGAAGTGGGCGTGCCGGCGCCGTCGGCCGTGCTGTGCAGCGGCACCAGCGGGTTCGTCTCCGGGAAGTAGGCGCCCAGGCAGCCGCGCGGGATGTCGTATTCCACCAGCAGGAAGCCGTCTGCGCGGCGCTCCACGCCATCGTCCCACACGCTCACCAGATCGACCCAGCCGCCCGGCTGCAGCCCCAGCATGTCGAGGTCGGCCCGGTTGGCGAACACCACGCGGCGCATGCCGTACACGCCCCGGTAGCGGTCGTCCATGCCATAGATGGTGGTGTTGTACTGGTCGTGCGAACGGGCCGTCATCAGCGTCATCAGGCGCGCGCCGTGGATGGCGCGGGCGCGGTGGATGGGGGTGTCGGTGTCGACGGTCCGCACCAGGAACTGGGCCCGGCCGCTGGCCGTGCGCCACTCGCGCGCGCGCGAGGCCACCTTCAGGTGGAAGCCACCCGGCTTGCTCACCCGCGCATTGAAGTCGTAAAAATCGTCGAACACCCTGGCCACTGCGTCGCGAATGCGGGCGTAGTCGGCCGCGTACCAGTTCCAGTCGACCAGCGCGCTGCCCAGCGTGGCCTCGGCCATGCGCGCTACGATGGCCGTCTCCGACAGCAGGTTGGGCGAGGCCGGCGCGTTCATGCCGTAGGACAGGTGCACCATGCTCATCGAATCCTCCACCGTCACCCCTTGCGCCACGCCGTGCTGCAGGTCAATCTCGGTGCGGCCCAGCGTGGGCAGCAGCAGGGCATCCTTGCCGTGCACCAGGTGGCTGCGATTGAGCTTGGTGGCCACGTGCACGGTCAGCGCACAGGCGCGCAGGGCCTGGAAGGTGAGCGGGGTGTCGGGCGTGGCCATGGCGAAGTTGCCGCCCATGCCGAAGAACACCTTGACCTTGTGGTCCAGCATGGCCTGGATGGTGGCCACCACGTCGTAGCCGTGCTGGCGCGGCGGGGTGAAGCCGAACACCTGGCCCAGCCGGTCGAGGAAGGCGGCCGTGGGCTTTTCCTCGATGCCCATGGTGCGGTCGCCCTGCACGTTGGAGTGGCCGCGCACGGGGCACAGGCCGGCGCCCAGGCGGCCGATGTTCCCGCGCATCATCATCAGGTTGGACAGCATCTGGATCGTGGCCACGGCGCCCTTGTGCTGGGTCAAGCCCATGCCCCAGGTGGCGATCACGCGCTGGCCGTTGGCGTAGATCTGCGCCAGGCGCTCGATCTGCTCGCGCGGCACGCCCGATTCGGCGATCAGCTGGTCCCAGTCCTGTTGCCGCAAGTCGTCGGCGAAGGCGTCGAAGCCGCTCGTATGTTCGGCGATGAAATCGAGGTCCAGCAGGCGCGCCTGGCCGGCCGCCAGGGCCGCGTCATCCAGTTCCAGCAGGCGCTTGGCCACGCCTTTGATGAGGGCGAAGTCGCCGCCCAGGCGCGGCTGGATGAACAGCGAACCGATGGCCGTGCTGGCGTTGGTCAGCATCTCCAGCGGGTGGGACGGCGACGTGAAGCGCTCCAGCCCTCGTTCGCGCAGCGGATTGATGGAGACGATGGTGGCGCCCCGTTTGGCGCAGTCGCGCAGTTCGCCCAGCATGCGCGGATGGTTGGTGGCCGGGTTCTGGCCGAAGATCAGCAGCGTGTCCGCATGTTCGAAATCCTCCAGCGTGACGGTGCCCTTGCCCGTACCCACGGTGCCGGGCAGGCCGCGGCTGGTGGGCTCGTGGCACATGTTGGAGCAGTCCGGGAAGTTGTTGGTGCCGTACATGCGCACGAATAGCTGGAACAGGAAGGCGGCCTCGTTGCCGGTGCGGCCGGAGGTGTAGAAGGCGGCCTGGTTGGGATCGGGCAGCGCCTTCAGGTGGCGCGCGATCAGGTCAAAGGCGCCGTCCCAGGAAATGGGCACGTATTTGTCGCTGGCGTGGTGGTACACCATGGGATCGGTCAGGCGGCCATGCTGTTCCAGCTCGTAGTCGGACTGCTGCAGCAGGGCGCCCACCGTATGCTGGGCGAAGAAGTCCGGCCGCACCCGTTTGCTGGTGGCCTCCGCCGCCACGGCCTTGACGCCGTTCTCGCAAAATTCGAAGGTGGACGTATGTTCGCGGTCGGGCCAGGCACAGCCGGGGCAGTCGAAGCCGTCGGGCTGGTTTTGCGCCAGCAGGCTCCTGTAATTGCTGCCGCTGACCTTTTCACGCACCAGGTTGATCGCCACTTGCTTGAGCGCGCCCCAGCCGGCGGCGGCGTGCGTGTAGGGCTCGATGCGGCCCGGTTTCTTGTCGTCCATGCGGTGTGCTCCGATTTTCAGTATAGGCTGTCTCCGGCCCTGCCGGGCGCGGGCGGCGGCGGGGCAGTGCGGAGTATAGTGCCTCATTAATCTTTTGCAAACAGCTTGATCTGGTTCCCTGCGGCCGTTCCGGCCAGATTGGAATGTGCTTGCATTGCGGCGGCTTGCGGACTACACTTATTGTACTGATCGGTACACATTATTCCGCTCGGTACAATCAAACTTACTTTTGGAGGTTTATCATGTCCCGTCCCCCGCTGCCCCCGTTCACCCGCGCCACCGCCATCGAAAAAGTCCGTCTGGCCGAAGATGGCTGGAACAGCCGCAATCCGGAAAAAGTGTCGCTGGCCTACACGGAAGACTGCCTGTGGCGCAACCGCGCCGAGTTCGTGCAGGGCCGTGCCGCCATCGTCGGCCTGCTGACGCGCAAATGGACGCGCGAGCTGGAATACCGCTTGATCAAGGAATTGTGGGCTGTCGAGGGCAATCGCATTGCGGTCCGCTTCGCCTACGAATACCATGACGACTCTGGCCAGTGGTATCGCGCCTACGGCAACGAGAACTGGGAGTTCGCCGCCGACGGCTTGATGGCGCGGCGCCTGGCCAGCATCAACGAAGCGCCGATCGCGGCGTCCGAACGCAAGTTCCACTGGGATTTGAACGGCCCGCGTCCGGCCGATCATCCGGGCTTGAGCGACTTCGGATTTTAAAGAAAGCAGGTGAGCGGTAATGGCAAGGACAATTGCGGAACGCGGCGACGTGGTGCCACGGCTGGCGGAAGTGTTTCGGACCTATGGCTTCGAAGGCGCCAGCCTGGCCCGCATCACGCAAGGGACGGGGCTGGGCAAGGGCAGCATCTATCACTTCTTCCCCGGCGGGAAGGAGGAGATGGCCGACGCCGTGCTGACCGAGATCGATACCTGGTTCCGCGAACAGGTGTTCCTGCCATTGGCCGCCTGCGACGATGTGGCCGCGGGGCTGGACCGGATGTTCGGCGCCGTGGCCAATTACTTCCTGTCCGGCCGCAAGGTCTGTCTGGTGGGCCTGTTCGCGCTGGGCCAGGAGCGCGACCGCCACGCGCAGCAGGTGAAAGGCTATTTCGCTGAATGGATCGCGGCCCTGGCCGCGGCGCTGCAGCGGGGCGGCCGCGCGGCGAACGATGCCGCGGCCCTGGCCGAGGAAGTGGTGGGCGGCATCCAGGGCGCGCTGGTGCTGGCGCGCGCCCACGACCAGCCGGAGTTGTTCATGCGCGCGCTGGCGCGGCTGCGCGAGCGGCTGCGCTAGCGCAGGCCGAAGGCGACGGCCATGCCTGCGGCGCGGGCGCGCAAGGCGCGGCTTGTCCCTGGCGCGGAACGGCGCGATGACGGAGTAAATATGAGGTCGCGACTTCAATACCAGTAGTTACAATCTTCAACCAGTTGAAGACTTGCTTGGTTACTGAAAAATTTTGACTAGTGATTACTTTGTAACGTCGTTCAGCGGGGTTTGGGCTGGACGTTGTAAAGAGATGTGCGGCTCAACGGCAGGCTCGCTGCAAGTTTTACTTCTGGCGCAGGTGGGGCGCCGGAAACCGCATGCCGGCGCCTGGCATCGCAAGGTCAGCTGGGCTGCTCAGTGCATGGAAGCGGTCGACAATTCCTTCAGTTCTCGGATGCTGATGTCCGATTTCTCATGCATACGCAATAAGATGGTGGCCCCGACGGCCAGCTTGCGATGCCGGATTTTGCTGATGATAGGCGGTTGAACCTCAAGCACGCGGCACAATTCCGCATCGTTTTTCAGGTTCATTTTCTCGATCAGGGTGTCCAGCAGCTTGTTGGGAACAAAGCTGGATGGTTCGAGCGCGCGGGCCCGGTTCATGGCCTCGATCAATTCCAACTTTTTTTGCCGTACGTTCATTTTTGCTCCTCCTTTGCTCAAAAACGTGGATAGGTTGGCGTGTCCTCGCTGGCGAGCGACCCCACATTTCGGTCCCCGAATGTGGAAAGCGGCTCAACATTCTTGATAACCAAGCAAGTTACTTTCAATAATACTACGGAGAGAATTGGATAGGATGATTTGATAAAAAAATTATCTTGTTTTTTGCTCAAACGGATTGACGATTGTTGTTTCTTGTATCCCCAATTTCGTTAATAACAACGTTTTGTCGGCCATGGCGGCCGCGGCATGGGAATGGGTGACCATGATGGCGCAAGCGCCGGTCGCTTTGATTTCCTGGCGCAGCAGGGTGAGGATGGTATCGGCCGTGTCGGGGTCGAGATTGCCGGTCGGTTCGTCGGCCAGCACCAGGGCCGGCCGGTGCACCAGGGCGCGCGCGATGGCCACCCGTTGCAGTTCGCCGCCCGACAGCTGGTGCGGGAAGTCGGCGCCGCGCCCGCCCAGGCCCACCGCTTCGAGCATCTGGCCGGCGCGTCCGCGCGGCAGGCCGTTCAGCAGCAGGGGCAGGGCTACGTTTTGCAGCAGCGTCAGATGGGGCAGCACGTGGAAGGCCTGGAAGATGAAGCCCATGCGGGATCGCCGCAGCCGGGTGGCCGCGTCGTCGTCCAGGCCCGACATGGCCACCCCGTCCACCAGGATGGGCGACGCTTGCGGGCCGGGGTCGGGCTGGTCCAGGCCGGCGATCAGGTTCAGCAGGGTGGACTTGCCGACGCCGGAGTCGCCCATGATGGCGACGAACTCGCCGGCCCGGAACTGCCAGCTGAGCCGGTCCAGCACGGGATGGCCGCTGGCGTAGGATTTGGTGAGCTGGCGCAGTTCGAGCATGGGGCGGGTTACCTGGGTTGGATTAGCGGGTCAGCACGCGCCGCAGCGCGAAGCTGATGGCGTCCACCAGCCCCACCAGCAGCAGCATGGCGGCGATCACGGTGGCGGCCTGCTGCATCTGGAACAGCGACAGGTGATATTTGAGCATCTGCCCCAGCCCGCCCGCGCCCACCACGCCCAGGATGGCGGCGGCGCGGATGTTGTTCTCCCAGCGGTACAGGGTGTAGGACAGCATCTGCGGCAGCGCCTGCGGCAAGGTGGCGTACAGGAAGGCGGCCAGCGGGGAAGCGCCGTTGGTGCGCAGGCTTTCCTCGGGCAGGGGCGCGGCGTTTTCCAGCGCGTCGGCGAACAGGCGGCCCAGCACGCCGGACGTGTGGGCGGCCAGCGCCAGCGTGCCGGCGAACGGCCCCAGGCCGGCCGCCACCAGCAGGATGGAAGCCCACACCAGTTCGGGAATCGAGCGCAGCACGTTGAGCAGGGCCCGCACGGGCGCGCGCAGGGCGCGGCCGAAGCGGCCCGCGGCCGGCAGGGCCAGCGCCAGGCCGGCCATCACGGCCAGCAGGGTGCCCAGGGCGGACATGGCCAGCGTTTCGGCGGCGGCGCCGGCCGTTTTGGCCAGGAAGGGCAGGGCCAGCTCGGGCGGGGCGAAGCCGGACAGGAATTCCGCCATGCTGGCCAGCGCTTCGAGCGTGAAAAAGGCGCGCCACTGCAGGGGCAGCGAGGCGAAGCTGGCCGCCACCAATGCCAGCAACAGCGCGGCCAGGGCGATGGTGGACCAGGCGCGGGGCGGGGCCGGCGGCATGCCGGCCGGGGTGTGCGGTGCGCTCATGCCAGCCGCCTCCTCAGCATTTTGGACACCGTGTCGGCGCCGGCCACCAGCAGCACGAACACGATCAGCATGGACGACACTTCGCCGCCGGACAGCATCTTCATCGATTCATCCATGCGCTGGCCCAGGCCGCCGGCGCCCACGAAGCCCATGACGACGGAACCGCGGATCGCGCATTCCCAGCGGTAGACGGTGTAGGACACCAGTTCCGAGGCCGCCTCCGGCAGCGTGCCGTAGAGCAGGGCGGCCAGCCGCCCGCTGCCGTTGGCCAGCAGCACCGTGCTGGCGCCGCCGTCGGCCGATTCCAGGATTTCGGCGTAGACCTTGCCCAGCATGCCGCAGTAGGTGAGGGCGATGGCCAGCACGCCGGCCGTGGGGCCGAGGCCGATGATGCGCACGAACAGCAGCGCCCACACCAGTTCCGGCACGCTGCGCAGCAGCACCAGCAGCCAGCGCGCCAGCTGGCGCAGCAGGACCGAGGGCAGGCGCATGCGGCCCGTGCCCAGGCGCGAGATCGACAGCTTTTCCGTCACCAGCAAGGCGGCGGGGATGGCGCCCAGCAGGGCCAGCGTGAGGCCGGCCGTGGCGATGGCCACCGTCTGCCACGTTTCGCGCAGCAGCATGGCGAGAAATTCGGGACTGTGGGCCGGTGGCACGAAGCCGGCCAGGAAGCGGCCGGTGGCCTCCAGGCTTTGCCAGTCGAACAGCACGGAGGGCTTGAATTCGCTGGTCACGACCATGGGCCACAGCAGGGCGACGCCCAGCACGGCCATGATGACGCGGCCGCGCCAGGCGGGGTCGGGGTGGCGTGTGGCGCCGTTGGGGTTGGGCCTGGGGTTGAACGTATTGTGCATGGATCAGAAGCAGGCGCCCACGGCCACGCGCGACGGCAGTACGGCCGGCGGCGGCGTGCTGGCGGCGGGCAGCTCGCCCTGGTACAGCGCCGTCACCATGTCCGGCGTGACCTGCTCGCGCGGCAGGTCGAACACGATGGCGCCGTCGCGCAGGGCGACGATGCGGGGAAAATGGGCCAGCGCCAGGTCCACCTGGTGCAGGCTGCAGATCAGGGTGGCGTTGCGTTCGGTAGCGTCCTGGCGCAGCGTGGCCAGCGCCAGCTCGGACAGGGCCGGGTCCAGCGCCGACAGCGGTTCGTCCACCAGCAGCGCCTGCGCCGACGACAGCAGCAGGCGCGCCAGGCCGCAGCGCTGGCGCTCGCCGCCGGACAGGCGATCGACCCGGGCGTACAGCTTGTCGCCCAGGTTGAAGCGGGCCAGCGCCTGATAGGCCGCTTCCGGATCGGCCGGCTTGACCAGCGAGACCAGGGCGCGCCACAAGCTCCATTGCGGCAGGCGCGCCGCCAGCACGGCCGTCACCACGCGTTGGCGCGGCGGCAGGGGCGGGGTCTGCGGCGCCAGGAACAGGCGCGCGCGCAGCCGGTGGCGCTGCGCCTCGGCCAGCGTCCATGGGTCCTGGCCGAAGGCCTGGAACACGCCGTCGGACGGGCGGTGGGCGCAGGCCAGCACGGCCAGCAGGGTGGTCTTGCCGGCGCCGGACGGGCCGATCACGGCCAGCTGCTCGCCGGGCGCCACCGTCAGCGTGACGTCGCGCAGCGCCGGGGCCGCGCCCGCGGCGGCGGCCAGGTGGCGCACCGTCAGGTGCTCCAGGCGGTAGGTCGGCCCGGCGCTGGCGTCGGCGCCGGTGCGGCTGCTCGCTTGCATCGCTTACTTCTTCAGCAGGCCCGCGTTGACGGCGGCTACTTCGATGGCGGTGTAGTTTTCAGCCTTGGTGGGAATGAACTTCGAGGCGCGCTGCAGGTCCAGGATGGCCTTGTCCTGCGGGTTCTTCGGGTCCAGCGCCAGGAAGGCGTCGCTCAGCTTTTTCTTCAGGTCGGCGTTCATGTCGGTGCGCACGCTCCAGTTGTAGTCGTAGTAGCCGGGGGTGGTGTAGAACACGCGCACCACGGCCGGATCGACCTTGTGTTCGCTGACCAGCTTTTCCCACACGGAGATGTTGAGCGCGCCCGCGTCGACCTTGCCGCCGGCCACGGCCGCCACGGTGGCGTCATGTGCGCCGGAGAAGGCGATGCGCTTGAGGTCCGTGTCCGGGTTGATCTTGGCGGCCAGCAGGTAGGAGCGCGGCATCAGGTGGCCCGAGGTGGACGACTCGGAACCGAAGCTCAGGGTGTGGCCTTTCAAGTCCTCCAGCTTGTGGATGTCCTTGTTGGTGGTGATGAAGACGGAATGGAATTTTTCGTCCTCGGCGCGCTGCACCAGCGGCGTGATCTGGTTCTTGCTGCGGTCCTTGGCCTGCACGAAGGTGAAGCCGCCGAACCACACCATGTCGACCTTCTTGTTGATCAGCGCTTCGACCGAGGCGGCGTAGTCCGTCACGGGCGTGAACTCGACTTTCATGCCGATCTTCTTTTCCAGGTATTCGCCCAGCGGCTTGAACTTGCGCTGCAGTTCCGTCGGCGCTTCGTCCGGGATGGCGGACACGCGGAACACCTGGCCCTGTGCCTGGCTCAGCGGCGTGGCCAGCAGCAGGGTGGCGCCGAGGGCGGCGGCCAGGATGGATTTGATGGTGCGCAGGGCGGAGGTGGTCATGTCGGGTGTGCCTTTTCTTGTTCGGATGATTGATCGTTGCGAGATTGCTATTGAGAGCGCTGCCCATGCGCCGGTGGGCACAGCGGTACTGCGTGGCGCTGAAAATTGGAGATTCGGCTATCATAACAAAAATGTTATCCGTAGCAGTGGCCGGCGTGGCCAGATGCAGGGGCAGCGCCGGCAGGGACGACCGTCATCCACCAACCGACTGAGCACATCATGCTGATGCCCCGTACTCCCGCGATGCGTATTGTTTCGCCCGTTTCGCCCGAATCCTGCACTGCCGATGCTGCCGCGCGCCCGGCCCATGGCGCCGTCAATGTGGTGGCCGAGATCAGCGCGGGGCTGCTGGCCCCGTCCGCCGCCGTGTCGCCCAAGTTCTTCTACGACAGCCTCGGTTCGCGCCTGTTCGAAGCCATCTGCGAACTGCCCGAATACTATCCGACCCGCACCGAGGCCGCCATCTTCGCCCGCCACGGCAGCGACATCGCGCGCGAGGCCGGCGCCAGCTGCACGCTGATCGACCTGGGCGCGGGCAACTGCGCCAAGGCGGCCGCCCTGTTTCCCCTGCTGCAGCCGGCCCAGTACGTGCCGGTCGATATTTCGCGCGACTTCCTGGCCGAAGCCGTGCGTGGCCTGCAGCAGCGCTTTCCGGAAATCGGCATGCTGGCGCTGGGCCTGGATTTCTCGAAAGGCTGCGCGCTGCCCGACAGCGTGCGCCGCACGCGCCGGCTGTTCTTCTATCCTGGCTCGTCGATCGGCAATTTCGGGCCGGACGAGGCGGAGCGATTCCTGCGCGGCCTGCGCGACAGCGCGGGCGAGGATGGCGGGCTGCTGATCGGCGTGGACCTGGTCAAGGATACGGCGGTGCTCGACGCGGCCTACGACGATGCGCTGGGCGTGACGGCCGCCTTCAACCTCAACCTGCTCAATCATCTGAACCACCTGGCCGGCGCCGACTTCGACGTGCGCGACTGGCTGCACCGCGCCTTCTTCAACGAGCAGGCCAGCCGCATCGAGATGCACCTGGAGGCGCGCCACGGGCTGACGGTGCGCTGGCAGGGCGGCGAGCGCCATTTCGGCGCCGGTGAACGCATCCACACGGAATACAGCTACAAATACACGCGCGCCGGTTTTGTCGCGCTGCTGGAACGGGCCGGCTTCGAGGCGGCCCGCATCTGGACCGATCCGGCCGGCTGGTTCGCCGTGATCCACGCCCGCGCCGCGCGCGCCTGAGCCCATGAGCATGCACCAGCCCCCGCAGCTGGCAGGCGCCCAGGCGTTGTGGCGTGCCCGCTACGAAACCGTGCGGCGCCGCACGCTGGCGTTGGCCGAGCCGCTGTCGGACGAGGACTGCGGCGCGCAGTCGATGCCCGACGCCAGTCCCATCAAATGGCATCTGGCGCATACGACATGGTTCTTCGAGACCTTCATCCTGGAGCGCATGGAACCCGGTTTTGTGCCGTTCCATCCAGCGTTCCGGGTGCTGTTCAATTCCTACTACAACGGCGTGGGGCAGAAGCATCCGCGCGCCCAGCGCGGCCTGCTCACGCGGCCGTCGATGACGGAGGTGCGCGCCTACCGCGCCGACGTGGACCGCCGCATCGCGCTGCTGACGGACAGCGTCTGCGATGCGGGGCAGGTGCAGGAACTGGGCGCGCTGCTCACGCTGGGTATGCAGCACGAACAGCAGCATCAGGAGCTGATGCTGACGGACGTGAAGCACCTGCTGGCGCAGAATCCGCTGCTGCCGGCCTACCACGATGCAGCGCATGGCGCCGCTTCGGTCGCTGCTTCCATTGCCGCGTCCATTGCCGCTCCTGCAGCGACTTCTGCCGCCGCGCCACTGGAGCCTGCCGCCGCACCCGGGCCGCAGAGTTGGATCGAGCTCGATGGCGGCCTGGTGGACATCGGCCATGACGGCGACGGCTTCAGTTTTGATAATGAATTGCCCCGGCACCGACAATACGTGGCGCCGTTCGCGCTGGCCTCGCGGCTGGTGACCAATGGCGAATACATGGCCTTCATCGAGGCCGGCGGCTACAACAATCCCGACTTGTGGCTGGCCGAGGGCTGGGACTGGGTGCAGGCCAACCGGCTGCGGCATCCGCTGTACTGGCTGCGCGGCGACGAGAATGATGGTGCCGGACGGTGGCGCGAATTCACGCTGCACGGCGCGCGGACGTTGGACCTGATGCGGCCAGTGACGCACGTGTCGCTGTTCGAGGCCGACGCCTATGCCCACTGGGCCGGTGCACGCCTGCCGACGGAGGCGGAATGGGAGTTGGCCGCACGGGGCAGCCCCGGCATCGCCCAATTGTTCGGCCACTGCTGGCAATGGACCAGCAGCAGCTATGCGCCGTATCCCGGCTACCGCGCCGCGCCGGGGGCGCTGGGCGAATACAACGGCAAGTTCATGGTCAACCAATATGTGCTGCGCGGCTCGTCGTGCGCCACGCCGGCCGGCCATGCGCGTGCCAGCTACCGCAATTTCTTCCCGGCCGGCGCGCGCTGGCAGTTCACCGGCATCCGCCTGGCACGCCAGCCGTAATCAAGCCGCGAAAATGGGGTATGTCACCGAACGAAAATGGGGTACGTCCCCATTTTTCAAGGGGAAAAAAGGGGTACGTCCCCATTTTTCAGGTCCCCGGAAATGGGGTACGTCCCCATTTCTATTTGCCGATTCAGGCAGCCAGTTTCAGGCGGCGCTGCTGCTCGCGCCCGTGGGGGCGTGCGGCCGGTGGCGCATCCTCGTAACCGAGCTTGAATACGCTGACGGCCGCCTGCAGTTCCTTGGCCTGCTGGTTCATGGCCTTGGCCACGGCCGCTTCTTCTTCCACCATGGTGGCGTTCTGCTGCGTCACCCCATCCAGGTGGGTGACGGCTTCGGTGATCTGTTCGATGCCGATCGCCTGTTCACTGCTGGCCGTGCTGATCTCGCCCACGATGTGGTTGACGCGGCTGATGCTGCCGATGATTTCGTCCATGGTGGCGCCGGCCTGCTGCACCAGCTTGGCGCCGGCGCTGGACTGCTCGGACGAGGCGTCGATCAGGGTCTTGATCTCCTTGGCCGCCGCCGCCGAACGGTGCGCCAGGTTGCGCACTTCCGTCGCCACCACGGCAAAGCCGCGTCCCTGTTCGCCGGCGCGCGCCGCTTCCACCGCCGCGTTGAGCGCCAGGATATTGGTCTGGAAGGCGATGCCGTCGATGATGCCGATGATGTTGGTGATTTCGCGGCCCGAGGCGTTGATCGACTCCATGGTCTGCACCACCTGCGCCACCACGGTGCCGCCGCGCACGGCCACGTCGGAAGCCGAGGCGGCCAGCGTGTTGGCCTGGCGCGCGCTTTCCGCGTTCTGGTGCACGGTCGAGGCCAGCTGCTCCAGGGCCGACGCCGTTTCTTCCAGCGCGCTCGCTTCCGATTCCGTGCGGCTCGACAGGTCGGCGTTGTCGGTCGCCATCTGGGTCGAGGCGCTGACGATGGCGTCGCTGCCGGCGCGCACCGTGCCGACGATGGCCGTCAGGCTGGCCACCATGGCGTGCAGGGCGCGCATCAGCTGGCCCGCTTCGTCTTCCGAGTGGGCGTCGATGTCGACCGTCAGGTCGCCTTGCGCCACGCGGTGCGCCGCCTCCACGGCTTCGGCCAGCGGGACCGTGACGGATTTGACGATGGCCACGCAGGTGAACGCGGCCAGCACGGCCAGCGCCAGCATGCCGGCCATGGTTTCATACCGTACCATGTTCAGATGGGCCAGGCGGCTGTCCACCCGGCTGCGCACCTGGTCGAGCGCGGCGTCGTTGAGCTTGAGCTGGTTGTCGATGGCGCCCGTGATCTGGTTGAAAAATTCGGCCGGCGCCAGCGTCAGTTCGTCGGCCTTGACGATCTGACGATCGACCAGTTGCAGCACGGCGCGGCCCGAGGCCAGGCTGGTTTCCTGCAGCGCGTCCAGCTGCGCCTTGATGGCGGCGTCGCCTTCGCTGGCCTTGCGCAGCGAGTTGGTGGCGCTGTCATACAGTTCGGCCACCGTGGCCGCCATGGCGGCGATGGTGACGCGCTGTTCCGGGGTGGCCGTCTTGGTGGCCAGCGCGGCCGAACCCTTGGCGCGCAGGCGGCCCAGCGCTTCCGTCAGGGCGGGCGATTTGACCAGGGCCGAGTCGATCAGGTAGAACGTTTCGAACTGCGGGTCGAGGCTCAGATTGTAGTGGTCGACCAGCGCTTCGTTAAAGCGCATCAGGCGGCCGATCAGGGCGCTGTGGGCGCTAAAGCTTTCCTGGCCGTTCAGCGCACCCTGTTCCACGCGCGCCGTCAGGGCGCCGATTTCGTCGCGCACCTTGGCATAGCGCTCATACAGGGCCGGGTCGCCATCCTTGAGCAGGGCGTCGGCCGCCGTCAGCGCGCCCGCCAGTTCCTGCTGCTTGGCGCGGCGCCGCTCGTTGGCGCTGCTGTCGCCACCGAGCACCATGGCCGACAGGCCGCGATGCTGCTGCGCCAGCCGGATGGCGTTCATGGTGGCGCGGATCGGGGCGATACCCTGGACTTCCTGCTGCGCCACGCCCACTTCCTTGCCCGACTGGACAACGTACAGCAGCAGGGGAATGGCCACCAGCACGGCACAAAGCAGCGACAGGACCAGGAATTTTTGCCAGAGCAGCAGGCGTCGCAGTATCAGGTTCATGGTTGACTCGTTTCTTTTCGGATAAGCTAGGGAATGCGCGGACGTCGGACCGTTGCGTCAATTTGGTGCAGTCAGGACGGGAAATGTCCGAACCGGTGCAGGTAATCGTCACACTATAGTGCGCTGCAGCAAAAATTTGCATGATCCAGGACAATTAATGCACAAATCGGGCCAGCAATCGGCAACAAAAATGGCGGCGCGCATGGTAAGCGTGCGTGGCCAGGCGCGATTGTGGTGCAACTGTCCATATTGCGGTTCCGGGTGGCCCGCTGTCCGATGCGCGCGGCAACGCCGGCAGCCAGGACGGGAGGCTCAGGCGGCGAGGGCGGCGCGGGTCGCGGTGAGCGACGGGCGGCGCCGGCTCAGCACCACCAGCAAGGCGCCTACGGCCGTGCACAGCCAGCCGAAGGCGTCGCCGGTGCGGGTGTAGAGCGTGGCCAGTTGCGGACCCGCCTGCACCGTGGCCAGCGTGGCGGCGCCGGGCATGGCGGCGCTGTCCTGCTGCGCCAGCGCGCGGCCGTAGGGATCGTGTACCGTCAGCACGCCTTCGCGTGCGGCACGCACCACCGTGTAGCCATTTTCCACGCCGCGCAGGGCCGTCATGGCGGCGGCCAGGTGGCGGTCGGCGCCGAAGTCCCAGGCCGGCACCAGCATCACGTCCGCGCCGCGCTGGCCGTAGGCTCGGCCCAGCGTGCCGAAATGCATGTCCTTGCAGATGGCCAGGCCGTAGTGCAAGGCGTCCACGGTCTGCAGCGTGTATTCGCTGCCGGGCACGAATTCCCGCTCCGGCGGCGCCAGATGGTGCTTCTGGTAAGTCTGCGCCGGCGCGCCTTGCGGCGGCAGCAGCCAGGCCAGGTTGAGGCGGTGCTGGCCGTCGTCGGTGCCCACGCCGGCCGCTATCCAGATGCCCAGCCGCGCCGCCAGCGCGGCCAGCCGCTGTTGCTGTTGCAGCGCCTGCGCGGGCGACAGCATGGCGATTTTTTCCGGCAGGACGACGATGCGCGCGCCCTGTGCCGCCAGCGCTTCAATGTGTTGTTCGTAGCGCTGCCAGATCGGGGCGGCATAGGTGGCGCTGGCCTGCAGGCCGATGGCGTCGTCGATGGCGGCCAGGCCGAAGGTGGTCTGTTGGCCTGCCAGCGGCGTTTGCAGGCGCAGCACGCCATAGGCCAGCGCGGCGGCCACAGGCAGCGCGGCGCCGGCGGCGGCGCGCCAGGCATGGGGCAGCACGCTGCCGCGTGCCACCAGCAGGGCCAGCGCGGAGGCCGGCAGCGACAGCAGGAACACCAGGCCGGCGGTACCGGACAGCGCCGTCACCTGCAGGGCCGGCAGGAAGCCGGCCTGGGTGTAGGCCAGGCTGTTCCAGTTCCCGTCCGGCAGCAGGTTGGCCATCAGCGTGTCGGCGCCGGCCCACAGCAGGGGATAGGCGAACACGGCCCACCAACGCGGGTAGCGCAGCACGATGCGGCGCGTGGCCATGATAACGGCCATCCACAGCAGCCCTTGCAGCAGCAGGACCAGGGGCGCCGTGAAGTCGCCGAGTACGGTAATCAGGTAGGGCAGGTTGGGGGCCAGGCCGGTCACGGCGGCGGCCAGCGTGCCCCAGCGGGCGGCGCCGCTGCGCGAACGCAGCGCCAGGGCCAGCACGGGCGCGGGCGCGATCCAGGCCATCCACCACACCGGCTCCAGGCCCAGCGCGAAGTGCAGGGCCGCGCCCAGTGCGACGGCCAGCGTCAGCCGCTGCCAGCGGGACAGCTCCAGGAAGGGAAGGGCGGAGAATTCGGTCGGTTTCACGGATCGCACTCCTGGCTAAAAATGCAGTGTAGTGCAATCCGTGATTTAGTTATCATATTTTCCACTTTTGTGAGTGGAAAGCGTTGCGCGAAAACGACTGGCGATCGCGCGCAACGGGGCGCCGCGTCAGCCTCTCAGGCGGTGGCGGCGGCTGGCGTGGCGCCGGCCTTGGTCTGCTTGAGCTGGCGGTTGACGGCGCTCAGCACGGCCTTGAACGAGGCCGTGACGATGTTGCTGTCGATGGCGGCGCCGAACAGGGTAGGGCCGTTGGCCAGGCGCAGTTCCACATAGCAGGCCGCCTTGGCGTTGGCGCCGGAACCGATCGAGTGCTCGTGGTAGTCCATCAGCTTGATGTCCAGGCCCAGCGCGTCGACGAAGGCATCGACCGGACCGTTGCCGCCGCCTTGCAGGGCCAGCGGCGCCTGGTGGTGGAGTATGGCGATGTCGATCTGCACCGGCTCGTCGCTGCTGGTGTCTTCCACCATGCGGTGCGAACTGTAGGCGTAGGGCGCGTTCTGCTCCAGGTATTCGCGGCTGAAGATCTCGTGGATGCCGTCGGCCGTGATTTCCAGGCCGGTGGCGTCGGCCACGGCTTGCACGGCGCGCGAGAACTCGATCTGCAGGCGGCGCGGCAGCACCAGGCCGTAGTCCTGTTCCAGCAAGTAGGCCATGCCGCCCTTGCCGGACTGGCTGTTGACGCGGATCACGGCGTCGTAGCTGCGGCCCAGGTCGGCCGGGTCGATCGGCAGGTAGGGGATTTCCCACAGCGCGCCCGGCTGCTGCTGGGCGAAGCCCTTCTTGATGGCGTCCTGGTGCGAGCCGGAGAAGGCGGTGAATACAAGGTCGCCCACGTAGGGGTGGCGCGGATGCACGGGCAGCTGGTTGCACTCTTCCACGCACTTGCGCACTTCGTCGATGTCGGAGAAGTCCAGGCCCGGGTGGACGCCCTGGGTGTACAGGTTGAGCGCCAGCGTGACCAGGTCGACGTTGCCGGTGCGTTCGCCGTTGCCGAACAGGCAGCCTTCGACGCGGTCGGCGCCGGCCATCACGGCCAGTTCGGCCGAGGCGACAGCCGTGCCGCGGTCATTGTGCGGGTGGACGCTGATGATGAGCGAGTCGCGCCGCGCCAGCTTGCGCGACATCCATTCGATCTGGTCCGCGTACACATTGGGGGTGCTGCATTCGACCGTCGAGGGCAGGTTGACGATCATCTTGTTGTGCGGGGTCGGCTCCCAGATGGCGCTGACGGCGTCCACGATGTGCTTGGAAAAATCGAGTTCCGTGGTGGAGAACGATTCGGGCGTGTATTCGAACACCCATTCCGTCTGCGGGTGCTGGGCCACCAGTTCTTTCACCAGGCGGGTGCCGGTGGTGGCGATGTCGGTGATCTGTTCGCGCGACATGCCGAACACCACCTTGCGGAACACGGGCGCCACCGAGTTGTACAGGTGGACCACGGCGCGTTTGGCGCCGGCCACCGAGGCCACGGTGCGGCGTATCAGTTCATCGCGCGACTGGGTCAGCACGATGATGGTGACGTCGTCCGGAATGCGGTTCTCGTCGACCAGCTTGCGCACGAAGTCGAAGTCGGTCTGCGAGGCGGACGGGAAGCCCACTTCGATTTCCTTGAGGCCGATCTTGCACAGCAGCTCGAAGAAGCGCAGCTTCTTCTCGGCGCTCATCGGCTCGATCAGGGCCTGGTTACCGTCGCGCAGGTCGGTGCTCATCCAGATGGGCGGCTTGGTGATGACGTTGTTCGGCCACTGGCGGTCGGACAATTGGACAGGGGGAAAGGCGCGATACTTCGCTGCTGGGTTCTGCAACATCATGGGGGACTCCTGGGATCTTGAAAGGGGAAAGCCGTTACGGGCGCGGGTGGCGACAGGCTGCCGGGCGGCCACGGGACACTAGGCCAGGCAACCGATCGGTAGCAATAGCCATAGGCGCGACTGGGCGCGCATGCCGAGTGGCAGCGCGAACGGGGCGCTGGTGCTGGTGTGAACGCGGGTAGCCGTAGTGAACATCGGTGCAAACTTTCCTGGAATTTGAAGATCCGTGCAGCTCATGGCCGGGCGGAACAAATGGTGCAGCTTAATGCGGATTGCGCGGGTTGCGCGGGGTGCGAATCAAGCGCGTGCTGGTAGGTGCGCCGCTAGGGATAGGGCGGCCAGCAGGAAAGAGGATAGGTGCAGATGCGGGGTCATGGCTTTAATGTAAGGGCTGGCGCGCGTGCTTGTCAAGAAAAATGATGCGCGCCGTGGCAAAGGCGCCGGCCGCCGCCCATGGCGCGCGGCGCGCGGCGCTTGTGGTATGGTCAACACGGCGGCGGCCGCCCGCGCTTGCCGGGGCGGTGCCGCCATGTACAATGTGTCGTGGACAAATTGTTGTCCGAGCCGGCGATCGCGCCGTCGTCCCACCGGAGTACGCAGCACATGACCAAGGGTTTGCCCCGCCTGGCACCACGATCGGCTGACGTCCTGGCGCGCGCCGGCGCCGATGCCCGGCTGCGCGTGAGCGGCACCAGCGACCGTTTCGTGCGCCGCTTCGTCGACGTCTGGGTGCTGGCCGGCGCCGCCTTGTGGCTGGCGCTGTACCTGATCCTGCCGGCCGTGCAATATCCGGGCGCCCTGATGGTGGTGGCCGGCCTGGGCGCCAAGGGCGCGTTGCTGCAGGGGCGCAGCCGGCTGGCGCGCTACCTGATCGTGGGGCTGTGGTCGTCCTTCGTCCTGCTCACCCCCATGCTGTTGACGGGCGTGCGTTCGCCTGTGCTGCTGAGCATGGCGCCGCTGTTGATGATGGCTGGCTGGCTGCTGGGCCGGCGCGTGCTGCTGGGGCTCACGGCCCTGTTCGTGTGTGCCGTGGCCCTGTACTGGCTGGCCGAGACGCGCGGCTGGCTGGTGCTGACGGTGCCGCTGCGGTCGGCCGACGTGTGGACCATGGTGCACGCCACCGTGATCGGTTTCACCGGCTTCATGGTGTGGTCCTTCGTCAGCAGCTACGAGGCCAGCTACGGTATCGAGATGGACTTGCAGCGGCAGCTGGCCGCCGCGCTGGGGCAGGCAGAGAAGGCCAACCAGGAGCTGGCCGCCGTGCTGCGCTTCAACGAGACCATCGTGCTCCATTCGCCGGTGCCGATCGGCGTCTACGCGGCCGACGGGCGCTGCGTGGAGGCCAACGAGGCCTACGCCCGCATGGTGGGCACCACCCGTGCCAGGCTGATGACGTACAACTTCCACAGCATCGATAAATGGCGCGACACGGGCTTGCTGGAGCAAGCCTTGCTGTCGCTGCAGGACGGCCAGCCGCGCCGGGTCGAAGGCGCCGTGCTGACGGCGTTCGGGCGCGACATCAGCGGCGAATGCCACCTCATGGTCACCGAGCTCAATGGCGAACGCCACCTGTTGGTGCAGTTCCTCGACCTGACGGAACGCCATGAGATGGAGGTCCGGTTGCGCGACGCGCTCGAGGCCAGCCAGCGCGTGCAGCAGGAGCTGCGCGATGCGCGCGGCGCGGCCGAATCGGTCAATCGCGAGCTGCATGCGGTGCTCAAGTTCAACGCCTCCATCCTGCTCAACTCACCGCTGCCGATGCGGGTGTTCGCCGCCGACGGCCGCTGCATCGAGGCCAACGACGCCTTTGCCCGCCTGATCGGCGTCACGCGCGAGGAATTGCTGGCACAGGGCGCCTATGAGGTCAGCCGCTGGCACGTGGCGGCGCTGGTGGACGATTGCCGGCTGGCCCTGGCCAGCAACTGCGTGCAGCGGCGCGAGGTGCAGGTGGGCACCAGCTCCGGGCGCGACATCTGGCTTGAATCGCGCATCGTACCGGTGGAGGCGGACGGCGGCAGCCATCTGCTGGCCCAGTTCGTGGACATGACGGAACGCAAGCGGCTCGAGCAGGAGCTGCGCATGATGGCGTTCTACGACGCGCTGACCCAGCTGCCCAACCGGCGCCTGCTGCTGGACCGGCTCAAGCAGGCCATCTACACGAGCAAGCGCCACACCAGTTACGCGGCCATCCTGTTCATGGACTTGAACAAGTTCAAGCTGCTCAACGACACCCACGGCCACGACGCAGGCGACCAGCTGCTGGTGAAGGTGGCGCGCCGCCTGCGGGCGCTGGTGCGGCAGGCCGACACGGTGGCGCGCCTGGGCGGCGACGAGTTTGTCGTGCTGATCGAGGAATTGGGCGGCGACCAGGCGGCCGCCGAACTGCATGTGGTGGCGGTGGCGGACAAGATCACCCGCATCCTGAACCAGGAATACCAGCTCGGCGAACTGCGATACAGCTGCACGGTCAGCATCGGCTGGCACCTGTTCTGCGGCGACCAGAGCGACGCCGACGACATCCTCAAGCACGCCGACGCGGCCATGTACCTGGCCAAGCGCAAGGCGGCCTAGGCGTTGGCCGGACCGGCGCCGCAGCAGCGCCGGCGTGCCGGTCACGGCCGGCCATGCCCGGGCGCGCCGGACGAGCTGCCCAAAAAGGGGTATGAAAATCATCTAGCCGGCCTCCCGCCGCCGAAACGCAGGCGGGTTGGCTAAAGTGAGTTGTGAGGGACTT